>CAYSFN010000035.1:0-12852 GCA_964430045.1 uncultured Gemmatimonadaceae bacterium
ATCGAGTAGGAGCCGCGTCCGTCGATCATCACGCCGTCCTTGACGTCGGCGATCATCTCCTCCTTCGTCGGCGATCCGGCGGGGCCGGCGTCCACGTGGACGTTGGGCATCCGCAGGAACGGGTAGTCGCGCCAGGTCGTGCCGAAGGTGCAGCCGCGGCTGAAGTCCTCGCCGAGGAAGTGCGCGGTCTCGCGGTTGGACTGCAGCCCGACCAGGACGCCATCCCGCACGATCGGCCACTCCATCGTCTTCACACCGTCGTCGTCGTAGCCGACCGTGCCCAGGCCGCGGCTGGTCTTGTCGGCCGTGACGTTGAGGTGCGTCGAGCCGAACTTGAGCTTGCCGATGTCGGCGACCTTCACGAACGAGGTGCCGGCGTAATTGGCTTCGTACCCCACCACGCGATCGAGCTCGGTGGGGTGCGCGATGATCTCGTGGATCGTGAGCATCATGTGCGCCGGGGACAGCACGAGGTCGCGGAGGCCGGCCGAGCCCAGGGGCTTGGCGCTGCACATCTGCACGGCATCCTCTGCGGCCTGCTCGCAGTCCTGCAGCAGTTCCGATTCCTCGGCGATCTCCCAGCCCCCCATCCCGGCGGGTGCTGGGTAATTCCGGGTGCGGGTGACGCCGTCGACGCGCGCGGTCACGGACAGCGACGGCGTGGTCGTGATCAGCTCCTGCTCGATATAGCTGCCCTCGCTCGAGGCGAAGTACCGCCATTCGTACGCGTGTGAGCAGGTCGCGCTGACGGCGGTCACGCCCGTGACCTTGCTCGCGCGATCCACAATGGCCTGGGCCCAGCTCTGTTTGTCCGTCGCCGAGACCGAGAGAGGGTGCTTCGTCATCGGGGTGATGTAGTTGGCCACCGCCGGCGGAACGTGGGCCAGCTTCATGTCCACCTTTTTCGCGATCGCCGAGGCCTTGGCGACCTCGGTGGCCACGCGCGTGATGCGGACCAGCTCCTCGGCGGTGACGATCGGGCTGGAGGCGAAGCCCCAGACGCCGCTGTGGATCACCCGCACGCCGAAGCCCGCCGCTCGGCGCTCATCATCGCTGGGGATCGCGTCGCGCGTCCCGCCGCCACCGAACCCGCCGAATCCACCACCGCCGCCGCCGCGACCACCGCCTCCTCGCCCGCCACCGCCACCCCCGCCCCCACCACCGGTGGAGAACTGGGCGCTGGCACCCGGGAGGCCCATGTTCATCGTGAAGCGGACGTCCGCATAGCTGCACCCGTTCCGCTTCGCCTCGGCGAGGACGATGTCGGCGAGGCCCTTGAACTTCGACTCGAGCGCACGCCCGGTCGGCGAGGTCGCGATCAGGTCAGCGACGATGTCGCCCGAGGCGAAGGCGAGCGTCGCGGCGGCGGCTGATCCCTTGAGAAATTCTCGACGTGTCGGCTGCATGGGGCGTGCCTCAGAGAGCGGGAGAGACGGAGGTCATGTAGAACTCTTCCATCCGGACCGGTGGGATCAGCGCCGTGCCGGCCCCGTCATACGACTCGCCGGTGTGCATCGGGACCGGCTTGCCGACCAGCGAGAGGTTGTTGTAGCCAACGATGGGGCTCATGTTCCAGCGAAAGTTCTGCACCGGGCCGACGATCTCGCCGTTCTCGATGAGGAACAGTCCATCGCGCGTCATGCCCGTGTTGAGGAGCGGCTGCACCTCGGACGGCACACCGCGGATGTACCAGAAGAAGGTGACGAGCAGCCCACGTCGCGTCTGCTTGATCATGTCCTCGACCGAGAGGTCCGTCCCGTCCATGACCAGCGACATGTTCGTCGCGGCACCCTGATTGGGACCGAAGGACGCCAGCGCGCCGCGGTCCACCCAGGTCACCGGCTTGGCCGGCGTGAAGTTCGGCATGATCGTGGTCTGCCGCAGCACCGGGTTGCCGATGTCGCTGCGGAGCGTGAACGTCTCCGAGAAGAGCTGATCACCGACCTTGCGGTTGGCCATGAAGCCACCCTGCGCCTGCAAGCCGGCCGCGCCACCACCGCCGCCACCACCACCACCTCCTCCTCCAAACACACCGGTGAGAAGCGACAGGAAGCGCGCATTCGCGCGGGGCTCGAGGATGACGGTGTAGCGGCCCGGCTCGATCGCGCGCGCATTGCGGCTCATCAGGGCCTTGTTCGCGGCGACCTCGGTCAGCGCCACGGGATCCAACTGGCCCAGGTCCTTGAGCCCCGTCGCGCCCGACCATCCGGACCCGCTGCCATCGGGCATGCGACAGGTGAGAATGAAGCTCGTCTCGGCGTTGCGGAAGTACGAGAACAGCCCCTTGGTGTTGGCGGTGCAGTTGGCTTGATCCGTCTTGGGGATGTAGCCGGCGCCGACCACGCCCTTGGCCTCGCAGAGATCCAGCGAGGCCTTCACCATCCGCGCACGTTCCCCGGGACCGTAGTCGACCACGTTCGCGGCAGATGCCGGTACCGCGAGGTACTCCTGTGGTCCGAGCAACTCCGGGAGCGAGAAGTTCTCGGACGCCTGCCGCGCCTCGGATTGCGCCTCGGTGACCAGGGTGCGGAGCCCCTCGTCGGAGAAGTCACGGGTCGTCGCGGTGCCCGGCCTGTTGCCGAGCCGTACAGTCAGCGAGAGCTGGCGGTCGTACTGGACCAGATTCGTCGTGATCGTCGAGTTGGCCCAGCGCGTGCCGGAGCGTTCACCACCGGTGAGCGTGACTTGGGCGTCGCCACCCGCCATGTCGAGCACTTTGTCGACGATCGCCTTCGCCTGATCGCGTGTGTACATGGGACTCCAAGGACGTGAGCAAGAGATGTTCGCACTACGGCCCGGGACGCGGGAGCGTTGGTTGCCGCGCGCACGGGCCTGACACAGAAGGTGCCACGGGTCGCGTCCTCACGCGAGCCCGTGCCGCCGCCGCAGGAACCATTCGCCGCTGAGGGCCGTGCTGAGGACGAGGAGCCACCAGGGCGATCGGAACGGATGCCAGCGCGCCGCGCCCCCATCGGCGTCCCCGATCGTTCGCAGGCGCTCGCCGAGGGCGTCGAGCGCATCGAGGGGCAGCGTCGTCCCGCCCGTGGCCTCGGCCCACGCGCGGAGCAGTGCCTCGTCGGGTGCGCGGTCCCGGCGGGCGTCCGCGCGCACCACGAGCGGCAGCCGGACCGAGTCGCGTGCGCCCAGCACCGTGACCTCGTGCGGACCCTCCGTCTGGGGCGCGGTCACGGCCACGAACGCGCGATCCCCGACGCTGTCGATCGCGACGCGGTGCTCGTCCACGACGACCGCGACTGCCTGCGGCCGATCCGCGCTGATGACCAGACGCGTCACCTCACCAGGTCGCAGCACTGCGTGCTCCAGGGCCGCGTCCAACGGGGGCAGTGCAGCGAGGGCCGCGTCCTCGAGGCGTTGTGGCCAGAGCGTGGCGAAGTCGGACCGCGAGGCGTCACGGAACTGCCACGCATCGCGGGCGGTGCTGATCCAGAGCGACCCCCGCCCGACGCCCCGTCGGAACAGGCCGACGCGCCCGTCGCCCGACAGCACGGGTTCGAGATCCTCGGCGTCCACCACGGGCATCACGACGCGCGCCGCGGTCAAGCGCAGTCCGCGGCCGTCCCGCATCGTGGCGACACCGGACTCCTCCCGCCAGCGCTCGACGCCCGAGAGCGTGCGCAACGCGTGGCCGCCCAGTGAATCCACGAGCAGCAGGACGCTGCCCCCGGACCGCAGGTGACGCGCCACCGCACGGACATCCGCGTCGGGGAGCGCATCGGGCGCGCCGATCACCACGACGTCCGCTGCGGTGAAGGCGTCCGCCGCCGCGAGTGAGGCGGGCGGCCGTCCGGCCACCCGGGCGACGGTCGGCGCCGTCGCGACGCGATGCGCGACCACAAAGCGTGGGTCGGCCTCGAGGGTTCGCCGCACGAAGGTCGACAGCCACGAGGCTCGGGCGTCGTACACGAGGACACGCCACGGCGTTGTGCGGACGGTGGTGAGCAGGTCCCACGAGGCCGTCGCATGTGCCGTTGTCGCGGTCACGCGCAGCGGCCACGCGCCCGCCGCCGTGGGCAGCGCGACGAGCGTGGTGTCGAACGCCGCGGTGCGCACCGGAAGCTCGAGGTCGACGGCATCGAGCGTGACCGCACCGTCGGTCAGCGCGAGCCGCAGGCCGGTCGTGGCGGCGTGCGTGACCCGCCCCCGCACGCGCACCACCACGGCCGTCCCCATCGTGACGCTCGGCGGCATGTCCACGTCCGTGAAACCGAGACTCACCGATTGCGCGGGCGGCGTGAGCACGATCACGCGTCCGTGGGTGGGGACCTCGCCCAGCGTCGTCGCGCCCACGACCACCGTGACGTCGGTCGTGGCCGTCGGTATCGGGGACACCGCGAACTCCGGTGGCACCGCCGCTTCGACGCGTGCGCGCTGTGCGCTGTCGGTGGTCGCCGTCGCCACCACGGCGACCAGGTCCACGGCGCGCCGTGCACGGTGCCAGCCCGGATCGATGAGCGCAGCGATCACGATACCGACCGCGATCGCACGCAGCGCGCCTGCCAGGCGGAGCGGCCTCATCGGCTCCCGCCCACGGCCCGCCAGCCCAACGGCGCAGGGCGCGCCGTGCTCAGCGGCAACGTCGTTCGTAGCGCGCGCCCGAGCACGATCCGCGATCGCGCCGCGGACGCACCCCGGCGCGCCGCCTCCACCTCGGGATGCAGGTCCCGCAGCATGGACTCGGCGACACCCAGCACCGCGCTGTCCCCCGGGAACGCCACCAGGAGCCGCTGCGCGACGCGCGCGACGTCCTGTGCCTCGGCGACCGTGATCGTCGCGACGTCGGTCAGCCGCACCAGCAGCGCCACGGCATCGCGCAGCGCGAGCGCCGACGTCGCGGGCACGGGGGCCACGGTGACGCGCGGGGACGACACCACCCCGCGGACGTCGCCCGTCAACCGGCGCGCGGGATCCACGCGCTCGCGGGTGCTCAGCGCACGCAGGATGAAGCGCGAGCGCGCGAGCGCACGCTCCAGGGCGGCCAGCGCGCGGCGCTCCTCCACCAGCGCGTCGCGGAGCGCGCCCGCCGTGAGCAACTGGGCGGCCGCGCTCATGGCGCGGACCGCACGGGTCATCTCCAGGCGCCCCTGATTCGCGAGACGTCCCGCGAGGATGTCATCCTCGGCCTCGGCTTCGGCCTCTTCGTTGAGGTGCAGATGTCCCGCGTGATCGTTGGCGTCGTCGGCGAGCTCACCACCCATCATGAACACGAACTCCGCGCGCACCGACCGTTGCTCCGCAGCCAGGGTCAGGGTCGCGCGGCGCGCCTCCTCGGCAGACATCGTGCGCTCCGCCGCGAGCAAGCGCTCCGTCTTCAGGATGACCATCGCCTGACTGAGACCGTAGCGATCCTGGTCCTCGTCCGCGGCGAAGCCTTCCACCGCCTCGGCGCCTGGCGCGGTCACCTCGACAAGGAAGGATTCCGACTCGCTGAAGGCCGAGCCTGGGCGCGTATCGCGGGCCAGCGCGCGGTAGACCACCACGTCGCCGGGCTCGAGCTGCAACGTGTCGAGGCGCAGCGTCGTCCGCGCCCGCCAGCGGTCCGTGCCGTCGCGGGTGATCTCCAGGGCGGCGTCGCCCTCGAGGAACGCGAACTGCTCGCCGGCCCCGCGCACGCGCGTGAAGCGCAGGTGCAGCGACTGCAGGGCAATGTCGTCGCTGGCCTCCACGGTCACGTCCAGCCGCCGCCCGCCATCGCTGACGCGCAGGTCGCGGGCCGGCGCGAGGATCCGCACACGGGGCGGCGCATCGTCGTGCACGCGCAGCGCGAGCAGGTGTCGCGTGCCCGCGCGCCCGTCGTCCGAGAGCGGGGTGAGGGTGATGAGCGCGTCGCTCGTGACGACCAGCCCCGGCCCCGTTCCGAGCGCCGCCGCAGGGATCGTGTCGCTCGTCGCCCCGTGGGTGATCACCACCGCGCCGCTCCGCAACCGCCCCTCGAGGTGCAGGGCCGTGCCGCTGAGCACGTCCAACTGTTCGGGCAGCGTGATCGAGGCGGACGCCTGGCCCGTGTATGGCGGGGGACGGACCAGCAGCCGGAGCTCCGTCAACGCCGGGACCCGGCGTGGATCCTCGGGGCGCAGTGTGTCCAGCGTGCGGACGATCGGTCGCCATGCCGCCATGAGCCCGACCCCGAGCAACGGCAGCACGGCCAGCGTCGCCACGCGCCGCAGCGGCACGACCCGCGAGGCCGCCACACCCCGCACCCGCGTCTCGGCATCCCGCAGCACGCGTGCCGCGATCGCGGTGGACACGCCCCGCTCGGCAAGTTCCACCGCGGTCCGCACGAGATTCTGCGCCTGCGGCGCGGCCTGCTCGATGCAATCGGCATCCGCACGCGGCGACCGGACGAGTCGCGCCCACTGCGCGAGGCCACCCGCCGCCGCCAGCGTCCACCACAGGGTGAGCATCCCGACCGGCGAGAGCCATGCGCGGAGGAACGCGCACAGGAGCACGGCGAGCACACCCCCGACCGCGCCGCCAGCGAGCACGGCGGCCACGCGCCGCCGTTGGCCGACGGCGCGGAGCAGTGCGGCGAGCGGGCTGGGGGTCACGGACCGAGCGCCGGTTCGCGCACGATGCGCCGCCGCAGGAACCATTCCAGCGTCAGCAGCGCGAGCACGACGCCCCACAGCACGCGGGCGTACGGTGCCGTGTCCGCATGCACGTCCCGTGCGCGGCGAACGTGGTTCGGGGCGGTATCCGCGCGTTCCAGTGGCGTTGCGCTCACCGTCGCGGCCTCGGCCGCCACGGTCATGACCAGCCGCCGGACCGCAGCGCTGGCCGTGCGATGCGTGGCGAGGCGCAGCGTGTCGCTCCCGTCCGCCCATGCACTGAGACGGACGACGCCATCGTCGTCCAGCACCAGCGGAACACCAGGCATGTGGCTGTCCGTCGCCGCCGCGCCGAGCCGTACGGCGTACGCTACGGACGGGTCGCGCAGCAACGCCGCGACGAACGGTATCTGCGCAGGGGTGAATGCCGCCGCCTCGCGCGCCACGACCGCGGCGTCGGCCAGGCGGACGGGGATCGGTCCCGGAGCGGGCGGAACATCGGCCGTGCCAGGGACCGCTGCCAGCTCCGGAGCTGGTCGCGTGGGACGGGCCACCGCGAGGACCGCGACCGCGAGGATCGTCATCCGCACCGCGAGCAGCACGAGGTCCTGCAGGCGCGACCGCCGCAGCGGCGTGAGCGGCGTGGCCGCGACGAAGCGCAGCGACGGGACGCGCTGCACGGGCGGGCGCTGGCGTCCAAGCAGGTGGATCGCGAGGGGCAGCGCGAGCACGCATGCCCCGAACAGCGCCGCCGGCAGCAGCAGGAGCATCAGTCGTCCGCGGCGCGCGCGTCGAACGCGTGCACGCGCCCGTGGCGCTGGAGCAGTCGGCGCCGCAGCGTCTGCGCCGGATCGGTGTCGGTCCAGCACACCGCGTGGTCGATCGCGTCGCGCTGCGCCGCCTGTGCGCCGCGCGCAAGGAACGCCGCGAACTGCTGCGCGTAGTCGTCGCGCACGCGGGCGGGATCGACCTCGAGCTGCATGCCGGTCTCGGCGTCCTCGAGCACGCGTCCACGCGTCGCCGGCAGGTTGCGCTCCTGGGGCGAGAGCACCTGCCACATCAGGACGTCGTGCCCATGCTGTCGCGCCACGCGGAGCGCGCGCCGCACCGGCTCCTCGTCGTCGTAGAAGTCCGACAGGACGATGAGCATGCCGCGCCGGGTCAGCAGTTCCGCCGCACGCGTGATCACCCGCGGCCCGTCCCAGGTGCCACGGGGCCGGAGCGCCCCAAGCCGTGTGAAGAGCAGTCGCCGATGCAGGGTGCCACTGCGCGGTGGCACGAACTGCCAGGTGTCGTCGTGGCGCGTCAGCAGGCCGATCGCATCGCCCGCCGTCGTCAGCAGGTGGGTGAGTGCCGCCGCGAGCACGCGGGCGTACGCGAACTTCGACACGCCCGTCTCGGGGAACGCCATCGACGCACTGGTGTCGAGGACGAGCACGGCCGCCATGTCGGTCGTCTCGCGGAACTGCCGCGTGTACAGGCGGTCCGTGCGCGCCAGCGCCTTCCAGTCGAGATGCTTGAGGTCATCCCCCTGCTGGTAGGGGCGATGCTGCCGGAACTCCGTCGAATAACCCGGCCGCAACGACCGGTGCGCACCCGCGCGCGCCCCTTCGACGACGAGTCGGGCGGCGAGGGCCAGATCCTCGATCGCCGCCGCATCCGCAGCGGTGAGGAGGGCGCTCATGGTCAGCCGCGCACGGCGTCGAGGAGGTCGGTGATCACGCGATCGGCGGTGACGCCATCCGCTTCGGCGCGAAAGTTGGGCAGCACCCGGTGCCGCAGCACCGGGTGCGCAATGCGCCGCACGTCGTCGAGGGACGGCGCGGGGCGCCCATCGAGCAGCGCCGTCGCCTTGGCGCCGAGCAGCAGCGCCTGGCCGGCACGCGGCCCGGCCCCCCAGCGCACCCAGTCGGTCACGAAACCCGGCGCAGTGGGGTCCGTCGGCCGCGTCGCGCGCACCAGCCGCAGCGCGTAGTCGACCACGTTGTCCGCCGCCGGCAGCGACCGCACCAGCAGCCGGGCACCCTCCAGCTCCGCGCCCGTCGCCACGGTCGGGACCACGCCGTCCGTGCCGCTCGTGGTCGAGGTCAGCACGCGCCGCTCATCGTCGAGCGTCGGGTAATCGATCACCACCGCGAAGAGGAAGCGGTCGAGCTGCGCCTCCGGCAGCGGGTGCGTTCCCTCCTGCTCGATGGGATTCTCCGTCGCCAGGACGAACAGCGGTCGTGCCAGGGCGTGGCGCGTCCCGCCAACCGTGACCTGGTACTCCTGCATCGCCTCCAGCAGCGCCGCCTGCGTCCGCGGCGGCGTCCGGTTGATCTCGTCGGCGAGGATGATGTTCGCGAACACCGGTCCCTTGATGAACCGGATCTGCCGCTTGCCCGTGCGCTGGTCCTCCTCGATCACTTCCGTGCCGAGGATGTCGCTGGGCATCAGGTCGGGCGTGAACTGGATGCGGCTGAACGCGAGGTCGCAGGCCGAGGCCAGGGATCGGATCAGGAGCGTCTTCGCGAGGCCGGGCACACCGCGCACCAGGCAGTGCCCGCCCGCGAACAGGGCGGTCAGCACTTCGCGCCGCACGGAGTCCTGCCCCACGATGACCGCCCCGATCGCCGAATCCAGGCGCTGTGCCAGCGCGCGGGCGGCGTCGAAGTCGAGCGGGGTCGTCACGTCGAAGGGGTTCGGTAGAGGTGCAGCGACACACGCGGGGAGTCTGCGTCGACGCTGTCCGTCACGGTCACTCGTACGCGCCGCGCCGTCTGTTCGCTGATGCGGATCAGCCGGCGGTAGCCGATCGTCGTCCCGCGCGCGACCTCCTGCCAGGCCCCGGCGTCGGTTTCCACCTCGACGGTGAACGTCGCCACCTGCTGTCCGTGGGCGATCTCCTCGCGCAGGTCGACGACGTCCGTCCACACCGAACGCGCGCAGTCCCAGGTCAGCTCCCAGCCGCGGGCCGTGCGCACCGGCGTCGGGCGCTGTGGCGGCACCAGGTCGGTCCGGAACAGCGCGTCCAGGCGCCCGCGCATTGCGCGCAGGGCTTGGACATCCGCGTCGTGCAGCAGGCCGTCGGGCGTCGGCGGCACGTTGAGCAGCAGCTTCGAATTGCGCCCGACCGACGTGAAGTACAGTTGCTCGAGGTTCTGCGCACTGCGCACGCGCGCGTCTTCGGCCGGGTGGTAGAACCACCCGGGACGGATCGAGACGTCCGTTTCGCCGGGCCGCCACACGGTGCCGGCGCGGTCGCCTTCCTGCAGGGAGCGCATGACCTCGTCGCCGCTGAGGCCGGGAACCGGCACGATCGCGGGGTCGACCGTGGACCAGCAGGTCTCACCGGCCACGCCGCGCTCGTTGCCGATCCACCGCACGTCCGGCCCCGCGTCCGAGAAGATGACGCTCTCCGGTTGCAACTGCTTGACCAGGCCCCAGGTCCGCGGCCAGTCGTACACCTGCCGCTTGCCGTTCGGACCTTCGCCATTGGCCCCATCGAACCACACTTCGTGGATCGCGCCGTACTGCGTGAGCAACTCCGTGAGCTGCGCCGCGTAGAAGTCATTGTACGCGGCCGAATCACCGTACACGCGGGCATTGCGGTCCCACGGCGAGAGGTACAACCCCACCCGCAGGTTCTCGGCGCGGCACGCATCGACGAACTCGCGCACCACGTCGCCGCGCCCGTCCCGGAACGGGGACGCCGCGACCGAATGCGTGGTCGTCGCGGTCGGCCACAGGCAGAAGCCGTCGTGATGCTTGGCCGTGAGCACCATCGCCCGGGCGCCGGCGTCCCGCGCCGCCCGGGCCCATTGCCGCGCGTCGAGCGCGCGCGGCGCGAAGATCGCGGGCGACTCCGTGCCGTCTCCCCACTCACGGTTGGTGAACGTGTTCACGCCGAAGTGGATGAACAGCGCGACTTCGTCGCGTTGCCAGTCCAACTGGGCGCGCGTGGGCACGGGGCGCTGCCGTGCCGTCGGCCCGGGCGCCGCGCCGCCGCGCCGCCCGGGCTCGCCCTGCGCATCCTGTGCGGTGGTCGCCAGTGCGAGGGTCGCCGCGCTGCCCGCAAGGAACGTGCGGCGGTCCACACGCGCACGACTCATGGTGCCCTCCGCTGCTCGGCGAAGATCGGTGCCATCAGCCCGGCGGCCGACCGGCCGTGGGGGTCCTGTGCCGCACGGATCCGGTTGACCATCGTCAGCGCCGACTCCGTGGCGGGTGGCAGCGCGACCGGGCTCGTCGCCAGCGGGGTCACGCGCGCGCCCCATTTCACGAGGAGCGCGCAATAGGTCAGTCCACCGCCGAACGCCGGCATCAGGAGCGTCGCACCGGGTGCGACGCGTCCCTGCTCCAGCGCCTCGACCAGCGCCACCGGCACGGTGGCCGCGCTCATGTTGCCGTACCGCTGGACCGTGACGATGACCTTCTCCATCGGAATCTCCGCGTAGCGTGCGACCGCCTCGATGATCCGCAGGTTCGCCTGGTGCGGGACCACGAGGTCCACGTCGGCGCCCGTCAACCCGGCCTCGCGCAGCACGGTCGCCGACGCGGTCGTCATCGCCTGCACCGCCCGCTTGAAGATGACCTGGCCATCGAAGTCCCAGATGGTGTCGCCGTACGTGATCCCGAGGCCGGAGTAGCCACAGCCAAAGCCTCGCACCCGCAAGGTCTCCCGCGCCTCGGCGTCGCAGCCGAGCACGGCCCCCACCAGCCCTTCTTCGTGCGCGCTGGCCTGCAGGACCACGGCGGCCGCGCCATCGCCGAACAGCACCGCGACGTTCCGGTTGCTCCAGTCCATGTACCGCGAGATCAGCTCGACCCCGATCACGACCGCCGTGCGGATCATCCCCGACCGGATCATCGCCGTCGCCGTGGCGAGGCCGTAGCAGAACGAGGTGCACGCGGTGTTGAGGTCGATCGAGGCCGCGCGCGTCGCCCCCAGGGCGACCTGGACGCCGCTCGCCGAATTGGGGCACAGCTCCTCGTTGCTGACCCCGCCGTAGATGATCAGGTCGATGCCGTCCGCCGTGAGGCCCGCGCACGCGATCGCGCGGGCGGCGGCCGTCGTCGCCAGTTCGACCGCACTGACGTGCGAGATGCGGCGTTCCCGCATGCCCGTGCGCGAGGTGATCCACTCGTCCGACGTGTCGAGGAACGTCGCGAGATCAGCGTTGGACAGCACGGCGGGGGGCATGCACGCGCCCCACCCGGTGATGGCGGCATGGGTCATGGGTGTGCGGTCAAACTAACGCGCGCCCGGCGACTCCGCTGCGCGGAGCGCGGGGTCCGCCCGCTCCCCCCGCAGTACCCGCGAGACGACGCTCCCCGCGCCCAGCGCCCCCACGATGATGTACAGGTAGTACGTGTAGAAGCGCCACCACACCAGCGCCGTCGCGAGCAACGCAGGCGTCAGCGTCCCCTCGAAGGCCTTCGCAAAGGAGAGTTCGACGGCGCCGCCGCCCCCCGGGGCGGGGGCCACCGCGCTGCCGTAGAGCAGGATCATCGGCCACAGCACCAAGGGGGCCAGGTCGATCGTGGCATCGATGCTCCACACCAGCGCCGGCAGGATCATCAGGCGCGCGGACACGTGCAGCACCGAGGCACTGAACGAGGCGAACATCAGCATCGGACGTGCGGCGCGCAGCGCGCCGACGCTGCCCCGCAGTTGGCGCAGGCCGAGCTGGATCCGCCGCCAGTGCCCCGCGTGCAGCCCCACGCTCCGCACCCACTGCGGTGGCGGCCCGATCGCGCGCCGCCGCGACAACAGATACCCCGCCGCGCCAAGGCCAAGGACGAACAGCGCGTACCCCGCGATGACCCCGATGATCAACTGCAACGTGGCCCCGCCGTCGGCGAACAGCATCCACAGCCCGACCGCCAGCACGATCAACGAACAGAGCTCGAGGAACAGCTCGAGGAACAGCACCACGAGGATGCTCGAGGTCGGGAGTCGCGTCTCCGCCAGCACGAGGAATCGCGCGGGCTCCGCGCCGCTCCGCCCCGGGGTCACCGAGGCCGCAAAGTCGCCGGCCAGACACACGCGCACCGCCGTGCGCAGCGTCAGCGGAATGTCGAGCGCCCGCGCACTCAACTGGATCTTGAGGCCGCGCGCGAGGATCTCGAACGCCACGAACGCCAGGGCCATCGCGTGAAAGCCGAGCGGGATCGAGGGCAGGTCCCCGCCCCGCGCCCACTGCTTCCAGACGACGAACCCCGACACGCCCAGCATGGCCAGGAACGACAGCACGACGAGTGCCCACCGACGGCCACTCATCGCGCGGACGCGCCGATGTCGAGT
>CAYSFN010000035.1:12862-23257 GCA_964430045.1 uncultured Gemmatimonadaceae bacterium
GTGCGGACAGACCCTGCAGGGGACTACCGGAGCGGGATGGTCCAGAACTCGACACGCCCCGCCGCGAACAACGGGACGGCAAGATGTCCGCGCATCGTATCCACCCCGAGGTCGGCCGGCGACGGGAGGTCCCGGATCAGCGGGCTGAGGGTCGCCCCGTCGAGCACCTGCACGGTCGAGTCCGCCCAACTGCTGATCAGCACGCGGCCGTCGGCCAGCACGACGACCCCATGGTACCCGCCCGTGCCGCTGGCCACCGAGTCGGCGACCGGCTCACCCACCGTCCAGCGGTAGATCGTCGGGCTCGCGACGGCGACGATCAGCAGGTTCCCGCGTTCCATGTCGACGGCGATCCCGTTCGGGCCGGACCCATCGGCGAATCGCAGGACCTCGGCGACCTCGCGCCCCGTCAGCCGGAACACACGGCCCGGTCCAGGCGTCGGCGTCCCCGTCGTCGTGCGCTCGAGGCCCGTGTCGGTGATGTACAGCGACCCGTCGGTCCCGTAGGTGACGTCGTTGAGATACACGGCCTCCGGCACCGGCACCGAGGCGACGAGCGACCCATCGAGCACGTTGATCCCACGCATCGCCGTGATGTCGGCGACCCACAGCGTGTCTCCGACGACCGCCATGCCCTTCGGCGCGTCCAGGACGACGTCGTTCACGCCGCCCGCCACCCACAGCGTGTCCACGGTGCCGAAGTCGCCGCGGATGCGCGTGATGAACCCGTTCCCGTCGGCCTCGAAGGGGTCGCCGTTGATGTTCGACACATACCACACGTCGCGGCGGTCATCATACCGGGCGCTCTCGGGCACCGACAACCCACCGACCTCGGCGACCTTGATCGGCGTCTGGCCGGTCGAGACCTCGGTGGGCGGAGTGTCGCGCCCGGCGCACGCCGCGAGCGCAGCGCACGCGGTGGCGAGGACGATGGAGCGCAGCAGGGGGGTCGCGGGCATCGGGGCTGGAGGGGACTGGTGGAACGTAACGCGACGAGCACCGCACGGGGCAGCGTCGTGTCCGCAACCTTGCGCCGTCGTGTCGGCGGGGCGATAGTCGGGATCGACCCCTCACCCCCACCCGGCTTCGCCCGTGCCCACTCGTTCCCGGTATTGCGCCCGCCGTGTGCTCGCGGTCGCCCTCGCCCTCGTCCTCCCGGCGTTCCTGCCCGCGCAAGCGACGGTCGATGCCGCCCACTACGGCGCCATGCAGTGGCGCAGCATCGGCCCGCATCGCGGCGGCCGGTCCGTCGCCGTCGCCGGGGCCACCCAGCGCCCCCTCGAGTACTACATGGGAACCGTCGGCGGCGGCGTGTGGAAGACCGAGGACGCCGGGATCACCTGGCGCGCGGCGACCGACGGCTACTTCGGCGGCACCATCGGCGCCCTCGAGGTCTCGGCGAGCAATAACGACATCGTGTGGGCGGGAGGCGGCGAGACGCACATCCGCGGCAACACCTCGCACGGCGATGGCGTCTGGAAGTCCGTCGACGCGGGCCGCACCTGGACCTCGATGGGGCTGCGCGACACCCGGCACGTCGCCCGCATCCGCATCCACCCCACCAACCCCGACGTCGTGTATGTCGGGGCCCTTGGCCACGTGTTCGGGCCGAACAGCGAGCGTGGTGTGTTCAAGACCACCGACGGCGGGCGCACCTGGGCCAGAATCCTGTTCCGCAACGATTCCACGGGCATCAGCGACCTGGTCATGGACCCGTCGAACCCCGACGTGCTGTATGCGGCCTTCTGGCACGCCTACCGGACGCCGTGGCTGCTCAACTCCGGCGGTCCGGGCGGCGGGCTCATGAAGACCACCGACGGCGGTCGCACCTGGACCGAACTCACCACGAACGCCGGGCTGCCCACCGGTCTCTGGGGCAAGGTCGGCATCGCGGTGTCGCCGGCCAAGCCGCAGCGCGTCTGGGCCATCATCGAGGCGGACTCGGGCGGCGTGTACCGCTCCGACGACGGCGGCGCCACCTGGTCCTGGCTCAACAACGACCGCAGCCTGCGCCAGCGCGCCTGGTACTACTCCAAGCTCTACGCCGACCCCAAGGACACCAACACGGTCTACGTGCTCAACGTCGCGTTCCACAAGAGCAGCGACGGAGGCCGGACCTACCGCACGATGGCCACGCCGCACGCCGACAACCACGACATGTGGATCGCACCGGACGATCCCAACCGGATGGTCGAAGGCAACGACGGCGGCGCGAACGTCTCCTTCAACGGCGGCGTCAGTTGGACCGGACAGGCGTACACCACCGCGCAGATGTATCACGTCTCGACCACCAGGCACTTCCCTTACTGGGTCTGCGGCGCGCAGCAGGACAACACGACGATCTGCCTGCCGAGTCGCGCGGACGGGGGCATCACGATGGCGACTGCCAGGTACCCGGGCGGCGGCGAGTCGGGCTACGTGACCTCGCGCCCTGACGATCCCGACGTCTTCTACGCGGGCTCCTACGGCGGCCTGCTCACGCGCAAGGATGTGCGCACCGGCCTCTCGCGCAACATCACCGTGTGGCCGGACAACCCGATGGGGTATTCCTCGGAGGACATCACCCACCGTTTCCAGTGGACCTTCCCGATCGTGACCTCGCCGCACGATCCGGCGACGCTGTACGTCGGGGGCAGCCAGCTCTTCCGTTCGCGGAACGAAGGGCAGTCGTTCGAGACGATCTCCCCGGTCCTCGCCCGGGCCGACCGCAGGACGATGGGTCCCTCCGGCGGTCCCATCACGCGGGACCAGACCGGCGTCGAGACCTACGCGACCATCTTCACCGTCGCCGAATCGCCGGTGCAGCGGAACCTGATCTGGGCCGGGACGGACGACGGGCTGGTGCACCTCACCCGCGACGGCGGCGGCACGTGGGCCAACGTCACCCCGCGCGGACTCGGCGACTTCACGCGCGTGTCGATGATCGACGCGTCGCCGTTCGACGCCTGCACGGCGTACCTCGCCGCGAACCGGTACCAGCTCGACGACTTCGCGCCCTCCCTCTGGCGGACGCGCGACTGCGGCGCGACGTGGGCGCGGATCGACGCCGGCATCCCGCGCGACGAGTTCACGCGCGTGCTGCGTGCCGATCCCGTGCGTGCCGGGCTGCTGTTCGCGGGTACGGAGCGCGGCGTGTGGGTCTCCGTCGACGATGGGACCACCTGGCAGTCGTTGCAGTTGAACCTGCCCCCGGTTCCCGTGCATGACCTCGTGATCGCCGAGGGCGACCTGGTGGCCGGGACGCACGGCCGCTCGTTCTGGATCCTCGACGACCTCACGCCGCTGCGACAGTACCGCGCCGAGGTGGCGACGGCGCACGCAACGCTGTACCGCCCGCGCGACACCCACCTCGTCAGTTGGCCCGGTGGCGGCAGTGAGGGTGGGCGCACCGGGCCCAGCGGCGCGAACCCGCCGGCCGGTGTCGCGGTCCACTACGTGCTCAAGACCGCCGGCACACCCGTGACGCTCGAGTTCCTGGCCCCGGACGGCGCGGTGATCAAGCGCTACGAGAACGCGGGCACCACGGCGACGTCCGGCGGTGGCGGCGCGGGGCCCACCACGCGGGCCGGACACAACACCTTTGCGTGGGACATGCGGTGGCCCGACGCCGGCACCTTCCGCGGCATCATCATGTGGGCGGCCAACACCCGCGGTCCGCTCGCGGTCCCCGGGACCTACACCGTCCGGCTCACCGCCGCCGGCGAGACGCTCACGCAGCCCTTCACGCTGCGCGCCGATCCCCGCGCCCAGGTGACCCAGGCGGAACTGGAAGAGCAGTTCGCCTTTCTCACGCGGATTCGCGATCGCGTCACCCAGGCGCACGACGCCGTGAAGACCGCGCGCTGGGTCAAGCACGAACTCGACGATCGGCGTGAGCGCATCAGCGGCAGTGCCGCGCAGCAGCTCGCGGCCCATGCGACCCAGCTCGCCGAGGCCCTCAGTGCGGCAGAGGCCGAGATCTACCAGGTCCGCAATCGCTCGGGCCAGGACCCGCTCAACTACCCGATCAAGCTCAACAACAAGATCGCGGCGCTCAACGGGATCGTCGCGTCGACGCCGGCGCGCCCCACCCAGCAGTCCTACGACGTGTTCAACGAACTCTCGGCCAGGCTGCAAGTCGAGCTCGACCGCGTGCAGGCCGCGCTCCGGCAGCACCTCGACGCGGTGAACAGCATTCTGCGCAGCGCCAACCTGCCGCCCATCGACGCCCGGGCCGAGGACCCCCCGTTGCCGACGCCCCCACGCACCCAATGAACGACACCCCCAATGGAGCACCGCACGCCATGAGCAGTCACCCCGCGTTTCCCGTCCCCCCGTTCGCCGCGGAGTGCCTGGCGGCGGCCGGGTCGTCGTGGACGGCCGCGCACGAGCACCCCTTCGTGCGCGCGCTGGCGGACGGCTCGCTCGGCAGCCGCCAGTTCCGGTTCTACCAGATGCAGGACGCCCGCTACCTGGAGAGCTTCGCCGACGCGGCGGCCTTGATCAGCACGCGCTGCGTCGCACCCGACGACAAGCTCTGGTTCCTCGACGCTGCCCGCATGGCGCTCGTCGTCGAGAGTCAGCTCCACGCCGGCTACGGCCAGACCCTCGGCTACACGGCGGCCGACATCGCCGCGCTGGCGCTGACCCCCAACAACCGCGCGTACTCGGATCACATGGTGAGTGCCGCCGTGCGCGGGACGCTCGTCGAGGCCCTCGGCGCGCTCACCCCGTGCCCCTGGTTGTACATCGACCTCGGCCAGCACCTCCAGCGCGAGCTGGGCGAGATCTCCGACGCGCACCCCTATGCCGCGTGGCTCCGCATGTACGCCGACCCCGGCTTCAACGAGTACATGGCCAATCTGCTCGAGCGACTCCAGCGCTTCGCGGACGCCAGCGACGCGGCGGCACGCGCCCGGGCCGTGGAGGCCTTCGTCGTCAGCGTCCGCTACGAGTGGATGTTCTGGGATCAGGCCTGGCAGGAGCAGACGTGGCCGGTGTGATCCGCGCGTACGCCGCGGCGGACGTGGCGGCCGTGTGCGCGATCAACAATGCGGCCTACCCGGCCATGAACCGCCTCGACGCGGCGGCGGTCGAGGCGATCGTCGCCGAGTGCGTGCATGCGCGCGTGGTCGAGGACGACGACGGCGTCGCGGCGTTCCTGTTTGCCCTGCCGCCGGGGGCGCAGTACGCGTCGGACAACTACGCGTGGTTCAGCGCGCGCTACGCGTCGTTCGTGTACGTCGATCGCATCGCCGTGCATCCACGGGCGCAGTCGCGGGGCTGCGGCTCACGACTCTACGAGGACCTCGCCGTCGCCGCCCAGGGCCGGTGGCCGTGCATCCTCGCCGAGGTGAACCTGATGCCGCCGAACCCCGGCTCCGCGCGCTTCCACGCGCGGCACGGGTTCACCGCGGTGGGTGAACTGGAGCACCCCTTCGACGGCGCATACGCCAAGCGTACGGTGATGCTCCACCGTGCGCTCGCGCAGGGTCCGACCTAGCGCGCGGGCCGCGTGCTCCGCGTGCGCTCCGTGAACGAGTCGCCGAGCAGCTCGTCCTTGACGATACGCCACTCGCCGTTCGGCGAGTACGTCCACGTGGTCCAGTACCGGCCCGTGCGGCCGATGCGCGGGGCGGGGGCGCCGGCCGGCAGCACGACTGCGAAGGTCCCGGAGTCCAGCACCTCGCGGTCGGCGAGCTGCATGCCGGCGGACGTGCGCTCGAGGGCCTGCGCGCCAAGCGAGCGCCCCAGGGCCCCGAAGCCAGCCGCCACGGCTGCACGGTCCCAGTGCGCGCCGACGCCGGCCACCCACAGGTCCGTCGAGTCGAGATACATCTCGGCGAAGAGCGTGGAATCGCCAACGACCCACTGCGTGGACATCAGCGAATACATCGCCGGAATGATGCGGCCGACGACCGAGTCCGCAGGCATCGGCAGCGGCGGCGGGGCGTACGCCACGGCGTCGGTGTCGGTTGCGGGCGTGTCGGGCGTCGTCCCGCTGCAGGCGCCGAGCGCGAGCGTGGCGAGCGTGAGGTACAGGGTGCGCTGCATCATGCTGAGGTCTCTGGGGTGAGGGCCGACGCGGCCATGCCCATCGCGTGGTAGCCCTTGTCGACGTACAAGGTGTGCCCGGTGATGGCCGACGCCAGCGGCGACGACAGGAACGCGGCGGCCGTCCCGACCTCGCGCGCGGTGAGCGCCTCGGGGATCGGGGTGTTCGCTTCGCAGTACTGCACCATCCGTTCGATGATGCCGATGGCACTCGCGGCACGCGACGCCAGCGGACCGGCCGAGATCGTATTCACCCGCAGCCCGTGCGCGCGTCCTGCCTCGAAGGCCAGGAGGCGTGTGTCGGACTCGAGCGCGGCCTTGGCCGACGACATGCCGCCGCCGTAGCCCGGGATCACGCGCTCGCTGGCAAGGTAGGTGAGCGAGACCACCGACCCCCCGGGGCGCATCAGGGGCCCGAGGCGCTGCACCATCGACACCAGCGAGTACGCACTGGCCCCCACGGCCGCGAGATAGCCGGTGCGCGAGACCTCCAGCAGCGGCTTCTTCACCTCGGGGCCGTTGGCGAGCGAGTGGACGAGGATGTCGAGCGGCTGCGCCCCGAAATCGGCGACCAGGCGGTCGGCGAGCCCTTGGATCGAGAAGTCGCCCGTCTCCTTGTAGCGCTTGGAGTCCCGCAGGTCGGCGGGCGCGTCGTCCAGCGTGTCGAAGACCGCGTCGAGCGGGTAGATGCGCTCGAAGTGCAGCAGTTCCCCGTTGGGCAGGCGGCGGGCGTCGTCCATCTTCCCGCGCTCGAGCAGGCCGAGGAAGATGTTGAGCGCGGGCGGCCACGTGGCGACCGAGACGGAGGCGCCGGCTTCGATGAGGGCCTTGGCGATCGCGAAGCCAAAGCCCTGGTCGTCGGCCACGCCCGCGACCAGGGCGCGTTTTCCGGTGAGATCGAGTGAGAGCATATAGGGGAGTAATCGCAGGGGAGCGGCGCGGAGGCAAGGGCTGTCTGCGGGGCGCATGGACCTGCCCTCCTCGCGCTGGAGGAAGGCGCGGATGGGCCGAGGACGTCGCGAGCGCATGGCGGCGCCTGCCCCACGCGCACGCTGCTGGGGTACCTCGGCTAGCAGCACGTCTAGCTCAGGGATCGCCTGCCCCACGCGCACGCTGCTGGGGTAGGGACGTGCTGGGTCGAAGCCCGGCGGCTGCGCGCGCGGCGGTCGCGTCAACCACAGGGGGTCGAGGCGCCGACTCCCCTGCAAATGCTTGCTTAATAAGTAAGCATTCAGTTATATTATAGGGATGGGCCTCAAATGGCACCGACGACCAGACGAGCGGCCCGCCGACATCGCCCGCGCAGCCCTCGAGGTGGCCGCCGAGTGCGGCGTGCATGCCACGCGCGTCGCCGACATTGCCACACGCGCCGGCGTCACCGTCGGGACCATCTACCGCTACTTTCCCGACAAGGACGCCGTCATCGATGCGGCCCTTGCCGTCGCCGTCCCGCCGCGGCGGGCGCAGGCCCTCCCCGACCGGCCGGGTGCCATCATCCCCGCCCTCAGCGAGGCCGTGCGCCGTTGGGGCGCCTTCTTCGACGGCGACGGCGCGCGCGCCGTGCGCGTGACCCTCAGCGAGCCCCGCCGCGCGAGCGCCGACCGGGTCGGCCCGGTGTCCGCCGCGCTCGCCGAGTTCGACGGCCTGGTCCGCGAAGGAGCGACGCGGGGCGAGCTGCGCCGCGACCTCGACCCCGGTGCCGTTGCCCGCGCCCTCGTCGGCGCACTGGCACTCGGCACGGCCGCCAACGAGTCGGCCGACCCCGGCGTGCTCGACGTCGTCGCCGCGCTGGCCACGCGCGGCCTCCGGCCCGACAACGTGTCGTGGAAGGTCACACCGTGACCCAGCTCCGAGGGATCTTCGTGATCGTCCCCATCGGCGGGGAGCTTGGCGACCGCATCGCGACCATCCAGCGCGCACACGACCCGCGGCTCGCCAAGTTCTGGGCGCCGCACCTCACCCTCCTGGGTTCATCGGGTGTGGGGCCCATTCTTCCGCACCACGGCCCGGCGCACCTGCGGGACGTGCTCGCGCCCGTCGCGGCCGCCACGGCACCCCTGACGCTGCCGTTCCGGGCGCCCGAACGGTTCACCGGTCGCGACATCGTCGTCCTGCCGCTGGACCCTCACGGGCCCCTGCGCCAACTGCACGAACGGCTGCGCGATGCCCTGAGCGAGGCCGGCGTGCAGACCTACCAGGCCCGCTTTCCCTTCACCCCGCACGTCACCCTGACGATGTACCCGCCGCTCACGCGTGCGCGCGAACAGCGGTTGCTGGCGCTGCGCATCGTGGAGCCGCTGACCATCGACCGGCTCGCGGTGGTGCTGACGCAGGAACCGCAGGCGCCGCGCGAGCTGCTGTCACTGCCGCTCGGCGAGGGGTCTAGCGCAGCTTCCTGATCGCCGCGTCGAGATCCTGCCGTCCGCCGACGCCGGTGTAGGCGATCTTGCCCGCCGTGTCGATCAGAACCACGTAGCTCGTCGCCGGGACCTCGAACGCGCCTGCGTACTCGCCGTCGGCGTCCCACAGCGTGGGGAAGGGATACTTGTTGACCTCGACGTAGCGCTTGACGCGCTCCAGCGACTGGTTCAGCGGGACGGCCACCGCGAAGATCGCCACGTCGCGGCCATGGGCCTTCTGGATCGCGATCATCGTCGGCTCCAGTTCCTTGCAGTTACCGCACCAGGTCGCCCAGAACTCCAGCAGCACGGGCCGCGTGCCAATGATGGACTTGAGGTCCACCGACACGCCGTTCACGTCCTTGAGCACCGCGGTGGGCGCCGTGGAGCCGACCGGGATTCCCGACTCCTGCGCAGCGGCAGGAGTGGCAAAGAGCAGGGCGGCGCAGAGCAGAGAGAATCGCACGGATCAGGAGAGGTGAAAGGAGCGGCGCACGCGAATCGGTACTGGTACCCCACGGGCGCCCGCGACGGTCCGCACGGCGGATCTTCCGCCTGTGGGCGCGTTTCTCCCGAGGGCATGTGGTCGCGAGGCCGGGGGCGCTCGCGGAGCTCAGCGCGTCCTGCCCCTCCCTGGGCATCGGAGGCGCTGCCGGCCGTGCGCCGCCGGTGTGACGATAATCATATAAGAGGGGGACAGTGACCTGTAGGTGTCGCGAAACTGGTCATTGTGCGATTATCTCACGGCGGTGAGAATTACAGGTGAGACCCAAGAGTCAGTCCCTGTCGGTCCGTCCACCCCCCAGCCTTTTGTGATCATGACGTGTCACCCCCGTAGCCTTCTCCTCGCTGGTGCAGCGTTCGTGTCGCTGGCCTCGGCGGTGGGAGCGCAGGGTACCGGTTCGCAGGATTCCAGCGTCACCATGCAGACGCGTGCGGCGCAAGTCGATCTCATCCGCGCGTGCTACGTGCCGATCAGCGGGGTCATTTACCGCATCGGATCCCCCAACGCCCCGTCGAGCTGTCTCTCGAATCAGCATGTCGAGTTTTCGTTCCCGTCGTCGGCGATCGCAGGGCCTGCGGGTCCGCAGGGACCACAGGGTGCCGCCGGTGCAACCGGGGCAACAGGCCCTGCCGGTGCCAAGGGTGACCCCGGGAACAATGGTGCGACCGGCGCGACGGGTCTGGCTGGTGCTCCCGGCGCGCAGGGCGCGACCGGTGCCACTGGGGTCGGCGTGCAGGGTCCGGCTGGTGCGACGGGCGCTCAAGGGCCGCAGGGGGTCCCTGGCGCGCAGGGTGCTGCGGGGCCGACCGGTGCTCCGGGTCCCCAGGGTGTGCAGGGCGGTATGGGTGCGACGGGCGCGGTGGGCCCGCAGGGTCCGGCTGGTCCACAGGGCGTGACGGGTGCGCAGGGTGTGGCCGGTGCGACGGGTCCGCAAGGTGCGCAGGGCAATGCCGGCGCGACTGGTGCGCAGGGCGCCGTGGGCGCGACGGGCGCGCAGGGCTTGGTGGGCCCGCAGGGGCCGGCCGGCGCGACGGGTGCTGCGGGTGCGCAGGGTGTCGCCGGTGTGACCGGATCGGTGGGTCCACAGGGCGTGACGGGTGCGCAGGGCCCTGCCGGCGCGGCTGGCCCCTCGGGGGCGCCGGGGGCGCAAGGTGTGCAGGGCGTGACGGGCCCGAGCGGTCCGCAGGGCGCGCAGGGGCCGCAGGGTCCCATGGGCCCCACGGGCCTGCAAGGGGTGCAAGGCCCCACCGGCGCGACGGGCGTGCAGGGTGTGACGGGTCCGGTGGGTCTGACGGGCTCCACGGGCCAGACGGGGGCCACGGGCGCGGTGGGTCCGACGGGGGCGGTGGGTCCAACGGGCAGCCAAGGCACGACGGGTCCGATCGGCCTGCCGGGCGCGACGGGGCTCACCGGGGCCACGGGCGCCGTTGGCGCGACCGGTCCGCAGGGGATTCAAGG
>CAYSFN010000036.1:0-23096 GCA_964430045.1 uncultured Gemmatimonadaceae bacterium
GGCGTGGAAGATCACCAACACCTCGTACTTCATGTACATGGCGGTGCTGGCCTCGATGATCCACGGCTTCACCATCCCGGCCGGCATGGAGCTGGGCATGCGGCTCCGCGGCTACACGGACGGCCTGTTCGGCTGGCTGCGCCGCGCGCCCTGGGGCGACCCGGGCTTCAGCGCGCTGGTGCTCTCGGTGGTGATCTTCGGCTTCGTGGGCGGCATCACCGGCGTGACGATCGGCACGGAGCAGATCAACATCGTGGTGCACAACACGCTGCGCGTGCCGGGGCACTTCCACGCCACGGTCGTGAGCGGCACGGCCATGGCCTTCATGGGCGTGACGTACTACCTGCTCCCGCTGATCTTCCGCCGCAAGGTGGCGTTCTGGGCCATGGCGCGCTGGCAGCCGTACGTGTTCTCACTGGGCGTGCTGCTGCTGGCCATGGGCATGACCTTCGCCGGCAGCTTCGGCGTGCCGCGGCGGCACTGGGACATCTCGTTCTCGGAGGCGCCCTTCGACGTGGTCTTCAGCCCTGCGGTGGACATCATGCTGGCGGTGATGGGCATCGGCGGCATCCTCGCGGTGACGGGGGCGCTGGCGTTCGTCCTGATCGCAGTGAAGTCGGTGTTCTTCGGCGAACCGCTGGGGGAGCTCACGCCGGGCACGGAGATGGTCGGTGTCCCGCGCGGCCTCACGCACCCGCCGGTGCAGGCGGCCGACGTGAACGTGCGCAACGAGGCGCTGCACGCACCGGCCCGCGGATGGATGGGCCCGACGCCCGGAACCATCGTGCTGGTCGCCATCTTCTTCGCGGCGTTCGTGACCTACTACTTCACCAATTGGAAACTCCTGTCGTTCCTCTGGAAGGTCGGCTGAGCCCGGCCGGCGCGACGCCACGGCTGCCGTGGGCGGCCGTGGCGCTCGCAGGCATCCTGCTGATCTCGGTGGGCTGGTGGGTGCTGGCGCTGTGGCCCCTGGACCCCACGGCGCCAGCGTGGCTGGTGCGCACGCGCGAAGTATGCTTCGGCGCCTCGCGTCAGACGCTGCCGTCTCCCGTGGGCTGGGCGCTGCTCGTCGGCGAACCGCTGGGGTTGCTGGCCATGCTGGTGCTCGTGTGGGGCGACGCGCTGCGGGCGGACCTGCGCCGCCTCAACGCGCGACCGCGTTCCCGGGCCGTCCTGATGCTCGGTGCGGCGGTCGTCGTGCTGGGGCTCGGCGCGACCGTGCGACGCGTGCGCAACGTGACGGGCTGGGGCGTGCGCGAGGCCTTCGTGCCGCTGCCGCCGCTGCCCGAACGCGACGACCGTGCGGCAGAGACGCTGGCGCTGGTGGATCAGCACGGCGACAGCGTACGGCTCACCGACTTCCGCGGCCGCTGGGTGCTGGTGACCTTCGCCTTCGCCCACTGCGCGGACATCTGTCCGGCCATCGTGGCTGACGTGCGCCGCGTGCGCGCGGCAGAGGGTGCGACGGACGTGCCGCTGCTGATCGTGACGCTGGACCCCTGGCGTGACGCGCCGCCGCAGTTGCCGGGCATTGCGCGGGACTGGGCGTTGCGCGGTGAGGACCGCATCCTCTCGGGCGAGGTGGCGACGGTGACGGCCGCGCTGAACCGCTGGCGCATCGGTCGCGTGCGCGACGGCGACACGGGCGACGTGCTGCACGGGAGCGTGGTGGTGCTCGTCGACCCGGAGGGCCGCGAGGCCTGGCGCATCGAGGGGGCCATCCAGCGCCTGCACGACGCGCTCCGGGCGCGCGGCGCAGGCTGACCCCTCCGCGAGCTCAGCTCACTGCGCCGCGCCGCGTGGCGTGCAGGGCCAGCAGGGCCGCGCTGAACAGTGCGACGCCGGTGAGCTGGTGCAGCGCCCCCAGCAGCACGGGCACGGCCAGCAGCAACGTTGCGATGCCAAGCGCCACCTGGGTCACGGCGACGACACCCGTCAGGCGCACGGCGCGGCGCACCCTGCCGGACAACGCGGCGCGTCCTGCGCCCCACGCAAGCACCAGGGCCGCGAGCCCCGTCGACACGGCGAGCACGCGGTGGTGGAACTGCGCCGCAATGGGGTTCTCGAAGGCGTTGGCCCACCAGCCGCCCGGTTGCAGGTAGCCCGGTGGCACCCACTGCCCGCCCATGAGCGGGAAGGTGTTGTAGATGGTGCCGGCGCGCAGCCCGGCGACGAAGGCGCCGCTGACGATGGTCACGAGCACCGCAGCGGTCAGGCCGGCCATGGCGCGGCGCCAGCGCAGCGGTACGGGTGTGGCATCCGCGTGCGACGGGCGAAGGTCCGCCCAGGTCCAGAGCGCGATCGCGAGGATGGCCAGTGCCAGCGTGAGGTGCGCCGCCAGCCGGTACGCACTGACCGTGGAGCGCTCGCTGAGGCCGCTGGTGACCATGTACCAGCCCAGCGCACCCTGCGCCAGCGTGAGCAGGGGCAGCGCCGTGAGGCGCGGCAGCAGCGGGCGCGGAATCCGGCGCCGCCACAGCAGAAGCACGTAGGGCAGCGCGAACACCAGCCCCACGCCGCGGGCGAGGATGCGGTGGAACCACTCCCACCAGTAGATCCACACGAACTCCGTCTGCGTCATGCCCGCATGCGTGGTGCCGGCCTGCGGAATGCGCTGGAACTTGGCGAACTCT
Source organism: uncultured Gemmatimonadaceae bacterium (assembly GCA_964430045.1). Classification (GTDB taxonomy): domain Bacteria; phylum Gemmatimonadota; class Gemmatimonadetes; order Gemmatimonadales; family Gemmatimonadaceae; genus DASRAP01. The sequence goes on from CAYSFN010000036.1 coordinate 2,634, forward strand.
TCGGCCCAGGCCGCTGTGCTGAGTGGCGGCAGCACGCCACGAATGGGGTTCCACTCCGTGATGGACAGCCCGCTTTCCGTGAGCCGCGTGATGCCGCCGACGCCCACGGCGAGCACCACGGCGACGATGCACGCCACAAGCCAGCGGCGCAGCGCAGGCGCGTGGGGATGGGCGTGCAGCGGGGCGTGCATGGGGTGGAGTATCGTCACCGCACCCGCACCATCTCAATGTGTGGTGCGTCCCCGACCACCGTCCACGAGACCCACACGTCGCCCCCGGTCCTGACGAGCCGCGGAAACCCGCTCGCCCTGGTCCCGGCCGTCCGGCCTGCGGTCGCCTCCCAGCGCACGCGCCCGTCGCGACTCACCGCAGCGACCGTGACCTCCGCCTCGCCACTGGGCGTTCGGTCCAACCAGCTCACCAGCGCCCGCCCGTCGGGCAGCCAGGTCGCGTCCACGCGCCCCAGTGCCCGCGGTCCCACGGCGAGGTCGGTCGGCTCGCCGAACGTCGCACCGCCGTCGCCGGAAAACGCCACGCGCACCTTCGAGGTGTCGCGCGCCGCGGTGAACCAGGCCACCACCACGTCGCTGCCCTCGGCCGCCACGGCGGGGCCGTTCACGGGGCAGCCGTCGATCGTCCAGCCGTCGGCATGCACCGGCGCCGGCGCATGCCAGCCCGCCGCGTCGCGGCGCACGATGTAGATGTCCCGCACCTCGTCCGGCGAACGGTCGCGGTACACCACCACCGCGCCGTCACGGGTGCGCGCCATGTCGGTCTGACAGCAGTCGCAGATCCGCGGGTCCAACGGCGGACCCACCGGCAGCAGTGCGCCCGTGCTGTCCAGTGCCACGTGCTGCAGCGCCATCGCATACTGCTCCGGCGGGTGCACGGTGCCGTGCAGGAACACCAGTTCGGCGCCGCCACCGCTGCGTGGCACGACACTCACGAAGCCGTGCTCGCCCGGACGCGTGCGCGCGTGCGGCTCCACGGTCGGGGTCCACGTGGCGCCGCCGTCGGTGCTGCTCGCCAGCGACAGGTCATAGGCGAACGAGGGCGCCGCGACGCGGGTCATCCACCAGGCCACCAGTCGGCCGTCGTCAGTGGGCGCCACGCCCGCCACGTCGGCCCAGTTGAGCAGCAGCTCGCGCCCGCGCACCACCGACCGCGGTGCACTCCACGCGTCCGCCTCGTGGACGGCGAAGCGCAGGGTGTTGGCCGAGTCCGCGTCACGCTGCATCCAGCTCAGCACCACGCGACCGGCGGCGTCAGCGTGCAGGCCGGGCAACTGCGCGCCAGGGCCCGTGGGCACCTCGAGCGGTGTGATGGTCAGTGGCGCGTCGAGCACCGTGTCGCGGGTGCCGCCGACGCAGGCGGCGGCACCGATCGTGAGCAGCAGTGCGCGGGGTGCGGGCAGTGGCGTCATCCGAACGACTCGTTGTGTGTGGGGCAGGTCCTGAGTGGCGAGCGATCCATCGCAAACTACGGCGTGATGCGGGTCAACGCTGTCGGGAGGTGTCGGTGGCGCGCTGCGCGCGCGTCGGTTCATTCGGCATCGACGCCGAACACGCGCGCCACGTCCTCGCTGTACGCCGCGACGGCCTGCTGCTGGTGCGCGGCGTCCCACCCCAGCAGGGGCGCGAGGAGCGCCGCCACTGCGCCCGCCACCCCCACGCCCTGGTCCGGCGACTCATGCGCGACCGGCGTGCGCCGCATCAACACGTCACTCAGCGTGTGCGCGTGCTCGTGCAGCACGGCATGCACCAGCTCCGCGTTGATCGCTTCGCACCCGGGCACGACCCGCTCGCGCAGTGCAGGGGTCAGGGTGCCCAGCGCCCAGACGGCATCCCACGCGGAGCCATGGGCGTGCACCAGGTGCGCGGCCAGCGCGGCGCTGCCCGTCGCCCGTGTGGCCTGTGCCAGGGCGTCGTCGAGGTCGAGGTCGCCGCCCGGCAACGTCGCCCGCGCGGTGCTGCACGCCAGGAATCCGCCGCCCAGCCGCTCGGCCACCACGTCGACGATTTCTTCCGCCATCGCGCGGTAGGTGGTCAGTTTGCCGCCGCTCACGCCCAGCACGCCGCCAGGCCCGCTCACGATCGCGTGCTCCCGCGAGCGGTCCGAGGGCGCTGTGCCGGGGGCCGCGGTGATCAGCGGCCTGATGCCCGCCCACGCGCTGCGCACGTCTCCGCGGCCCACGTGCGCCGCAGGGAAGTAGTGCGCCACGGCCTCCAGCAGGTAGGCCACGTCGGACTCGCTCGCGCGCACCTCGCCGGGTGCCGCCGCCGTCCCGGTGTCCGTCGTCCCGATCAGCGCATGGCGGCCCGCCGGCACGGCGAACATCACGCGCGCATCACGCGGGTGCAGGAGGGTCACGGCCTCTGCGAGCTGCAGCGGCGCCCGCGGGATCATGATGTGCACGCCCTTCGTGCCCTGCACCACCGGCGGCAGTGCGGGACTCTCGTACCGCCTGATCGCGTCCGTGTAGGGACCCGTCGCATTCACCACCACCTTGGCGCGCAGCACGTGCTCCCGGCCCGTCAGGCGTTCGCGCAGTTCGGCGCCCACCACCCGGCCGCCCTCGTGCAGCAAGCCCACGACCTCGGTGTGCGTGGCCAGCACCGCTCCGGCGCGCTCAGCGCCCATCGCCGTGGCCAGGGTCAGTCGTGCGTCGTCCGTGGCGGCGTCCCAATAGGCGGCGCCCCCGCGCAGGCCGTCCGTCAGCAGGCCCGGCTCGCGCGCGGCCACGCGCTGCGGGCTCAACTGCTTCTGCCGCCCCACGTTGCGGAAGAGGGCCAGCACGTCGTAGAGCACCAGTCCCGCCCCGATTTCCCAGCGCGCGAGCCGCTGGCCTTCATACAAGGGCCACGTGAAGCGCAGCGGCCGCACCAGGTGTGGCGCATTGTGCAGCAAGCGCCGCCGCTCGCGCGAGGCCTCGAACACCAAGTGGAACCACCCGTGTTCCAGGTAGCGCACGCCGCCGTGTATGAGCCGGGACGAACGCGACGAAGTTCCCGCCGCGAAGTCCTCGCGTTCCACCAGCGCGGTGTGGATGCCGCGCCGCGCGGCGTCGTGCGCCACGCCGACGCCCGTGATACCGCCGCCGATCACGAGAAGATCGACGGACGTTGGGAGAGATCGTGGTCCTACTGGCGCGCCAAGCATCACCTATTATATAGCCTCTGGCAAAATTCCATGATGGCACTGCCTGGGGTGAACTGGGCGGCGGTTCCTGTTGAGAGGCAGAGCATGGGTGACGCAGAAGTCGTGGTGCACGAGCGGTTGCATCGTCAGGTTCGACAGGTGCTTCCCGAGGAGATCCGCTTCTCCGGCGTGCTGCACCGCGTGCTGCTGGACTCCATCATCGGCGCGCAATTGCAGGCCGCCACGTCTCGCTGATCACGGTGCCGATGCCCGCTCCGTCCACGTGGCGGTCGCTCCTTCGGCCACGACGGTCGTCCCTGCTGGTGGGAGTCCTCGTGGCGCTGAGTGCGCCGCTGCGTGCGAGCGGCCAGGACGCACCGCTCGACGCGTGGGCGCTGCGGGCACACCCGGGCGACTCGGTGGCATTGACGGCGGTCCGCGCGTTCCAGCGCGCGTGGGGTGAGGCTTGGCGCCAGAGCGAGGCGGCGCGGCATCCGATCCGCAACGAGGATGCGCCAGGAACACATGTTGATGGAGTTTGGCTCCCTCAGGGGGCCGGTCCGCAGCGGAGCGACACTCGCCTGTACAATACGTTCTGCATTGATCCGCAGGTCGGAGCGGATGTTCTTCGGCCGGCATGGCGTGGTCGGCAGTTGGTGAGCGTGCACTCCCGCTTTGGCGTGTGCCCCTCGTGGTTTCGTGGAAGAGTCCGGATCCCGGGAGACGAGCGACTCGCACTGGACAACGGGTTGGAGGCGGCGGAGCGCGCCAGGATGCGCGAGGAGCGAGCGCAACTCATCGGCGTACTGGTGCAGGCCCTGCAGTCCGCCCCCGAGTCCGACGTGATCCGGGGCCAGTTGGTCCGCTTCGCCGTGGATCAGGCGGACACCGCTACGGCGCACCGGGCAGTGGCGGCCTGCGCTGACACCGCATGGTGGTGCGCGTTCCTGCGCGGCTACATCGCGGCGAGTACGCACGCGATCGACGCCGCCGAGCGCGACTTCATGCACGCCGTGCGGCTGGCACCCGCCAGTGTGCGGTGCCGCCTCGATGACGTTCGGGTGCTGCTGGAGGACGCGAGGGTGCTCCGCAACCTGCCGTCGGACTGCCTGGAGCGCGCGCCGCACGCGGGACTCTGGTTCTGGGCGCTGGCCGACCCGCTCTGGTCCGTCCCCCAGAACGAACGCCGCGTCGAGCACTATGTGCGGCATGCGCTGGTGCTGCTCCGGGGAAGCCTCGAGGCCGATGAGCGGCACTCGTGGGTCGACAGCGTCGGCAACGACGTGCGCCGCAAGCTGATTCTCCGCTACGGGTGGCCGAGCTATCACTTCTGGCATGGGCCGCGGTACGACGGGGAGCGTGACGGCTTCACGTGGAATCGGTCCAACAAGCCGTACACCACCTACGAGTACTTGCCGGGCCGCCAGCACCTCGCGCCATCGGCGGTTGCGCTGCGGGACCCCTTCGCGTGGCGCAGCGCGGATCAGTCCATCGTGGCGCCTCCCGGCGGCGACGGGACGAATGTCAACACCCCGGTCTGGTTCTCCGTCGAGCACTTCGCGCCGCCCTACCCGCTCGTGCAATTGCCCGAGGGCCAGACGGCGCTGCTGCGGCGGCAGGCGGCCATTCAGCTCGCGACGGCGACGGTGCTGGACGCGCGCGTGCTGCGCCGCGGGCCGTCGCAGCCCATCCCGTCGGTGCAACTGTTCGTGGCGCACACCCCGGATTCCATTCGCCTGGTCGCGACGGCGGACGGCGTGGCCGGCACGACGGCCGTGCTCGCGGCCGACATTGCGCCGCGTCCTGCGGTGATCGGCATCGAGGTGCCGGGCAGTGGTCAACGCTGGCCGGCCGGTCGGACCCGGTTCGGGATCACGCCGCCCGCCGCCCTCGACGTCCTCGCGCCGGGCGCGCGGGCCATCGCCGACCCGGTCCTGCTGCGTGTCCCCGGTGGGGACCAGCCGCTCCCGTCGGTCCCCGACGCGGCACTGCGCTGGATGCTGGGCACGACGACGCTGGTCAAGCCGGATCGGATTGGCGTGTACTGGGAGACGTATGGGTTTACCCCCGACGAGGCGGTGGAGCACGCGGTCTGGATCCAGCGGGTCACGCGGCAGAATCCGCTGCGCCGCCTGGGGATCTCGCTCAACATCGCCACCGACCGGAACACGCCCGTGGCAGTGAGCTGGACGGAGGCGCGCCTGGGGCCGACGGCCACCGACCTCGGGGGCCCGGTCCGCATCATCGGCCGGAGTCTGACCCTCGACGTCTCGTCGCTGCCGGCCGGGGAGTACGTGCTGGAAGTGGCGGCCACCACGCGTGGGGCCGAGCCGGTGCGCGGCCAGCGACGGTTCGTCATTCAGTAGCGCGGGTGCGGCGCGTGGGCGCCGCGTCGCTGGTGGGCGCGACATCCCGCCGGTACCTTTCGCACAGATGAGCTCCTTCGGGCAGCATCGCCGTGTCGCCCTGATCGCCGGGGTCCGGACCCCCTTTGCCAAGGCGGGGACCGCGCTGAAAGCGTTGTCGGCGATCGACCTTGGCAAGCACGCCGTGAGCGAGTTGGTGCATCGCACGGCGCTCGATGTCACCCAGGTGGATCTGCTGACCTTCGGGACGGTCATTCCCAACGTGCTCGCGCCGAACATCGCGCGCGAAGTGGCACTGATACCGCTGCTGCCCAAGGGGGTGCAGGCCTACTCGGTCAGTCGCGCCTGCGCGTCCGCCAACCAGGCCATCACGGACGCCGCCGACCAGATCGCACTCGGCCACGCCGACGTGGCCATCGCAGGCGGCGCCGAGTCGCTGTCCAACGTGCCGGTCCTCCACTCGCCGGGCATGACGGACGCGCTGGTCGCGGCGTCGCGCGCCAAGTCCTTCACCACGCGGGTGCGGGCGCTCGCGGCCATTCGCCCCAGGGACTTCGTCCCCGTCACACCCGCGATCGCCGAGCCCACCACGGGCGAGTCGATGGGGCAGTCCGCCGAGAAGATGGCGAAGCTCAATGGCATCACGCGGGTGGAGCAGGATGCCCTGGCCTGCGCCTCGCATCGCAACGCCGCCGCCGGCCTGGCCGATGGACGACTCACCGCCGAGATCGCGCCCGTGTACGTGGGGCCCGCGTTCACCACGGTGCTCGAGCGCGACAACGGCGTGCGCGCCGATGCGACGCTCGAGGCGCTCGCGGCCCTGCGGCCGGTGTTCGATCGCCGCTACGGGAGCATCACCGCCGGCAATGCGTCGCCCCTCACCGACGGTGGCGCCGCGGTGCTGCTGATGAGCGAGGAGAAGGCGGCCGCGCTGGGCTACGCGCCACTCGCGTTCCTGCGCAGCTACGCCTACGCGGCGCTCGATCCGGGTGAGCAACTGCTGCAGGCGCCGGTGCTCGCGGCACCGATTGCACTGCGCCGGGCGGGCCTCACGCTGGGCGACATGGACTTGATCGACATGCACGAGGCCTTCGCCGCCCAGGTGCTGAGCAACCTGCGCGGGTTCGAGAGTCAGCACTGGGCCGAGCGCGCAGGGCTGAGTGCGCCGCTGGGTGCGGTGGACCGCGACAAGCTGAACGTGCTCGGCGGCTCGATCGCCGTCGGGCATCCGTTCGGGGCGACCGGTGCGCGCATCACGACGTCGCTGGCCAACGAACTCAAGCGCCGCGACGGGCAGTTCGCGCTGATGACCGTGTGCGCGGCCGGCGGCCTGGGCTTCGCGATGGTGCTGGAGCGGGCCTCGTGACGGCGCTGACGGTCACGGTCGAGGCCGGCGTCGCCTGCATCACGTTCGACCTGCCTGGCGAGCCCATCAACAAGTTCACCGCCGCCGTCATCGACGAATTGACGGCCCTGCTGGATCGCTTCGACCGCGACACGACGATCGAGGCGGCGGTGCTCCTGAGCGCCAAGAAGGACATCTGGATCGCGGGCGCGGACATCGAGGCCTTCCTCGCGTTCAAGGATGCCAGGGACGCGGAGCAGAGCGCGCAGGCGGCGCAGGCGCTGGTGATGCGCGTGGAACGAGGCCGTGTGCCGATCGTCTGTGCGATCCACGGTGCCTGCCTCGGCGGCGGCTTGGAGCTCGCCCTGGCGTGCGCGTACCGCATTGCCAGCGACCACCCCAGGACGGTGCTGGCGCTGCCGGAGACGCAGTTGGGAATCATTCCCGGGATCGGCGGGACGCAGCGACTGCCGCGCACGGTGGGACTGACCACCGCACTCGACATGATCCTCACCGCACGGAACGTGCGCGCCCGCAAGGCGCTGAGCAGCGGCCTCGTGGACGAGCTGGTGCATCCGGCGATCCTGCGCGAGGTCGCGATCCGGCGCGCACGGGAGTTCGCGAGCGGGCAGCGCGCCCGCACCCGCGCAGCCCGCACGGGCACCGCCAGGTCGATGATGCTCGAGGACAACGCCCTGGGTCGTGCCGTGGTGTTCCGGCAGGCGCGGGAACAGGCCCTCAAGAAGTCGCGCGGGCACTACCCGGCGGTGATGGCGGCGATCGACGCCATCGCGGCGGGTTACGACGGGCCGCCGGAGCGCGGCTACGCCGAGGAGGCGCGGCTGTTCGGTGCAATGGCGGCGACGGCCGTGTCCCGGGAGCTCGTGTTCCTGTTCTTCGCGACCACCTCGCTCAAGAAGGACAAGGGTGTCGCGGGTGCCGACGCGCCGCCAGCACGCCCGATCGGGCGACTCGGCGTGCTGGGGACGGGCTTCATGGGCGCGGGCATCGCATCCATCGCCGCACGCCAGGGGGTCCCGGTGCGCTTCAAGGACACCGGGCACGACGCGGTCCTGCGCGGGTTGGCCGCGGTGGGCGACGTGCTGCGCGAGGGCTACACCGCCAAGCGGATCACGAAGCAGGAGTTCGTCGATCAGGCGTCGTTGGTGGCGGGCACGATCTCGTACGAGGGATTCGGTGCAGTGGACCTCGTGATCGAAGCCGTGTTCGAGGACGTCGACGTGAAGCAGACGGTGCTGCGCGAAGTGGAGCCGCGCCTGCCCGCGCACGGCATCTTCGCCACGAACACCAGCACCATCCCCATCGCGCGCATCGCGGAGGCCGCGGCACGGCCGGAGCGGGTGATCGGGATGCACTTCTTCTCGCCCGTCCCCAGAATGCCGCTGCTCGAGGTGATCGTCACGCCGGGCACCGCGCCCGGGACGGTCACCACGGCGGTGGCGTTCGGCCGCAAGCTCGGGAAGACGGTCATCGTGGTGAACGACAGCCCGGGGTTCTACGTGAACCGCATTCTGCTGCCGTACATGAACGAGGCGGGCCTGCTCCTGGACGAAGGCGTCGCGATCGACGCCATCGACAAGGCGCTGCTGGCGTATGGCTTTCCGGTGGGTCCCATCACGCTGCTCGACGAGGTGGGACTGGACGTGGCGGGCAAGGCCGGGAAGATCATGGCCGACGCGATCGGTGCGCGGATGACGCCGGCGCGTTCGATCGTCGCGGTCGTCGAGGCCGGGCGTCTGGGCCGCAAGGGCCGCCAGGGGTTCTACGCGTATGGCGTGGACGGCAAAAAGAGCGGCGTGGACGAGTCCGTCTATGAGCTTCTGCCGACCAGAAAGAAACGGACGGCGATGCCGGCCGCCGAGATCCAGCGGCGCTGCACCATGGCGATGCTCAACGAGGCCGTGCGCTGTCTCGAGGAGGGGGTGCTGCGCTCCCCGCGCGATGGCGACGTGGGTGCGGTGTTCGGCATCGGGTACCCGCCGTTCCGCGGCGGTCCGTTCCGCAGCATCGACGCGCGTGGCGCGGCGGCGATCGTCGCCGAGCTGACGGCGCTCGATGCGGCGCACCCGGGGCGGTTCACGCCCGCCGTGCGGCTGCAGGAGATGGCCGCCGCCGGCGCGCGGTTCTACCCGGCCACTGGACGACCCGTCGAGTGAACGCGGACGTGTGCCATCGCGTAGTCTGTGTCCGAAGATGCGCGACCACGCGCAGACTGTCCCTCTCATTCCCCCGATCGACGATGCTCCTTCCGCTGCTCTTCGCCGTGCAGGTCGCCGCACAGCCCGTGGCACCACAGGCATCCGACTGGCCGCAGACGCGCGCCGAGCGCTCCGGCTACACGGTGACCTCGTCCTACGACGACGTCATCGCGTATCTCGATGCCTTGCAGGCCAGGGCGGGCGACCGCATGCGCGTCGGCATCTACGGGACGACCATGGAAGGGCGGCCGATGCCCTACGTGATCGCGTCGCGGCCCCTGGTCTCGTCGCCAGCCGAGGCCAGGCGTCTGCGCCGGCCCGTGGTCTTCGTGCAGGGCAACATCCACGCGGGCGAGGTCGAGGGGAAGGAGGCCTTGCAGGCGCTGCTGCGCGACCTGCTGCAGCGCAGCGGGCCGGGGATCCTGGATTCGATCGTGCTGATCGCGGCGCCGATCTACAACGCGGACGGCAACGAGCGCTGGGCGCCGCAGGCGCGGCAGCGCGGGTCGCAGCAGGGACCGGAGCTGGTGGGGCAGCGCCCCAATGCGCAGGGCTTCGACCTGAACCGCGACTACATCAAGGCCGAGGCGCCGGAAACGCGGGCTTCGCTGGCACTGTTCAATGCCTGGGATCCGGACGTGATCGTGGACCTGCATGCCACCAACGGATCGTACCACGGCTATGCGCTGACCTACGCGTCGTCGCTGCATCCGGCCGGGGACTTGCCGCAGGCGACCTTCGGGGCGCAGTTCGCGCGCGACACCTTGCTGCCGTTGATCCGTCGCCGGATGCAGCAGCGTCACGGGTACGCGACCTTCGACTACGGCAACTTCCGCTCGGCAGGACGGGGCGGCGGACCAGGCGCCGGGCCGGACACGATGCCGACCATCTGGGAGACCCACGACCACCGGCAACGGTTCGGGACCACCTATTACGCGTTGCGTGGGCGACTCGGCATTCTCAGTGAGGCATACTCGCACGACCCCTTCGAGCGGCGGGTCAAGTCGACGTACGCGTTCGTGCGCGAGCTGCTGAGCGCGGTCGCGGAACGTGGTCCCGCGATCCTGGCGATGGTCGAGCGCAGCGATCGCGCGGCGGCCACGGGCGCCCTGCCGCCGATCCCGGTGCGCGGGGAGCTGACCAGGTCGCCGAAGCGATTGCCGATCTCGCACGAGATCCTGGTGCGCACGGGCGACACGCTGCAGCACGAGGTGGGGGTGCCGCGCGGGACGCAGCGGACGGGACGCTACAAGAACACGGTGATGGAGGTGTACGATCGCTTCGATCCGCTGCGATTCGTCACGCCACCCGCGGCGTACGTGCTGCCGCCGACGGCCGGGTCCGTTGTGGCGCAACTGCGCGTGCACGGCGTGCAGGTGGAGCAGTTGCGCGCGCCGCTGCGCGCCGAGGGCGAGTCCTTCCGCGTCGATTCGATCGCCAAGGCGGCACGGCCGTTCCAGGGGCATCAGGAAGTCCTGCTCGAGGGGACGTGGACGGCGGGGGCCGTCGAGGCACCGGCGGGGGCGTATCTCGTTCGGACCACGCAGGCGCTGGGGGTTCTCGCGGTGCTCCTGCTCGAACCGGAGTCGGACGATGGGCTCGGGACGTGGAATTTCTTCGATCAGTGGGTGACGGTCGGTGCGATGCACCCGGTGCGCCGGGTGCGTGCGCCGGTGAACGTCCCGACGCGCATCCTGCCGTGATGCGGGTTCGCGGGCGCTGAGCCGGTGCCAGGGCGGCAGCTTCCACCGGACCCGACTGCGGGTGACGAGTCCACGCTCGGCGGTTACATGGCCGTGCACGCACGGCCCGCCGCGTTCGACGGGCCCGATGGTCTGCCGTACAGCGTGGATCTGCTCTGCGACACCACGGGCGATCCGGCGCGGCCCTGGGGTGGTGCCCTGTTGTTCCTGCGCTGGCGCCGCATCGGTGAGCCGGGGATCGACGGGCACCTCGAGAGCGACTTCATCGTCTTCGGAGATTCCGAGGCCGCGGTGCGCAGCGCACTCGGCGCACTGCCGTTGGACGAGGTGAAGGCGACGTTGGACCGGCTCGTGGATGCCGCGCGTCCTGCGGCGTCCACGCGTCGCTGGTGGGATGCGATGCGCGCCGAGGACGCCGACTCGTGAGCGTCGAGGGCATCGTCCTCGAGGGGACCGGCGGGGTGTACCGCGTCCGGTGTCCGGACGCGACCGAGGTGGACGCCACGATGCGCGGCCGCCTCAAGCAGGAAGGGGGCGTCAAGCTGGCCGTTGGCGACCACGTATCGCTGGCGCAGGGGGCCGACGGCGTGGCGTGGACCATCACGCGCATCCACGAGCGCAGCTCGCGGTTGGCCCGCCGTGCGCCGGGTGGCCGCCACGCCGAGCGCATCGTGGTCGCGAACATCGACCAGGTGATGGTGGTGTTCGCTGCGGCCAGCCCCGAGCCGCATCCGGGGATGATCGATCGCTTTCTCGTGATCGCGGAGTCCAACGACATCGCCGCCCGGTTGGTGATCAACAAGTGCGAGCTCGCGTCGCCGACGGCCGTGAACGCCCTGGTCGCGCCGTACGAGCGGGCGGGCTACGCCGTGCACCGCACGAGCGTGAAGGACGGCACGGGGATCCGCGAGCTGCACGACGCGCTGGTCGGTCGTGTGACCGCCGTGACGGGGCCGTCCGGGGTGGGGAAGTCCTCGTTGCTGAACGCGATGTTCCCCGGTGTGAACCTGCGGGTCGGCGAGATCAGCGCGAGCGTGAACAAGGGGCGGCACACCACGGTGGGTGCCAAGCTGGTGCCGCTGCTCGGTGAGGGGTACGTGGTGGACACCCCGGGCCTGCGCGAGGTGGGACTGTGGGGGATCGCCTCGGAGAGTGTGGTGGAGTGCTTCCCCGAGATCCGGGCGCTGATCGGTGATTGTCGTTTCCAGGATTGCACGCATGACCACGAGCCGGGGTGCGTGGTGCTGAGCGGTGTTCGCGCCGGGACCATCGCCCCGGCGCGGCACCAGAGCTACCTCAAGCTGCGCGCCGAGCTGGCGGAGGCGGAGCGGGCGTACTGATCGAGGGTGGGGGGGCTTGCCCGCTGGCGGGCCCCCCATTGACGCCGTGACCCGGCGGTGCGCTATTCCCGCCATGGTGCTCTTCCGTCGACTCCGTTTCCGGGGCGCGCCCGTCGCTGCCCTGACGTGCTGCGCCCTCGTGGCGTCCCTGCTCAGCTGTGGTGGTGGCGACGGTCCCGCCGAGCCACCAGCACCACCGACACCGGTGGTGGTGACGCGCGTCGTGATCGCGGGGGCGCCCGGCGACGGGATCGTGCTGCGGCCGACGCCGGTCCAACTGAGTGCGACCGCGCAGACAGCGGCGGGCGTGCCCGTCGATACGGCGGTCGTGACGTGGTCCACGTCGAACCCGCTGGTGCTCTCGGTCACGTCGACCGGATCGGTGACCGGTGTCGCGCTCGGCACGGCGCAGGTGACGGCCCGCAGTGGGACGATCTCGTCGTCGGTGACCATGACGGTGCGGGATGTCGCGCTGCCACCAGCGTCGGGTGCGTCCGCCCCGACGACGACCGTGGTCGCGGCGGGCGCCTTGGAGCTCACCGTTCCACCCAATGCGGTGCCGCCGGGCGTTCCTCGGCTGACGGTCGGGTTGTCGAGTGCCGCGTCGGGGATCCCGCGATTGGTGCCCGGGACCGCGTTCGACTTCGGACCGAGCGGGACGCTGTTCGCGACGCCCATCACGGTCGCGTTCCGCTACGACCCGGGCACCGTGCCGAGCGCCGAGCGCGCCACGCTGCGCGTGGTGCGCGTCGAGGGGGCGAATCTCATCGCGGTGCCGTCGACCTCCGACGTCGCGACGGCCGTCGTCACGGCGCAGTTGTCGCGCTTCTCGACCTATGCGGTGGTGCGGCGGGCCGATCCCGCGACGGCGGCGATCGTTGCGGGCACTGCGCAGAGCGCCACCGTGGGCACGGCGGTGACCGTCGCGCCGCGGTTGGTCATCCGTGACGCCGACGGCGCGCCCGTTCCCGAGGTCCCGATCCAGTTCAGCGTGATCGCTGGTGGTGGATCGATCGTCGGCGCATCGACGGCGACCACGAACGACGATGGGGAGGCGGCCCTTGCGGGATCGTGGGTGCTCGGCGCGGTCGCGGGCGAGAACCGTCTGCAGGCCACCGCACTGCAAGGGAGCAACCCGTCGGTCACCTTCATTGCAACAGGGACGACGCCTCCTGCGCCGACGATCGGGTTGGCGCCGGGCAGCGTGGCCCTCCTCGGTGCCGTGGGAGCGAGCGCGCCACCGCCGCAGCAGGTCGCGGTGACGAATACGACGCCGCCGGCCGGTGCGCTGACGGGCTTGTCGGTCGGGACCATCGGCTACGGCACCGGTGCATCGGGCTGGCTTGGCGCCTCGCTCGCGGGCACGGCGGCCCCGACGACGCTGACCGTGTCGCCCAGTGTCGCGGGGTTGAGCGCCGGCGTGTACAGCGCCACCGTGCCGGTGGTGAGTTCGATCCCCGGGGTTGCGGCCGCGTCGGTCACGGTGACGTTGACCGTCTCGCCCGGCGCGCCCGCGCAGTTGGGGATCACCGCGCAACCGACGACAGCGACCAGCGGGGTCACGTTGTCCCCGGCCACGGTGGTCGAGATCCGCGACGCCTCCGGCGCGCGCGTCACCTCGTCCGCGACGGTGACTGCGACGGTGGCGAGCGGAACAGGGACCTTGCTCGGCACCACTGCGGTTGCCGCCGTGGACGGGATCGCGACCTTCGCCGACCTCCGCGTCGCGGGCAGCGGGGCGCACGTCCTGCGCTTCGCGTCGACCGGGCTCACGGAGGCCCTGACGTCGCCGATCACCGTCACGCAGACCGCGACGGCCCTCACGATCCTCACGCAGCCCGACGGTGCCGTCAGCGGCGTCCCGTTCTCGGTGCAGCCCGTGGTGCGTGTCGTCGACGCCGCCGGGCTGGTGGTGGGCAATTCCACGCTGGCCGTGACGGTCGCCGTCGCATCGGGGACGGGAGTGCTCACGGGGACGACGATGGTGAATGCGGTGGCGGGCGTGGCAACCTTCAGTGGTCTCACGCTTGCCGGGACCGGCACCCACACGCTGGTGTTCAGCACCACGTCGCCGGCCTTGTCGGTGACGTCCGCGAGCGTCACGATCGCGTCGCTGCCCGCCACGCAGTTGGGATTGGCCACGGCACCGTCCGCCGCCGCGACGAGTGGTGTGCCGTTCGCGGTGCAGCCGGTGGTCGAGGTGCGCGATGCGAATGGCGACGTCGTGCTGACGTCGGTGCCGGTGTCGGTCGCGTTGCTCAGTGGATCGGGTGCGCTGGTGGGCACGACGACCGTCAGTGCCGTGAATGGGATCGCGACGTTCGCCGGCCTGCAGGTGAACGGCAGCGGGGCGCACACGCTGCGCTTCACGTCGCCGGGGCTGACGAGCGTGGATGCGCCACCCATCACCGTGACCCAGGTCGCGAGCGCGCTGGAGGTGCAGGTCGCACCCGCAGGGGCCGTGAGCGGTGCGCCGTTCGGGACGCAGCCGGTGATCCGCATCGTGGATGCGGCGGGTCTCGTGGTGGCGGGCGCCGCGTTGACGGTGACGGCGGAGCTGAACAGTGGCGGGGGCGTCCTGAGCGGGACGCTGACGGCGACGGCCGTCGGCGGTGTCGCGACCTTCACGAATCTCGCGATCGCCGGCAGCGGGGCGCACGTGCTGCGCTTCTCGACGGCGGTGCCGGCGCTGTCGGTGCTGTCGCCGTCCTTCGCCGTGACCGTTGGTGCGCCGACCACGCTCGTGCTCGCACAGCAACCCTCGACAACGGCCGTGAGCGGCACGGTGTTCGCCGTGCAGCCCGTGGTGCAGGTCCACGATGGGTCCGGCAACGTCGTCCCGGTGGGCACGTCCGTGACCGCGAGCCTCGGCAGTGGCAGTGGCACGTTGCTGGGAACCACCACCGTGGCTGCCGTCAACGGCGTCGCGACGTTCACTGATCTGCGGATCGCCGGTGGCGGCGCCCACAGCATCACGTTCGCCGCGTCGGGCCTGACCGGGGTGACGGCGGGCGTGATCACGGTGTCGCAGGTCGCGACGTCGCTCGAGGTCGCGACCGCCCCCGGAGGCGCGGTGGGCGGATCGCCGTTCCTCTCGCAGCCGGTGATCAGGATACTCGACGAAGCGGGTGCCGTGGTGACCACGGGGAGTGGCGCGGCCCTGAGCGTGACGGCCGCCGTCGCCTCGGGGTCGGGTTCGCTGAGCGGGACCACGGTGGTCGCGGCGGTCGCCGGGGTCGCGTCGTTCGGCAATCTCGCGATCACGGGATCCGGTGCGCACAGCCTGCGCTTCACCACCGCGGCCCCGGTGCTCGAAGTGGTGTCACCGGTCTTCACGGTCGGCAGTGCGCCACCGACGCAGTTGGCGCTGGTCACCGCGCCGTCCGCCAGTGCCACGAGCGGCGTCCCATTGGCCACACAGCCGGTCGTCGAAGTGCGTGACGCGGGTGGCACGAAGGTCGCGACGACCGTGTCGGTGTCGGTGGCTGTGTTCAGTGGGAGCGGCACCCTCGTCGGGACGGCAACGGTCGCATCGGTGGACGGCACGGCGACTTTCGCGGGGCTTCAGTTGAACGGAGCGGGTGCGCATGTGCTGCGCTTCACCTCACCCGGCTTGTCGAGCGTGGACGCACCGACCATCACGGTCACGCAGGTCGCGGCCTCGTTGCAAATGCTGACGCAGCCGGCCGGTGCGACGAGCGGCAGTCCGTTCGGCACGCAGCCGGTGGTCCGCCTGCTCGACAACGCGGGCCTGCTGGTGACGACGGGCTCGGACGCCACCCTGACGGTGACGGCGACGAAGCAGTCCGGTCCCGGCACCCTCGGTGGGACCACGGGCGTGAGCGCCATTGGCGGTGTCGCCACCTTCGGCACCCTGTCCATCACGGGTCCAGGGGCGCACACCTTGCAGTTCGCCACAGTGACCCCGGCGCTCACTGTCACCTCGGCGGAGTTCACGGTCGGCAGCGCGCCGCCGACACAGTTGGCGCTGATCACCGCGCCGTCGGCCAGTGCGACCAGCGGGGTACCCTTCGCCACACAGCCCGTGGTGGAGATCCGCGACGGCACGAACGCCAAGGTGAGCAGCACGGCGAACGTGACGGTGGCGATCTTCAGCGGTGCAGGGACGCTGATCGGGACGGCGACGGTCGCGGCGGTGGATGGCACGGCGACCTTTGCAGGTCTTCAGTTGAACGGGGCGGGGGCGCATGTGCTGCGCTTCACCTCACCGGGCCTGTCCAGCGTGGACGCGCCGACCATCACGGTCACGCAGGTCGCAGCCTCGCTGCACGTGCTGACGCAGCCGGTCGGTGCGAGTTCGGGTGCACCGTTCGGCACGCAGCCGGTGGTCCGCCTGCTCGACAACGCGGGCCTGCTGGTGACGACGGGCTCGGACGCCACCCTGACGGTGACGGCCACGAAGCAGGCCGGCCCCGGCATCCTTGGCGGCACGACCGGGGTGAGTGCGGTGGGCGGCGTCGCCACCTTCGGCGACCTGTCCATCACGGGCCCCGGGGCGCACACGCTGCAGTTCGCCACGGTGACCCCGGCGCTCACCGTCACCTCGGCGGAGTTCACGGTTGCGGCGGCTGCCGCCACGCAGTTGGCACTCATCACCGCGCCGTCGGCCAGTGCGACCAGCGGGGTGCCCTTCGCCACGCAGCCCGTGGTGGAGATCCGCGACGGTACGAACGCCACGGTGAGCAGCACGGCGGACGTGACGGTGGCGATCTTCAGCGGTGCAGGGACGCTCGTCGGGACGGCGACGGTCGCGGCGGTGGACGGCACGGCGACCTTTGCAGGCCTCCAGTTGAACGGGGGCGGCGCACATGTGCTCCGCTTCACCTCGCCGGGATTGTCCGGCGTGGATGCACCGACCATCACCGTCACGCAGGTCGCGGCCTCGCTCGGGATCTTCACGCAGCCATCCGGTGCGAGTTCGGGCGCACCGTTCACGACGCAGCCGGTGGTCCATATCCTCGACAACGCGGGTGTGCTGGTCACCACCGGCTCGGGCGCAACGCTGCAAGTCACCGCAACCAAGCAGACGGGCAGCGGCAGCCTGACCGGAACGACGGCGGTCAACGCCGTCGGGGGGGTGGTCTCGTACAGTGGGCTCACGATCACCGGTTCGGGCCCGCACAGCTTGCAGTTCTCGACCGTGTCGCCCGCCCTCGCGATCACGTCGAATGCCTTTGCCGTCGCTGCGGCCGGCGGCGTCATCACCACGATCGAGGTGACCGTGCCGCAGCCCAGCGTGTCGGGGAATGCGACGCAGACCGCCACGGCGATCGCGCGCGACGGCAATGGCGATCCGGTGCCTGCCACGTTCGTGTGGAGTGTCTCTGATCCGCAGGTCTCCCGCGTGGTCGGAGGCACGGGTGCCCTCCAGGCCGTGGGTGCCGGCAGCACGCAGGTGACCGCGACCGTGGGCGACGTGAGCGGCAGCGCGCCACTGAGCGTCAGTTCGGCGCCCGGCAACTTCAACATCGTCCTGCGCAACCTGACGGCCGTGGCCGCGCCCGTGCAGGCCGCGTTCGACGCGGCCGTGGCGCGGTGGCAGGACGTCGTTCGCGGCGATCTGCCGAACTTCAACGCCGTCAACCTGGACGTGGCGTTCTGCGGGAACCAGGACGAGGGGACGGTCCTGAACGAAGTCATCGACGATCTGCTGATCTTCGTGCGCATTGCACCCATCGACGGGGAGGGCCAGATCGTCGGCAGCGCGGGTCCGTGCTATATTCGCGGCGGTGGGGGCCTCCCGTTTGTCGGGATCATGACCTTCGACGTTGCCGACATCGGCATGATGGAGTCGAACGGCATCCTGCTGCCCGTTGTGCTGCACGAAATGGGACACGTGCTCGGCATCGGCACCCTCTGGGACTCGTTCCTCGAGGATCCGGCACCCGAGCTGGCGTCGCCGGCCTGCCTGGCGTCGGACCCGATCTTCACCGGGGCGAACGCCCGGTGGGCGTTCGCCCACCTCGGCACAGGGTACGGTGGTCGCTCGGTGCCGGTCGAGAACTGCTTCGGGAACGGCACCCGGAACGCGCACTGGCGCGAGTCCGTGGCCGACCGCGAGCTGATGACCGGCTTCATCGAGAACACGATCAATCCGCTCAGTCCGCTGACCATCCTCTCGCTGCTCGATCTGGGCTACGTGGTGGACAACTCGGCGCGCGACACACCACCGTGGTTCGACCGGCGCCCTGCGACGGTGCGCATCGAGATGAAGGAGCTGCCGCCGCCGCGGCCGCGGGTCGTCTGGGGAAGCGGAGGGGACGGACGCGAGTGAGCCCCATGCGGGGCGGTGCGCGTTCATCACCGCTCCGCGCGGCAGTCACTTCCATGCCTGCACGTATCTGCGTATGTATGGAACATGGCCACCAGCACCATCTCCGAGACCCACGTGCCGCGGACCGTCCTCATCACCGGCGCCTCCTCCGGCATCGGCGCAGCCCTGGCCGAGCATCTGACCGCGCGGGGTGACACGGTCGCCGTGGTCGCCCGGCGCCGCGACGCGCTGCAGGCCGTCGTCGAGCGCTGCCACGAGCGCGCACTCGCCATCGTCGGCGACATGACCGAGCGGGACGCGGTCCGCCGTGCGATCGACGAGACACTCGGACACTTCGGCGAGCTCGACGTGCTGGTCAACAACGTGGGCCGCGGGATCACCCGCACACCCAGCGAGCTGACCGACGACGACATCGACGAGATGATGCGCGTCAACGTGAAATCCGCGCTGTACGGCATGCAGGAATCCCTGCCGTACTTCCGGCAGCGCGGCAGCGGACACGTGATCAACGTGTCGTCGATCCTCGCGCGCCTGCCCACGGCGGTCATCCGGTCGGCCTACAGCGCGTCGAAGCACTTCCTCAACGCGCTGACGACGAACTTCCGGATGGAGGTGCAGCACACGTTCCCGCAGATCCAGTACTCGCTGGTGATGCCGGGGATCGTCGCGACGGACTTCGGCACCAATGCCATGCACGGCGGGCCGGACTCGCGGTCGCTGCCGTCGCCGCAGGAGGCCGCGGAGGTCGCCCAGGTGATCGCGGCGGTGATCGACAGCCGCGTCGGGGAGGCGTACACCCGGCCGGGGCTGGAGTCGGCGGTCGCCGCGTACTACGGCAGCGTCGCGTCGACCGCGGCCCTGCGCCAGCGGTAGCTTTCGCCTCCGCCCCCTCTCACGCCAGTTTTTACATGCCCCATCCCAGTGCCGCACTTCCCCCGCTCGGGCGTGACCCCGGCCGCGTCCTCGTCACCGGCGCGGCGGGACTGATCGGCAGTGCGCTGGTGTGGGGGCTGAACCAGGCGGGGGTCGACGACATCGTGGTCGTCGACCGCCTCGGCACCGACGAGCGATGGCGCAACCTCTCGGCGCTGCGGTTCGCGGACTATCTCGAAGCGGACACGCTGCTCGCCGCGCTGGAATCGGCGGCCGTCGGCACGTTCGACCTGGTGCTGCACCTCGGCGCCAACTCGAACACCCTGGAGCGTGACGTCTCGGCGTTGATCCGGAACAACTTCGACTTCACCAAGCGGCTGGCGCACTGGGCGGTGCAGCACGGCGCGCGCTTCGTGTACGCCTCGTCGGCGGCGACGTACGGCGGCCTCGCGCACCGCGTCGACGACACGGACGACCTCGGGCGCCTCCGCACCCTCCGGCCGCTCAACGCCTACGGGTATTCGAAGCATCTCTTCGATCTCCACGCGGCACGCGCGGGCCTGCTGGACACGGTCGTCGGCCTCAAGTACTTCAACGTGTTCGGACCGAACGAGGGGCACAAAGGCGAGATGCGCTCCCTGGTCCACAAGGCCTATCACTAGATCCTCGAGCGCGGACACGTCGAGCTGTTCAAGAGTCATCGCCCCGACTACCCCGACGGTGGACAGCGACGGGATTTTCTCTACGTCAAGGACGCCGTGGCAATGACACTGCACCTCGCGACGTCGCCGACGGCCTCCGGCCTGTACAACGTCGGGTCCGGCACCGCACAGACGTGGCTCGACCTGGTCACCGGGATCTTCACGGCGATGGACCGCCCGGTCGCAATCGACTTCATCCCGATGCCCGAGGCCATCCGCGACCGATATCAGTACCATACGGAAGCCTCGATCGACCGATTGCGCGCGACGGGCTACACCGCACCGGTGACGCCGCTCAGCGAGGCGGTGCGCGACTACGTGCAGCGGTATCTGATCCCGGACCGACGACTCGGCGACGAAGACGTCGGCTGACGCCGGGCGCTCCCGGTCATGCCGCGCCCCGACGGCTCAGCCCGGGGTGAGCGACCCCGCCGCCGCAGTGCCGCTCAGGGCGAGAGTCGCCGCAACTGCCACGCATCACCG
>CAYSFN010000037.1:0-23064 GCA_964430045.1 uncultured Gemmatimonadaceae bacterium
TGCTCATGATCAATCCGCACACGTCCTTCTATTTCCGCCCCGAGATCCACATGGTCTCGGCGGAGGGACTGAACGCCTACGGGGCGGTGACCTGGGGGCAGTTCTTCATCTACCAGGGGTTCAACGAACGCGTGGGCTGGATGCACACCTCCGGCGGCGGTGACGTGATCGACGAGTACCTGGTCACGGCGACGCCGCGCGGGCGCGGCTTCCAGTACCGCCACGGCCGCAGCAACCGGGCGGTCACGACCAGGACCATCCGCCTGCCGTACCGCACCGCGGGCGGAATGGCCGAGCGCGAGGTGACCGCGCACTTCACGCACCACGGGCCGGTGGTGCGGAGCGAGGGCCCGCAGTGGGTCGCGGTGCGGATGATGAACGACCCGTTGCAGGCCCTGCAGCAGAGCTACCTGCGGACCAAGGCGCACGATCACGCGTCGTTCCGCGAGACGATGGCGATCCGCACCAACTCGTCGAACAACACGGTGTACGCCGATGCCGACGGCGTGATCGCCTACTTCCACGGGAACTTCATTCCGCGCCGCGACACGTCGATCGACTTCGCGCGCCCCGTCGACGGCCACGACCCGCGCACGGACTGGCAGGGGCTGCACACGCTGGACGAGATGATCAGCCTGAAGGATCCGGCCAGCGGCTGGTTGATGAACACCAACAACTGGCCCTTCACGGCGGCGGGTGAGAGCAGCCCGCGGATCGGGGATTGGCCGCGGTATTTCTCGGCGCAGCGCGAGGACAACGCCCGCGGGGTGCATGCGGTGCGCGTGTTGCAGGGGCGCACGGATTTCACGCTCGACGGCCTGATCGCCGCGGCCTACGACCCGGCGCTGCCGGCCTTCGAGCAGTTGCTGCCGCCGCTGGTGGCGGCCTTCGATGCCTTGCCGGGTGGCGCGCGCCTCGCGGCGCTGGCGGGACCGATCCGCGTGCTGCGGCAGTGGGACCTGCGGTACAGCGTGGCGTCGATCGCGACCACGGTGGCCGATGCCTACGGCACCGAGGTGCTCGCGGCGGTGACGCCGGCGGCGCGCGCCGCCGGAACGAACGTCTTCGAGTACATCGCCGCGGGGCGTGCCGAGCCCGAGGCCCTGCTCGCGGCGCTCGAGCGCGGCGTGGCACGGCTCACCCGCGACTTCGGCAGTTGGCAGGTCGCGTGGGGCGACATCAATCGTTTTCAGCGCCTGAGCGGTGCGATCGACGCGGGCTTCGACGACGACCAGCCCTCGCTGCCGGTGGGGTTCGCGTCGGCGACATGGGGTTCGCTGGCAGCCTACGGGCAGGCGGGCGTGCGCACGACGAAGAAGTACTACGGCAATCGCGGCAACTCCTTCGTGGCGGCCGTCGAGTTCGGGCCCCGGGTGCGCGCCAGAAGTGTGCTGGCCGGCGGGGTGCACAGCGACCCCGGCTCGCCGTACTTCTTCAATCAGGCCGAGCGCTATGCGACGGGGGTGTTCAAGGACGTGAACTTCCACCGCGACGACGTGGAGCGACACGCGGTGCGGACGTATCGGCCGGGCCGCTAGGTCTTGTGGGGCGGCACAGCCCGGTGAGTGGGACGCGCGCGCTGCGGATCGCGGTGCTCGTGGTCTGCGCGGTCGCGGGGCTCTGGTCGCGGCTGGCGCCGGTGATCCGGACGCCTGAGCGACAGGCGGGTGGCCTCGGGCCCTTCGCCGACGCGCGGCTCTACGACCGGCTGGCCGTGAACCTCGTGCAGGGCAACGGCTTCTCGGCGATCGACGCGTTGACGACGGTCGCCGTGCGCGAGGACGGGTCCCTGGTCCGCCTGCCCGCCGTGACGCGGCCGCCGGTGTATCCCGCCTTCCTCGCGGTGCAGTACGCGCTGATCGGGGATCGTCACGGGAGCGACCCCGCACTCAAGGCCCGGCGCTGGCACACGGTGCGCCTCGTGCAGGGGGTGCTCGACATGGCCACGGCGGGACTGGCGATGGCCACGGTGGCGACGCTGATGCCCGCCGCGCCGGCGGTGGCGACCGGTGCGTTCGCGCTCTACGCGCTGAACCCGTACACGCCGCACTACACGCGCGCGATTCTCACCGAGACCCTGGCCATCTTCCTCGTGGCGCTGGCCGTCCTGTTGACGGTGCGCGCGGCCAGGCAGGGATCGGCGGTGCGCTGGGGCGTGGCGGGGGCCGCGTGGGGGCTGGCCGCCCTCTGCCAGGCACAGTTGCTGCTGCTCGCGCCCGCCGTGGCGGTGTGCGCCCTGGCTCTCGACGCCGCGCCGCGCCGCGCCGCGTGGCGGCGTGCCCTGTGCACGCTGGCCGGGGCGGCCGTCGTGATCGCGCCCTGGACGGTGCGCAACGCATGGCAGTACCGCGCGTTCATCCCGATCGCCGTGGGCGCCACCGGGCCGATGCTGCTGATGGGGACCTGGGAGACGGCGAAGACCTGGGAGGGCTGGGGGGTGTTTCCCGCCTCGCAGTTCCCCGACAGCGCCGACCGCGCGCAGTTGCGGGCGCTCGACGACTCGATCGTGCATCACCTCGACCGGGGGTCGCCGCGCGCGGCGGTCTTCAACGACGTGTTCACGCAGCGGGCCCTGCTCGAGATGCGGCGTTCTCCCGTGCGCACGCTGGCCACGTGGCTCGACGGCGTGCGGCGCCTGTGGTACTTCGACTACATCGTCCACATCCGCGACCACGAGGCGCCGCCGTGGTACCTCGCGGGGCTGCTGGGGGCGGCGCTCGTCGGGCTGGGGGCCGCGCCGCGGCCGACGCGCCGCATCGCGGCGCTGGCGGCCCTGCCGGCGTTCTACCTGACGCTGGTGTTCCTCCCCCTGCACGTCGAGGCGCGGTTCATCGTCCCGGCCATCCCGGGGCTCTGCGTGCTCGCCGCGCTGGGGGTGGCGTTTGCAGGACGCGCGGCGCGGCGCGCGCTCACGGGATCATCCCCAGTCCACGCAGCACCGTCAGCGTGACGGCGTCGGCCTCGCCGGGATGCGCGCCGAAGACGCGGCGGTAGATCGACACGCAGACCAGGGCGTTGATGGCCGCGATGCACGCGATCGCCGTCCAGCGCCACCGCGGCACCCGCCGCTCGATGACGCGCCAGAAGACCCACGCGGCGAGGATCGCGTGCAGGGCGTTGAGCGTGACCCAGATGCGCGCGTTCCGGGTGCCGAGGGCGAGCGCGACGGTGCTGAGTGCGATGGCCGCGGCCAGCACGACCGCGCCGCGTTCGCCGTCCACGCGCCGCAGCGAGACGACGGCGCCCAGCCCGCCGAGCGCGGCGGCGGTCACGATGGGGTTGAGGGCGATGAGGTCGACCAGCAACCGCCACGGGGGGCCGCCCTGCACGGTGCTGACCGGCGACCCCGCCTGCGTGCCGACCACGGTCTGCGTGACGAGCTGTGACACGGCCTCCCGGAACAGGCCGTTCCCGCTCAGCACGAAGAGCCCGCCGAGGAAGAGCAGCGGCGGCACGGTCACGAGCGCGACGTCGGTGGCGGTGATCCGCAGCGGTCGCTCAGCGCTCCAGCGCAGGACGAGGACCACGGGCAGCATCACCACGAACGATTCCTTGACCGCGAGCGCGACGGTCAGCGCGAGGATGGTGGCGAGCGTGCCCCGCCATGACGCGGGGCGCTGCGCCGATCGTGCGACGGCGTAGAGTGCGAGCAACGCGGTCGCGAGCACCACTTCGTCCTGCATGGCGCGCCGCCCGAGCCCGAGGTCGAGCGCGGAGACCGCGGTGAAGCTGGCCGCCAGGACGGCCGCCGGCCGCGCAATGAGGGTCGCGGCGAGCAGGTAGGTCGCCCCCACCGCGACCACGCCGGCGAGCATCGACAGGGCGGCGAGCTGTTCGAATCCGCAACTGCCGCCCAGGCGGCACGCCGCGGCGCCGAGCAGCACGTGCCCCCAGCGCGTCGGGCGGGGGACGAACCACCCGGTGTCGAGCCAGAGCCGCACGCTGGCGCGGAAGCCGGCGATGCCGTCGTAGGCGACGGCGTTGGCCCAGTTGAGGTACCAGGTCTCGTCCCAGGGCGTGAAGGTCACGCCGCCGTGGATGCGCCAGCGGAGCAGGGTGGCGAACAGCAGCAGCACCCCCAGTGCGGCGAGTGCGCCACGCGCGTTGCCCGGCGCGGTCGCTCCGGTGGACGCTGCGTCCTGCGCAGTGCCCGTCACGGCGGTGGCTGCCATCTCGCATCACGCGGCACCGTGTTCACGTCCGTCACTGCGTGTCTGGCGGACTCTGCAGGTCCGGCTGCCCCTGTGCGGCCAGGAAATTCTCGTGGAACCGACGCGCCCCGGCATGGGTGACGTCCAGCATCACCGCCCGTTCATGATCACGGCGCGCGCCTGCGACGTCGCCGAGACGTGCCTTGGCCAGTGCCAGGTTGGTTCGCGGAACCCACCAGTAGGGCGCACGATCCGCCGCCTGCGCGAAGTGCGCCCGGGCGTCCTCCCATTCGCCGCGCGCCAGATACTGCAGGCCTTGCGCCGTCGATGCCTCGGCACGCGCAGGCACGGGGGCGGCGGGCCCGAAGTCAACGATGCGTCCATTCCATGCCATGTATGCCAGCAGGAGCGTGGCTGCGCCGATGGCCGCCCCGAGCTTCAGCATGGTGCGGCGCTGCGGCAGGCCGACGTCGCACAGCAGGCACAAGCCGCCGAGGAACACGGTGGCTATGGGCCAGTGATGATACCGGAGATCCGCCGCCGGCGCGGCAAGCAGATACGGCAGCGTGTACAGCATCCCGCTCGCCAGGATCAACACCGTGCGTTGCCCGCCCGCTCCACGGCGCATGCAGACCACTGCACCGGCGAGCAGCAGCAGGGAACACCAGAGGTACAGCCAGGGCCGCCACAGCCACGAGGCATGGGCCAGGGTGCCGTCGAGTGCAGCGTATGTGCGCAGGCTCAGTGACGAGGGGTCCCACCGCACGTCCAGGGTGTTTGCTGCGGCACCGACGGCATACGGGTAGTGCAGCGGCAGGTCATTCCACCCCATGTTCGCGGCAAAGACCGCGAGCCGGTGCTTCAGATATGCGCCGGGATGCTCCCGGATGGCGTCCTGCCATGCCGACTGGATCTCGGCCAGTCGCGCATCGTCGTCGACTGTCAGGAGCTGCATTTCGATGAAGCCCGGCTTCCCTGGCCTGGGCCGCCACAGCGCCGGAAAACACGAGAACGCCGAATACAGGGAGGCGATCTGCGCCGGCGTTTCGTTGCCGTTGCGCACGCTGGACGGCACCAGGTTCTTCCCGGTGCGCGCGGAGACGCCCACCAGGTCGAACAACTGCACCACATGTCCTGTATGCCAGATGCTGCTGGACATCAGTGGATTCACCACCCGTCCTGCGAGCGCCATGGTCAGCACCGCCGCCCCCCCCAGCATCACCGCGGTCCTGCGGGAGAGCTGCAGCGGCTGCAGGACCCGCCAGGCGACCCACCCGGCGAGTGGCAGCACGGAGAACACCGCGTTCAGGCGTACGGCACTGGCGTAGGCAACCAGCAGACCAGCGACCCACAGCCAGCCTCGCCTGTTTCCGGTGTCCGCGCCCAGCAGGATGCCCACGGCCAGCAGCAGCGCCAGGGTCATGTGGACATCCCGCCAGATCGTGCCGGTCATCGCAAAGAGCGGCGGCCAGAACCCGACCACGAGCAACGCCAGGGGCTGCCGCCATCCCGCGTCAGGCAGCACGCGCCGCAGCACCAGAGCCCAGCCTCCCCACCAGCATGCGGCCTGCAGCACCAGCATGAGTGCCGGGCCGCGGACGACGAGGTCGAGGATGCCCCAGAGCAGCGTCATCACCGGCGGCTGCGTCGTGGCATATGACCACGCCCGCGCCTGGCCGAGTTGCTCGATCGAGTCGGGACTCGTGACACCGGGGTAGTACGCACCGACGGTGATCAGGCTGCCCAGGACCACTACCGCCAGCAGGGCGCGCGACTGTGTCATGCGGAGGCTTCCGTTGGCGAAATGAAGTGCAGGCGCGATCACCGGGTCTCCCGGGCCGGTCTCGTCCGGCATCAGCGACGACGGTGATACGCCACGGCTGAAAGCGTTGCCTTGACCGTGCGGAAGATATTCATCTTGCTCGCACCACGCTTGCGGTCATACCGCAGCAGCAACGGCACTTCAGCCACCGCTGGCCGCAACACGCGCAGGTGCAGGAGAATATTGGCGGTGGACGAGAACCCTTCGCCTTCGACGATGCGGTCGGGGCCGAGCTGTGCAAACGCGGTTCGCATCAGGCCGGCGCGATACGCGCGATACCCGCAGGTGTAATCGGTCACGCCGGGCATCGGCAGGAGCAGCCGGAACATCCAGCTTCCTCCGAGGCTCAGCAGTTTGCGGAAGGCGGACAAGCCCAGTATCCGCGCCCCGCGACGATAGCGCGACGCGATGACCAGGTCGCTGCCCGCCTCGATGGCGGCGAGCATCGCCGGGATCTGCTCCGGGGCGTGCGTATTGTCTCCATCCATCGTCACGATGACGTCCGAATCGCTGCCGCACATGGCCACGGCGCGGACCAGGCCACGCTTCATGGTCTCGGTCAGCCCGAGGTTGCGCGGATTGCGTTCCAGGCTCACCTGCGGCTGGTTGTCGGCCACCGCCGCGGTGCCATCGGTCGAACCGTCATCGACGACCAGGACGTGATACGCGCCACCCCCGCCAAGCGTGGCATGGAGCTGCCCGAGCAACGGGGGGAGATTTTCAGCCTCATTATAGGCCGGGAGCACGACGATCACCATGTGCTGCACTTCCCCCATTCAGGATTGTCGCGGTCGCAGACGATCGCGGCGATTCGTGCCGAGGCGTTTCCGTCACCGAACACCGCGGATCCGCCGGTCCCGCTCGACGGCTCATCCAGCAGGCGCTGCCCTTCGCGCACCACGGTGTCGGTGTCGAAGCCGACCAGGCGGGTGATGCCCGCCTCGACTCCTTCCGGACGTTCGGTGACCGCGCGTGCCACCAGGGTCGGCCGACCGAGCACCGTCGCCTCCTCCTGGACGCCGCCCGAATCGGTGATCACCAGGGCGGCGTTGCGGAGCAGGGACAGGAAGCTGCCATAGGGTAACGGGTTCAGCAGGAAAATGCCCGGCACGCCCGCAAGCCTGCCGGCCGCCGCACGGGATTCCGGGTGGGGATGCACCGGATAGCAAAAAGCGACGTCGGGATTTGCACGCGCCAGCGCGGCGATGCCGTCTATGACAGCATGCATCGGGGCCCCGTGGTTTTCACGGCGATGCAATGTGACCAACGCCAGGCGCCGCCCCTGCAACGTGGTGCCCGGCAGGCCGGCCTCACGCAGTTCCGGCGGCAGTGCATGCAGCGTTCCGCGGGCTTCCATCAGCTTGACGGCATCCACGATGGTGTTCCCTGTCAGATGCACGCTCGATGCCGGCACGCCTTCCCTGCACAAGGCCTCGTGGGCCCTTGGCGTGGGGGCGAAGTGCCAGGTTGCGGCCAGGGTGATGCCCCGGCGGTTGAATTCCTCGGGAAATGGCGCCGCGAGATCGCCGGTGCGCAAGCCCGCTTCGACATGGCCGAGCGGGATGCGCATGTGGAAGGCAACCAGGGCAGCGGACAATGCGCTGGTCGTATCGCCCTGGACGATCACCACGTCCGGCCGCTGTTCACGCCAGCGTGAACCCAGGGAGAGCAGGATGCGTCCCATCAGCTCATGCGGCGTCTGATTCACGGTCATCAGGCCGAGGTCGACGCCGGATTGCAAGTCGAAGCAGGCCGCCGCCTCTGCTGCCATGTGCTGGTGCTGCCCGGTCAGCAGCAATGACGCGTCCGCCCCCGCATGCGCAAGTGCATGCACGACGGGAGCGAGCTTGATGACTTCAGGACGCGTCCCAGCGACACAGATGATATTCAAGATGCTTCCCGCAAGAAGTAAGCAGACATTGCCCGTGTTGGCATCCTCGGCATGAACTTAGCGCGCGGGTCATGCCGGGCGACACTGCTTAATGTGGATGCGTCAACGGCGCAGGCCCCGTCACGGCGGTGGCTGCCGCGCCCGCGCGTAGTCCGCCCGCGCCGCTGCGTGCGAGGGGTCCAGCACCAGGGCCACGCGCAGCACCAGGGACGCCTCGATCCGCCGGTCGGCGCGCAGGTACGCCGCGCCCAGCGCCGCATAGCGGTCCGCGGAGGCGGGCGCGGCGTCCACCGCGCGGGCGAGCGAGGCATACGGTGTCGTGCGCTGCGCGGGAGCGTTCGCCGCCGCGCTCCGGGTGCCCGCAGCGGGTGGCACGGGCGCGGGGGCATGTGCCGCACGCAGCCCCCAGAGGCCGACGAGCAGCACGGCGGTCGCCACCATCGCATCACGTTTCACCGCGTTCACTTCCGTCACCGCGCGCCCGGGTGCAATTTCCTCGGAATGGTTTCCCCCACAGTGCCAACGATACCACCCCGCGCGACGCTGCTGGTCACGGGCGGCGCCGGGTTCATCGGCTCGGCCCTCGTGCGTCAACTGATCGCCGAGACCGACGCCACCGTCATCAATGTGGACGTGCTCACGTACGCCGGCAACCTGGAGTCGCTCGCTGACGCGCGGCGGCACCCGCGGCACGTCCACGTTCGCTGCGACGTCGCGGACGACGTGGCGATGCAGGACGTGTTCGAACAGTACCGGCCCGACGCGGTGCTGCACCTGGCGGCCGAGTCGCACGTGGACCGGTCGATCGACGGTCCGGGCGGATTCGTGCGCACGAACGTCGGGGGGACGTTCAGTCTGCTGCAGGCCGCCCTGGCGCACTGGAAGCGCTTGCCGGCGGACGCCGCCGCGCGGTTCCGCTTCGTGCACGTCTCCACGGACGAAGTCTTCGGGTCGCTGGGCCCGGACGGGGCCTTTTCCGAGGAGACGCGCTACGACCCCAGCTCGCCGTACTCGGCCACCAAGGCCGCGGCGGATCACCTGGCGCGGGCGTGGCACCGGACCTACGGGCTCCCCGTCCTGATCACCAATTGCAGCAACAACTTCGGGCCCTACCAGTTCCCGGAGAAGCTGATCCCGACGGTCATCACGCGCGCCCGCGCGGGCGTCCCCATCCCGGTGTACGGCGACGGGGCCAACGTGCGCGACTGGCTCTTCGTGGACGATCACGCGCGTGCGCTGCGCCTCGTCCTGGCGCGGGGGGAGCCCGGCCGCACGTACAACATCGGCGGCGGCGCCGAGCGGCGGAACATCGACGTGGTGCGCACGATCTGCACCCTGCTCGACGCCCGGCGGCCCGACCCTGCCGGTCCGCGGGAGCGCCTGATCACGTTCGTGCCGGACCGGCCCGGCCACGACCGGCGGTACGCGATCGACGACCGCCGCATCCGCACGGAGCTGGGGTGGGACGCGCAGACGGACTTCGACCGCGCGCTCGCGGCGACGGTGGACTGGTACCTGGCCCATGAAACGTGGACGGCGCGCGTACTGAGCGGCGAATACCAGGCGGCGGCCCGGTGGCTCGACGCCGCGAGCGCGTCCGCGTGAAGGGCATCATTCTCGCCGGCGGCGCCGGCACACGCCTGCATCCCCTGACGCGGGTGGTGAGCAAGCAACTGCTGCCCGTGTACGACAAGCCGATGGTGTACTACCCGCTCTCGACCCTGATGCTGGCGGGCATTCGCGACATCCTCGTGATCTCGACACCCGAGGACCTGCCGCGCTTCGCGGCGCTGCTCGGCGACGGACGCGCCTGGGGGCTGCAGCTTTCCTACGCCGAACAGCCGGAGCCGAACGGACTCGCGCAGGCCTTCGTGATCGGCCGCGAATTCATCGGGGCGGACCGCGTGGCGCTGATCCTCGGCGACAACATCTTCTTCGGGCACGGCCTCACCGGACTGCTGCGGGAGGCGGCGCAGCGCCCGGACGGTGCCACGGTCTTCGGCTACCAGGTGACGGACCCCGAACGCTACGGCGTGGTGGAGCTGGACCGCGACGGTCGCGCGCTGTCGCTGGAGGAGAAACCCGCGCAGCCGCGCTCCGACGTCGCCGTCACGGGCCTCTACTTCTACGATCACGAGGTGGTGGACATCGCCGCCGCCCTGCGGCCCTCGGCGCGCGGCGAGTACGAGATCACCGACGTGAACGCCGAGTACCTGCGACGCGGCCGGTTGCACGTGGCGCGACTGAGCCGCGGGATGGCGTGGCTGGACACCGGCACCGTGGACTCCCTGCACGATGCCGCGAGCTTCGTGGCGACCATCGAGCGGCGGCAGGGACTCAAGATCGCCTGTCCCGAGGAGATTGCGTATCGCGAAGGGTGGATCGATCGTGCGCAGATGCAGGCCCTCGCGGCGGCGCTGCGCGGGAACCCCTACGGCGCGTACCTGCAGCGCGTGGCGGCGCAGGATCGTCCGTGAAGGTGACGCCGCTCGCGCCGTTGCCCGAGGTGCTGCTGCTCGAGCCGCGGGTGTTCGCCGACGCCCGCGGGCACTTCCTCGAGACCTGGCAGCGGGAGCGCTACGCCGCACTCGGCGTCGCGGCGGAGTTCGTGCAGGACAACGTCTCGGTGTCGCGCGGCACCGTGCTCCGCGGTTTGCACTTCCAGCATCCGCAGGCGCAGGGCAAGCTGGTGTCGGTCCTGCGGGGGCGCGTGTTCGACGTCGCGGTGGACGTCCGCCGCGGGTCGCCGACCTTCGCGCAGTGGGTCGCCGCGGAGCTGGACGATGCGCACGGGCGGCAACTGTGGATCCCGCCGGGTTTCGCGCACGGGTTCGTGACGCTGAGCGACGACGTCGTGTTCGCGTACAAGTGCACCACGGCGTACGTCGCGGCCGCCGATCGTGTCGTGGCCTGGGACGACCCGGACATCGGCATCGCGTGGCCGGTGCCGGCCCCGTCGCTCTCCCCGAAGGATGCCGCCGCGCCGCGCCTGGCGTCGCTGCCGCCGGACGCGCTGCCGTCGTGGGAGCCGCCGGCCGCGTGACGATCCTCATCACCGGCCGCAGTGGGCAGTTGGGCCGCGAACTCTGCGCAGTCCTGGAGCCCGTCGCGGCGATTCACGCCACCGACCGCCGCACCCTCGACCTGACGGATCCCGACGCGATCCGTGGCCGGCTGCGCGCGGTGCGCCCCGCGACGATCATCAACTGTGCGGCCTGGACCGCCGTGGACGCCGCCGAGCACGATGCAGCCACCGCGCAGCGGGTCAATGCCGACGCCCCGGGCGTGTTCGCGGAGGAAGCGCGCCGGATCGGCGCGCGGCTGATCCACTGCTCGACCGACTTCGTGTTCGACGGATCCCTGACGCGCCCGTACACGGAGGAGGACGCGACCGCGCCGTTGAACGTGTACGGCCGCAGCAAGCGCGACGGCGAGCTGGCCGTCCTCGCGGCGGACCCCTCGGCGCTGGTGCTGCGGCTGGCGTGGGTGTATGGCGCCCAGGGGCGCAACTTCGTCAGCAGCATCCTGGCGGCGGCGCGTGCGGGGCGCCCCCTGCGCGTGGTCGAGGACCAGGCCGGGTCGCCGACGTGGGCCCGCGCCATCGCCGAGGCGATCGCGACGATTGTCACGACCGGGCGATTGTCGGCGGCGCACGGGGTGTATCACGTGGCCGGTGCGGGGGTCTGCTCGCGTGCCGCCCTGGCCGAGGCGATCCTCGCGGGAGCGCCCGACGCGCCCCTGCCGACGGACCGCGTCGAGCGCATCACGGCCGCGTCGCTGGCGCTGCCGGCGGCGCGCCCGGCGTACTCCGCCCTTGACGCCTCGCGACTGGCGCGTGAGCTTGGCGTGGTGCTTCCCGCGTGGCAGGACCAGCTTGCCGCGTATCTTCGCACATCGTGAATCATGTATCTGGACCAGAAGGTCGTCGTCGTGATGCCCGCGTACAATGCCGCGGCGACGCTGCAGCGGACCTGGGACGAGGTGATGGCGCAGGGCATCGTGGACCTCGTGATCGTCGTGGACGACGGCAGCCACGATGACACGGTGCGCATCGCCCGGACGCTGCCCCAGACGATCACGCACGTGCACCCGCAGAACCTGGGGTATGGCGGGAACCAGAAGTCCTGCTACCGGCTCGCGCTGGAGCACGGGGCGGACATCGTCGTGATGGTGCACCCCGACTACCAGTACACGCCCAGGCTCCTGCCCGCCCTGGCGGCAATGATCGGGAGCGGTCTGTATGACTGCGCCCTGGCGTCACGCATCCTCGGTGGCCGTGCGCTCGCCGGCGGCATGCCGTGGTGGAAGTACGTCGCCAACCGCGCGTTGACGGCCGCCGAGAACCTCCTGATCGGGGCCAAGCTGTCGGAGTATCACACGGGGTACCGCGCGTTCTCGCGTGCGCTGCTGGCGCGCCTGCCGCTGGAGCGGAACTCCAATGACTTCATCTTCGACAATCAGATGCTCTGCCAGGTCCACTGGTCCGGCGCGGTCATCGCCGAGGTGTCCTGCCCGACGGCGTACTTCCCGGAGGCATCGAGCATCAACTTCCGGCGCAGCGTGGTGTACGGGCTCGGGTGTCTGTGGACCGGGACGCGTTTTCGCCTGGCGTCGTGGGGGCTGTGGTCGTCGCCGCTGTTCCCGCCGCGCCGCGTGGCCGAGTGACGTCGCGCCGGGCGCCACGATGGCGCGTGCCGCTCGCCGTGGTCGTCGCGCTCGGACTCGGCACGCTCCTCAAGCTGTGGCTGGCCGCGACGACGTACGGGTCGAACGACGTCTACGCCTATGAGCGCTTCGCGCTGTGGGGGTCCGCGCTGGGGGTGGACATCTACCACGCGGCCTGGGATTTCAATCATCCCGCGATGATGCTGCACGTGCTGCGCGGCATGGAGTGGCTGACCGAGTGGTCGGGCTGGCCCTTCGCGTGGTGGCTGCGCGGCATCGCCGCCGCGGCCGACGTGGGCACCCTGCTGCTCACGGGCGCCCTGCTGGCCGACAGCCGCGAGCCCGCCGTCACGACCCGCGCCCTGGTCCTTGCGGCCCTCGCGCCGGTGATGATCCTCGTGGCCGGGTATCACGGCAACACCGACAGCATGATGCTGTTGTTCGTCGTCGCCGCCATCTGGCTGGCGGAGCGCGACAAGTCGCCCGTGCTCGTGGGGGTCGTGCTCGGCCTCGCGATGGGCATCAAGATCGTCCCGATCATCCTCATCCCGGCCTTTTTCCTGCATCAGCCCTGGTGGGGACGCCGCTTCGCCTTCGCGGGGGCGCTGGCTGGCACCATGCTGCTGACCTGGCTGCCGTTCCTCGCACAGGACCCGGTCATCATCGCGCAGCACGTGCTGGGGTATCGCAGCCTCGACGGCATCTGGGGGATCCCTTACCTGCTGCGGATCGTCGCGCCCGACGGATCGGCCCTGCGCGCCCTGCTCGCGGCGATCCCGCTGTCCGGCGCGCTGCTCCTGGTGCTGAGCTGCGGGGCCGTGACACTGTGGATGCATCTGCGGCTGCGCGAGCGTCCACGCCTGTTCACGCAGGTCGGGCTGGTCGTTGCGCTGTTCATCGCCGGCAGTTCCGGGTTCGGCGTGCAGTACCTGCTGTGGCTGGTCCCGTTCACGGTGGCCCTGGGCACGGTCCCTGCCGTGCTGTTCCACGCAACGACCGGCGGCTTCCTGTTCGCGGTGTATGACTTCTGGGCGGGCGGACGTCCGTGGTACCTCAGTGACTCGAACCTGATGGGTGGCTGGCCTGCGGCGGTCGAGCCGTTGCAACTGATGGCGTGGATGGCGAGCGTCGCGGTCCTCGCGCTGTACCTGCGCTGGGTGCGCGACGACGCGCGGGCCGGCGTGCGTCCCACGCACGACCCCAGCGGTGTCGACGGTCCCGGAGGGCAGCGGCTGGTGGCGGCGCTGGTGTGCTTCCTGGGCATCACGGGCGTCGTGCAGTCGCGTGCGGTGCAGGGGGAACTCGCCGCAGCGCATGCGGTGATGACGCCGGAGGCGGTGCGGACGATCACCATCGAGCATCACCTGCGTTTGTCGGACTGGATGACGCAGCGTGGTGACCTGACGGGCGCGCTCGCGCAGGCCAGGCGCGCCGTGGCGCTGGACAGCACGTCGCGGGACGCCATGGTCATGCTGCTGCAACGCGCGCTGGCGCTCGGGGACACCGCGATGGTGCGGCACCTGGGACCTCGCGTCGCACAGATGGCGCCGCCTGCTCCGGCCGCGGCGGCGACGTGGCCACGGCCGTAGGGCATGGCGGCTCCCTCTCACCGGTCCCGTTGATGACCGCACCGCGCTGGCTCATTCCCGTGCTCGTCATGCTCGTGGTCCTCGGTGCGGGACTGCGCTGGGGGCACACGCTGCACATCGCGTCCCGCACGCCGGACGAACGCACCTATGTGATCCAGGCCACGGCGCTGCGGGACCAGGGCATCGCGGGCCTGCGGCACCGCATCCAGCTCTACCTTGGCGACGCGGGCGAGCGGTTCTACCCTCCGCCGACGCGCGTCGGCCACATTGCGCTGGTTGCGGCGTCGATGCGGGTCAGCGGCTGGGCGGACGTCCGCGCCGGTTCGCTGTTCTCGACCCTGAGCGCGGTGGCCTCGCTGGCGATCGTCGCCGCCGTCTGCGCGCACCTGTTCACGCCGA
Source organism: uncultured Gemmatimonadaceae bacterium (assembly GCA_964430045.1). GTDB lineage: Bacteria > Gemmatimonadota > Gemmatimonadetes > Gemmatimonadales > Gemmatimonadaceae > DASRAP01. The sequence continues at coordinate 14,518 of CAYSFN010000037.1, forward strand.
CCGTGGCGGTGGCCGCCGTGGGCCTGTTCGCCCTCTTCCCCCCCGAGCTGGCCGTCGCCATGCGCGCCTGGGGCGACGCCCCCATGGGGCTCATTGGCGTGCTGATGCTCGCCCTGGCCCTGCCGCTGGCCCGGGGCCGGTGGCACCCCGCGCGTCTCGCCGCGTTCGCCGCCGTGGGCACGGTCGGCGTCGTCCTCAAGGAGTCGGCGCCGCTGATGTACGGGCTGTGCACCCTGGCCGTGCTGTGGCCGCAGCTGCGCGCGCGCGAGGTCCGCCGCGCCCTGGTGCTGCTCGGCGTCACCGGTGCGGCCGTTTGCACCGGTGTCGGCGTCCTCGCGTGGGCGGCCGGCGGGCTCGACCACTTTGCCGCCGTGATGATCGCGTGGCAGCGGGCCAACGCCGGCAACGAGTACGCGCTCACCATGCAGACCGGGCCGGGCTACATGCTGTTCGTCGGCTTCTGGATCGTGGCGCCGGTCATCACGCTGCTGGCGGGCGTCGGGGTCGCGGCCCTCGCGCTCGCGCGGACGGCGGCGGCGCGCGTGGCCCTGCTCGGGAGCGAGGCGGCGTGGCGTGCCGCGGTCGGCATGACGGGCATCACGGCGGGGTTCCTCGCGGCACCGATGCTCCTCGCCCACTGGCTCAACCTGCGCTACGTGAGCGTGGTGTTCGCGCCGATCGCCGTGCTGGCGGGGATCGGCGTGGCCGCGCTCGTCGAGTGGCTCGGTGCACGCCTGGCCGTGCCACTGCCGCTGCGCCGGGTCGCGCTCGTCGTCCTCCTGCTCGCGGCGGCCGTCGTGGACTATCGACGCTTCCACAACGACTTCGTGCATCCGGAGCAGTTGCTCGACCTCTCGAACGGGCACCTGCTGCTGCTGTCGGAGTCGCGGTAGCCGCTCCGACGCACAGGCGTCACGGCGTGCGGAGCCGCGCGGCGCGCTGCTCGGCGGCGTCCGCCCTGGCCGTGTCGCCCAGTCGGCGCGCCAGCGTCGCGAGGTTGGCCGGCGCCCACCAGGCCTGGGGCGCCAGTGCTTCGAGCTGCTCGAAGTACGTCACGCCCGCCGCCGTGAGTGCCGGCTGATCGAAGAACGGCTTGGCGATGGTCACGATGTCCACGGCCGTGCGTGCGGGGTCGAGCCGCAGGCATTCCTGCGTCTCCCGCAGTGCGTCGTCCACCCGGCCGAGGCCGGCATGGCTGGCGGCCAGGCCCTTGCACAGCTCGTAGTGTTCGAGACTGACCTGCCGTGCCGCGAGGAAGTCCGCAAGCGCCGCCGGGTAGTTGCCCTGCCGCCGGTGGTGGTCGCCGCGCCAGCGCAGGGCCACGCCGGAGTACCCGTCGTAGCGCACCGCGAGGTCGAAGTGTTCCTGTGCGGCCGTCGCGTTGCCCATCGTCCGGTGCACGATGGCCAGGTTCACGTGCAGGAAGTGCCAGGCCGGCGCATAGGCCAGCGCCTGCTCGAACAGGTCCCTGGCTTCGGCGCTGCGGCCCTCGCGCATGAGGATGAGGCCGTAGTTCATCAGGGAGCGGTGCGACGGCGCCTTGCGGTTGATGTCCTCCAGGTACGCGCGGTCCGTGCTGAACGCGTCCACGTTGCGGTGCGACGTGAGCGAGAAGAAGACGGCGGTGAGCGCCACGGTCGCGGTCGCGGCCGCGCCGATCCCGGGCCGTCGCTGCCGCATCACCCACGCGCCCGCCGGGAGGATCCATGCCAGCGAGAGGATCGCCAGGGGGAGATACGGCCGGTGCTCGTTCAGCATTTCGGCCAGCGGCGCGATGGAACTGGTCGGCGAGAGCAGCGCGAAGGCCGAGCCCGCGACGAACAGCAGCCACGGAGCGCGGCGCCACTGCCAGAGCAGCGCGGCGGCGATCAGCAGCCACCCCAGGCCCGCCATGAACACCGGGGCCTCGAGGGGCGAGCGGTACACCGCGTGACTGCCGTGGTCGGCCACCAGGCCCACGGGCACGAACCATTTGCCGAGGTACTCCCACCACACCACCGTCTGCGTGAGCAGGTAGTGCCACGAGGTCATGTCGGCCGCCTTGCGCGTTTCGTCGAAGGCGAAGTCGGCCATCACCTGCATGCGGATCAGGCCGTAGACCGCCGTCACCACGAGAAAGGGGGCGAGGCGGGTCAGCGTGGTGCGGGAGACGGACGCGACGAGATCGTCGAGGAAGCTCTGCGGGCGTCGCTGCGCGGCGGCGGTCCGCCACACCTCGTAGAGGGCGTACACGCCGAGGGCGGCGACGGCCTCGACCTTGGTGAACAGCGCCAGGGTGTACAGCAGCACCGCACTCCACGGGATGGCCGTCGCCGCGGCCGACCCGAAGGGCGAGGCGTAGCGGACGATGGACGGCAGCAGGAAGGCCGCCGTGAGCAGGCTGGAGCGCGCCGAGATGTAGTTGACGACCCCCGAGCCCGTGGGGTGCACGGCGAAGAGCAGGGCGGCGGCGAGCGGGATCCAGACCCGCGCGTCGGCGGCGCGGGGCGTGTCGCGCAGCAGGCCGCCGAGGTCGAGGACGCGCCGGGCCAGGAGCCAGAGGGCGAGCACGACGATGCCGTGGAGCAGGACCTGGGTGGCGTGCCACCACGGCATGGCGAGGCCCCCGAGCCGGTAGTTCACGGCGTAGGTGGTGAGCAGCACCGGGCGGTAGTCCACGTTGGCCCGCAGCGAACTGAACATCCCCGCGTCGGTGAAGTAGGCCGGAACGTTGCCCAGCGAGCGCAGCGCGAGGTTGTCGGTGATCGCGTGCGAGTCGTCGAGGAAGAAGTCGTGCCGGACGTTGTTGCTGTACAGCGTCCCGCAGACGACGAGCAGCAGCGCGGCGTGCAGCAGGGGGTGGTGGTACCAGCGCGAGGGGTGGGACGCGGAGGACGACATCGCAGCAGGGCGCGGGGTGGACGGCGGGTGCTGCCCGTATATTACCGCGATGCGCATCGCGGTCATCATCCCGGCTTATCGCGTCACCGAGCAGGTCCTTGGCGTGCTGGCACGCATCGGCCCAGAGGTGTCGGGGATCTTCGTAGTGGACGATTGCTGCCCCGACGGCTCCGGGGCCCTGGTGCGGGCGCAGTGCGCCGATGCGCGGGTGCGCGTCCTGACGCACGAGGTCAACCAGGGCGTGGGCGGGGCGACGCTGACGGGCTTCGCCGCGGCGAGCGACGCGGGCTTCGACCTCCTCGTCAAGGTCGACGGGGACGGGCAGATGGACCCGGGGCTCATCCCGCGCCTGGTGCGGCCGCTGCTCGCCGAGCGGGCGGACTTCGCCAAGGGCAACCGGTTTCATGCGCTGGAGTCGCTGGCGTCGATGCCGGTGCTGCGGCTGTTCGGCAACAGTGCGTTGTCGTTCGTGAACAAGCTGGTGTCGGGGTACTGGCCGGTGATGGACCCGACCAACGGCTTCGTGGCGATCCACGCCTCGGTGTTCCGGCTGCTGCCCGTGGCGAAGCTGGCGCGGCGGTACTTCTTCGAGAGCGACCTGCTGTTCCGGTTGAGCACCGTGCGGGCGGTGGTGGCGGACGTGCCGATGGACGCCGTGTACGCCGGGGAGGTCAGCAGCCTGCGGGTCTCGCAGGTGCTCTGGGAGTTTCCGCCCAAGTACGCGGTGCGGCTGGCGAAGCGCATTTTCTACACGTACTTTCTCCGCGACTTCAACGCCTGCTCGCTGTACCTGGTGGCGGGGTCGGCGATGATGGCGTTCGGCGGGGCGTTCGGCGTGCGGGAGTGGGTGCGCTCGGTGGAGACGGGGGTGGCGGCGACCAGCGGGACGGTGCTGCTGGCGGCGCTGCCGGTGATCCTGGGGTTCCAGTCGCTGCTGGCGGCGCTGTCGTTCGACGTGGCGAATGTCCCGAGCGCACCGCTGTGTCGTGATCTGCGTCACATCGAAGCGAGCCCGGAAGCAGTATCGTGACCGAATCAATGTGATCTGGCGCATTGCGTCTTGTGATGCGAACGCCCAAGTTGTGACACGTACAAGCCCGCGTCCGAGTCTCGCGGGGTGGTCCGAGTGCCCTTTTTCACCCGTTTCCCCCAAGCTCTCCATATGATGTTCCGTTCATTCCTCGTTGCGCCGGCGGCGTTGCTCGTGCTCGCCGCGGGCGCTGGTGCGCAAGGGACCGGCGGTGATGATCCCGTCGCGTCGTCATTGCGCGCCGCGCAGTCCAGCGGTGACTTCATCCGCGCCTGCTACGTGCCGACCAGTGGTGTGATCTACCGGATCGGGGCCCCGAACACGCCGTCGGCGTGCGTGGCGCAGGATCATGTGGAGTTCTCGTTCCCGGCGTCGGCGATCGCCGGCCCGGCCGGTCCGCAGGGCCCGGCCGGTCCGGCCGGGGCGCCTGGGGCGACTGGCCCCGCCGGAGCCAAGGGTGACCCGGGGAACCCGGGTGCGACGGGTCCGGCTGGTCCGCAGGGTGCCGTTGGCCCGGCGGGCGCGACGGGTGCTGGTCTGCCTGGCGCTGCGGGTCCGCAGGGGCCCCAAGGTCCGGAGGGGCCGTCCGGCCCGCAGGGTGCCCAGGGGCCGCAGGGTCCGGCTGGTCCGGCCGGTCCGCAGGGCTCGCAGGGTGCTCCGGGCGCGAATGGCGCGACGGGTGCGCAGGGGCCGCAGGGGTTGTCCGGCAGCGCGGGTCCGACGGGTGCGCAAGGTCCGCAGGGCCCGCAGGGTCCGGCTGGCCCCGCTGGTGCCACGGGCGCCCAGGGTCCGCAGGGTGCGGCCGGTGCGAACGGTGCGTCGGGTCAGCAGGGTCCGCAGGGCCCCCAGGGTCCGACGGGTGCCGCTGGTGCGAACGGTGCACCGGGCGCGACGGGTCCGGCGGGTGCGAACGGGGCGAATGGCGCGACGGGGCCGCAGGGCCCGCAGGGGCCGGTCGGTCCGCAGGGGCCGAGCGGGGCCGCGGGCGCGAACGGGGCGAATGGTGCGACCGGTCCGCAGGGCCCCCAGGGCCCGGCCGGTTCACAGGGCGCGACGGGCGTGGCTGGTCCGTCGGGGCCGCAGGGTCCGCAGGGCCCGGCTGGTCCGCAGGGTGCGACGGGCGTGGCGGGTCCGACGGGTGCGGTGGGTCCGGCTGGCGCGGTGGGTCCCTCGGGTGCGCCGGGGCCGCCGGGTGCCGCGGGCGCCGCTGGCCCCACGGGGCCGATCGGTCCCACGGGATCCCAAGGCGTGACTGGCCCGGCTGGTAGCACGGGTGCCGCCGGGCCGCAGGGGCCCACGGGTTCGGCAGGTCCGCAGGGTGCCACCGGACCGTCTGGTGCAGTGGGTCCGGCCGGCGCGGCTGGTGTGACCGGCCCCTCCGGGGCGGACGGCGCGGCTGGTCCGGCCGGCTCGACGGGTTCAACTGGCCCGACTGGTCCAACCGGCCCGACTGGCCCAACTGGCCCGACCGGAGCCACAGGCACCGCAGGCGCCACCGGTGCCACAGGCGCCCAGGGTTCAACGGGTCCGACCGGCGCAGCCGGCAGCAGCGCGGTCTACACCACGGTCGGGTCGCTGATCTCCGGTCCCAAGATCGTGGTCGGGTCGGGGACGACCAGCACGTCGACCAACACGTCGAACGCCGTGAACCTGACCGGGTCGGCGGTCTTCTCCGGTCAAAACACCTATTACTGCACGGCCACCGGGGCCGGGACGTCGTCGTTCACGGAAGCCGGCAGTGGCGACCGCTTCCGCATCCACTATGTCTCGGGTTCGCGGTTCTTCGTGCGCGCGTCGAGCGGTGACCGTGCGTTCCGGTTCGTCTGCGTCGGCAACTGATCGCGCCACCTGACGCCGTCGGTGCCTTGCCCGGCGACACGCCTCCGCGTGTCGCCGGGCAAGTCGTTGGTGCCGTGTGTGCGCTCGTCCTCCTGACGCTGGTCACCTTCGCGAACTCGCAGCACAACGCCTTCGTCTCGGACGACATCGCGCGCATCGTCGAGAATCCGGCGATCCGCGCCGTCCAGCCGGTCTGGCGGCATTTCGTCGACCCGACGACCAGCGCGACGGAGATCGGGCTGATGCAGTACCGGCCCCTGATGCCGCTGAGCTTCTCCCTCGACGTCGCGCTGTGGGGCGAGGCCAGCGCCGCCTTCCACCGCGGCGCGATGGTCTGGCATCTCCTCGGGGTCTGCCTCGTGTTCGCGCTGCTGTGCGAGCTCACGCGGCACTGGTCGGCCGGCACCGTGCGTCCCGCGTCGGCGGTGGGCATCGCGTTCGCCGCCGCGGCGCTCTATGCCGTGCATCCCGTGACGGGCATGGTGGTGAACTACCTCTCGGCGCGGGATCTGCTCCTGTCGCAGTGCTTCCTCCTGCTCACGCTGCTGTGCTACGCGCGGCACCGGCGCCTGCCCGCCGCCGGCGCGTGGCGGCGGTGGACCGCGATGCTGGTGGCCTTCGCCCTCGCGCTGCTGAGCAAGCAGAACGTGTTCGTGCTGCCCGGCCTGCTCGTGGCGTTCGACCTGCTCTGTGCCCGCAGCCCGCTGCGCGCGCGCGGACTGTGGCTGCGTCCGCTGCCGTTCGTGGCGCTGATCCTCGCGTTCTTCGTCTGGACCGAACTGGGCCTGCAGTTCGCCGACCGCTCGCGCGTGGTCACCCAGCAACCGTGGACGACCTACGCGATCACGCAGCTCGCCGTGCACACGGGGGAGTACCTGGCGTCCTTCGTGTGGCCGTTCGGCCTGCGCATGCACCCTGCCGTCGTGATGCGCAACTCGTTGCTGGAGCCGTCCGTCCTCGTGGGCGCGGTGGTCATCATGGCCGCGGCCGCGCTGGTGTGGGTGCTGCGCCGACGGCACCCGCTGATCAGCTTCGGCGTCGCGGCCTACGCGATCCTGATGTCGCTGGAAGGCAGCGTGTTCCCCTTCGTGTGGCCGGTGGTGTACTACCGGCCCGTGCCCGGTTCGGTCTTCCTCTGGTTGGCGGTGGTTCTCGGCGTGACGGCGGCGCTCGCCGGGCGGGGGCGGCGCTGGCGGGTGCCGCTGACCGCCCTCGCGCTCGCCGTCACGGCGGGCAGCTCGGTGGCCATGAACCGGCACTGGGCGACGCCTGCGAGCGTGTGGACGCACGCGATGGCGCACGGGGGCAACGTGCGGGCGCGCCTGGGGCTCCTCCTGGCGACGGTGCCGCCGGACGACCCGCGCTTCAATACGGAGCTGGACGCGATCGCCGAGGAGGAGGTCAGGGCGCTGGGGCTGCGGTTCGTGAACGCACGCCTGCTCGACCGCGCGGCACTGCGCGACACCAGCGTCGCGTCCACGTATTTTCAGCGCGCGCACGTGGCGCGCCGTGCCGGGAACACCACCCGGGCGCGCGCCGAAGGCTATATCGCCGCGCGTCTGGCGCCGCAGATCGTCACCTACCAGGTGGCCGCGATGGTCGATGCCCAGATCGCGGAGGACTGGGCGGCGGTGCTCGAGTTCGCGGCCGCCTTCGCCGCGGTGGACGCACAGCAGGCGGTGAGCGACTTCGCCAGCGGGTTCGCCCTGCAGCGCCTGGGGCGGCTGGACGAAGCCGTCGCGCGCTACGAGCGCTACCTGCGCCGGGACGACGCCGAGACCTCGGCCGACGGCCGCGAGCAGGTGCGGGTGAACCTGGTCGTCGCGCTCGGCGCGCTCGGGCGCTGCCCGGATGCCGGGCCCCATTTGCGCGCGCTCGAGGCCCTGTCGTACGACGCGGGCGCGCTGCGGGTGCTGCGCGCGGAGTGCGCGACGCGCTGATCGGCCGTGCCTGCGTCCCCTCCCGGAGGGGGACGGTATTGTGCGCTGCATCACCGCTCGCAACGTGACGGTTGCGCTTGTCGGGAAACGGCCACACTTTATAGGCTCGCGATCACCCCGTGGTCTCCCGTTCCCTCCGTCCTCGTGATTTCAAAGATGCCGAGTCAACCCCGCTCGTTCCTTCGCGTGCTCAGTGCGCTGGTTGCGCTGTCCACTGTGGCAGGAGCACAGGGTACCGGGCAACAGGACAGTGTCCTCCGAGTACCGAACCGTGCCGCTCAGCAGAGTGGCGATTTCATCCGCGCCTGCTACGTGCCGACCAGCGGCGTGATCTACCGCATTGGTGCGTCGAGCACGCCGTCGGCGTGCGTGGCGCAGGATCATGTGGAGTTCTCGTTCCCGGCGTCGGCGATCGCCGGCCCGGCCGGTCCGCAGGGCCCGGCCGGTCCGGCCGGGGCGCCTGGGGCGACTGGCCCCGCCGGAGCCAAGGGTGACCCGGGGAACCCGGGTGCGACGGGTCCGGCTGGTCCGCAGGGTGCCGTTGGCCCGGCGGGCGCGACGGGTGCTGGTCTGCCTGGCGCTGCGGGTCCGCAGGGGCCCCAAGGTCCGGAGGGGCCGTCCGGCCCGCAGGGTGCCCAGGGGCCGCAGGGTCCGGCTGGTCCGGCCGGTCCGCAGGGCTCGCAGGGTGCTCCGGGCGCGAATGGCGCGACGGGTGCGCAGGGGCCGCAGGGGTTGTCCGGCAGCGCGGGTCCGACGGGTGCGCAAGGTCCGCAGGGCCCGCAGGGTCCGGCTGGCCCCGCTGGTGCCACGGGCGCCCAGGGTCCGCAGGGTGCGGCCGGTGCGAACGGTGCGTCGGGT
>CAYSFN010000038.1:0-22465 GCA_964430045.1 uncultured Gemmatimonadaceae bacterium
GGGGGGGGGGGGGGGGGGGGGGGCTTGCGTCCGGCTTCGTGCCACCATAACATACAACCATATGGTTGCACGTTCAAACCTCGCCGACGCGGACCTGGACCGCCTCTTCCGCGCCCTCGCCGACGCCACGCGGCGCGACATCGTCGCGCGACTGCTCGCCGGGAAGCCGGCGTCGGTCTCGGTGCTGGCGGCCCGGTACGACATGTCGTTCGCGGCAGTCCAGAAGCATGTCGCCGTGCTGGAGGAGGCTGGACTCGTGACCAAGCATCCGCAGGGTCGCGAGCGCATCGTGCGCGGCAACCCCGAGCGTCTCGCGCGTGCGCGCGCGCTGCTCGCTCAACTCGAGGACCTCTGGCGGTCCCGCTTCAGTCAGCTCGACGCCGTGCTCGCCGAGCCCAGCCCCCCACAGGAGTAGCCATGCCGATCACGTCCGTTGCGTCCGACGCCAGTGCGCTCACCCTCACGGTCATCGCCGACTATCCCGTCCCGGTGGAGCGTCTGTGGGACGCCTACGCCGACCCGCGCCAGCTCGAGAAGTTCTGGGGGCCGGAGACGTGGCCGGCGACCTTCGCCCGGCACGACATGGCCGTCGGGGGCCGCTCGCATTACTACATGACCGGTCCCGACGGCGAGCGGTCGCCCAACTGCTTCTGGGAGTTCACCCGGGTGGAGGCCCCGTGCTGCATCGAGGTGACGAACGGCTTCGCGGACGAGGACTTCAGCCCCGATCCCGCCATGCCGCCCGTGCGCATGCTCTTCACCTTCGAACAGACGGCGACGGGCTCGCGCTTCACCGCGGTCACGACCTTCCCCAGCGTGGAGGCCATGGAGCAGCTCGTGCAGATGGGGATGGTCGAGGGCATGCACTCGGCGATGGGCCAGATCGACGCCGTGCTGGCCGACCTCGCCTCCTTCGCGGCGGGCCGCGCCACCGAGGCGCAGCTCCTCAGCGACACGGAGGTGCGCATCAGCCGCGTCATTCGCGGCCCGGTGCACGAGGTGTGGCGCGCCCATCACGACGCGGGCCTCATGCAGCGCTGGCTGCTCGGCCCCGACGGCTGGACGATGCCGGTGTGCGAGATCGCCACGACGGTCGGCGAGTCCTACCGCTACGAGTGGGAGGCGGCGGACGGTTCGCAGCGCTTCGGCTTCGAAGGCGAGCTTCTCGAGTCCGACGCCCCGCACCGTGCCGTGACCACCGAGCGGATGATCGGGATGGACGGCCCCGGCACGACGAACCTGATGACACTCACGCCGGTGGAGGGCGGGACGCTGCTCACCATCGTCGTGACCTACCCGAGCCGCGAGGTACGCGACATGGTGCTCGGCACGGGCATGACCGGGGGGATGGAGCAGAGTTACGCGCGGCTGGAACGCGAAGTGCTCGAGGCGGCGTAGGCTCCGCGTGCACGGCCGGCACTCATTGCCGCAGGACCTTGTGCAGCGCCTTTCCCCTGGCAAGCTCATCGATGAGCTTGTCCAGGTAGCGGACCTTCCGCATGAGCGGGTCTTCAATGTCCTCCACACGGACGCCGCACACGACGCCTTGGATCAGTGCGGCATTGGGATTGAACCCTGGCGCCTGGGCGAAGAAGGTCTCCAGGTCGACCTGCAGTGCGATCTGGCGTTCCAGTTCCGCCTGGCTGTAGCCCGTCAGCCAGCAGATGACCTGGTCGACCTCATCCTTCGTACGGTTCTTGCGTTCGGCCTTTTGAACATACAGCGGGTACACGCCCGAAAACTTCATGCGGTATATGCGGTGCTGCGACATGGTGCTTCCTCCGTGGTCAGTTCCCATCAGGGTGAGCGGCGAACCACGCGACGACGTCCGGCATCCGCGCTTCAAAGCCTCCCGGCATGAAGACATTGAGCACCCCCGCGCGCTCCGCCGTCCGGTTCTCGAACCCGTGCACCACCCCCGCCGGAATGCGCAGGAAGGACCCCGCCGGGGCGTCGATGAACCGGTCGGCCACTTGAAACGTCATGGTCCCCTGGAGCACATGGAACAGCTCCTCGTTCGCGTCGTGGCTATGCGGACCCACGCCGATCCTGTTGGGTTCCACCCACCACTCCGAAACGGAATAGCGGGAGCCCGTCTCTGCGCCGTCGGCCTTGAAGATGGCCCGCATGGGTCCGCACGCATAGGACCGGCCTTCCCCGGCGCCGAGGAAAATCACATCGTCTTCATCGCGTTCCACGGGCAGTTCCAGGGCAGCAGGGTCATGGTGGCAGGATTCGCATGCGCATGTCCACCGGCGTCAGCCCACGAGCGCGCGCACGCGCGGGATCACCTCGCGCCCGAACAACGTGATGCTCCGCCGCATCGCGTCGTGCGACAGTGTCCCGGCGCTGTACTTGAGGTCGAAGCGTTCGATGCCGAGCGTGCGTACGGTGTCCGCCAGCTTGCGCGCAACGGTCTCCGGTGCGCCGCAGTAGATCGCGCCCTGCTCCACCTCGCCCTCGAACTGACGAAGCGTGAGTGGCGGCCACCCACGTTCGGCGCCGATGCGGTCGTGCATCGCCTTGAAGGCGGGAAAGAACTCCGCACGCGCCACGGCGTCCGTCTCTGCGACGTGGCCGGGGGAGTGGACGCCGACCGGCAGCGGCGCGAGCCCGCGTTCGCCGAGCAGGCGATGGAACAGGTCGACATACGGACGGAAGCGCGCCGCCGGGCCGCCGATGATCGCGAGCATCAGCGGCACGGGCCACGGATTCCGGACTCCCGCCCACGCCGATCCAGGTCGGGATCGGACGCTGCTCCGCGGTGGGGAAGACCTCCTGCCCGGCGAGCGCGCTGCGCGTCGTGCCCTGCCACGAGACCGCCCCCTCGTGCCGCAGGCGGGTGAAGAGATCCAGCTTCTCGTTGAACAGCACATTGTACTGGTCGAGCGCGTACCCGAACAGCGGGAACGACTCGGTGAAGCTCCCGCGCCCGAGGATCACCTCGGCACGGCCGCCCGACACGGCATCGAGCGTCGCGAACCGCTCGTACACCCGCACCGGGTCGTCGGAGCTGAGGACCGTGACGGCGCTCGTCAGCCGGATGCGCGTGGTGCGCGCGGCGATGGCGGCGAGGAGGACCTCCGGCGCCGAGATCGCGAAGTCATCGCGGTGATGCTCCCCGACCCCGAACACGTCGACCCCCGCCACGTCCGCAACGACGGCCTCCTCGACGACGTCACGCAACACCTGCGCGTGCGACTTCGGCGTGCCGTCCGGGTGCGTCGTGATGTCGCCGAAGGTGCCCAACCCGAAGGCGAGCGGCACGGGGGGCACTCAGCGGATGGTGGTGCGCACGATGCTGTCGAGCGCCGGAAACGCGGCCTCGAGGTACGCAGTCCCTTCGCTCAGGATCCGCAACTGGTCGGGACCGCCGCCGTAGGGCGCCCCTTCACCGTAGCCGCTGTAGAGCCGGTCCACCACGTCCATGCCGCGCACCACTTCGCCCAGCGGCGCGAAGCCCATCATGTCGAGATTGGTGTTGTCGGCGAAGTTGATGAACAACTGCACCGCCCGGGTGTTGGGGCCCGCATTGGCGAAGACGACCGTGCCGCGACGGTTCGACGTCATTGGCGGATCATCCTCGATGGCGCGCCCTTCCCAGGCCTGATCCAGCGCGGGGATGCCGGAGAGGCCGAACTGCACGACGAAGCCCGGGACCACGCGGAAGAACCGGCCGCCGCCGAAGTAGTCGTGCTGCGCGAGGAAATGCAGCCGCGCCGCCCCACGCGGCGCCCAGGCGCTGCGCACCAGCACGTCGAAGCTTCCCTGCGAGGTCTCGAAGGTGACCGTGAACGAGTCCGGAGCCGCCGCGGCCAGGGCGGCCTCGTCCACGGTGAGCAGGGCAGCAGCAGGGCGGCGCGGCGCATTGGTGGAGGCGTCAGCACCACAGGCCGCGGCAGCGGCGGCAAGGAGAAGCGTACGGAATCGCACAGGTTCGACCGGCTGGGGGAATGATCCACGAGGGTGGCGGTCCGCGCACGCGCGCACGCCCATTCCTGTAAAGATACCAGACCACGCGCGGAACGGCCCACCCATGAGCGATGCCCTCTGGCGTCCGACGGGGTGCGGTGCGACCCTTAGGAGTGCTCCCCGCCCCGCTTCCCGTTCCTCGCGTGCTCCTCAGCGCCGAGTCCATCGCGGCACGGGTCCAGGCACTCGGCGCAGAGATCACGGCGGCCTACCCCTCCGGCGACTTGGTGCTGCTCGGGACGCTGAAGGGCAGCTTCATCTTCCTGGCCGACCTCGTGCGGGCCATCGAGCGACCGCTGCACCTGGATTTCCTCGTCGCCGCGAGCTACGGCAGCGGCACCGTGTCCAGTGGACGGGTGGAGCTCGCGTACACCCCGTCGGCGCCGCTCGAAGGGCGCGATGTGCTGGTGATCGAGGACGTCATCGACTCCGGCCGCACGCTGCAGCAGGTGCTCCCGCTGCTCCACGCACGCGCCCCCCGCTCGCTCGCCGTCTGCGCGCTGCTCCACAAGCGGATCGCCGGCGCCGGGACACCCGCCGTGCGCTTCGTCGGGTTCGACGTCCCGGACAGCTTCCTCGTGGGGTACGGCCTCGATCGCGCGGAGGCGTACCGCCAGCTCCCCTACATCGGGTCCCTGTGACGACGGGGACGCGCCGCTGGACGGTGGCGGCGGTCGCACTGACTGCGGCGATCCTCGCCCCGGTGCTGCTGCGGGGCTGGTACCCGCACGACGAGGGCGCGCTGGGGCAGGCGGCCGAGCGCGTGCTGCTCGGCGAGGTTCCGCACCGCGACTTCGACGAGATCTACACCGGGCTCCTCAGCTACTGGCACGCCCTGGCGTTCCGCGTCGCGGGCGTGGCGTCGGAGGTGCTGCGCTGGCCGCTGTTCCTCGCCACGCTCCTGTGGTCAGCCCTGGTGCATCGCCTCGCGGTGCGCGCGCTCCCGGGGTGGGCGGCACTGCTCGTGGTCGGCGTCTGCGTGCTCTGGGGTGTGCCGAACTATCCGGCGCCGATGCCCTCCTGGTACAATCTGTTCCTGGCCACGGCAGGGCTGTACGCCCTGATCCGCTGGCACGAAACCGGTGCCACGCGGTGGCTGCTGCTCGCGGGCGTGGCCGGCGGGCTGTCCTTCCTCGTGAAATTGTCGGGCGTGGCCTTCGTGATCGGCGCCGGCTTCGCGCTCGTCTTCGGCACGACGGACCACGCGCGCACGGGGAGGGCCCGCGGTGGCATGGTCCTCGTCGCGACGGGCCTGCTGCTGGTGCTCGCCGTGCTGTGGCGGCCGCTCGCCGCGGCGGACGCGCGTGTCGTCGCACGGCTCTGGCTGCCGTTGGCGCTGCTCGGCGCCGGCCTGCTCGCGTGGGAGTGGCATCACCCCCAGCCAGCGGTCGACCGGGTGCGCGGCCTGCTGCGCGCGTTCGGCCCGTTCCTGCTGGGCGTGGCGATCCCCGTGTCGCTCTGGGCCGCGTACCTGGCGTCGGTCGGCGCGCTCGACGACACGCTGCACGCCGTGTTCATCACCTCGTTCCGGCGCGTGGACTCCGCCGCGGTGCTGCCGCCGGGGCTGTCGCAGTTGCTGGGCACCGCGATCATTGCGCTGGTGCTCCACCCGCGCGCGGCGCGCGCCTCGTGGTTCAGCGCGGCGTTCGCCGTCGCGCTGGGGGGTGCACTGCTGCTGGAGTCCGGAACGTCCTACGCGGCGTACCGCACGCTGTGGTTCGCCGCGTGGGGCCTGCCGTTGCTCGCCGCGCTCTGGGCCAGCGGGTTGCTCGCCGCATCGGCACGCGCGACGGTCCGCGACGCGCGCGCGGAGCAGGCCCTGCTGGTGACCTTCGTCGCGGCCGCGATCCTGCTGGTGGAGTTTCCGTTCGCGGCACCCATCTACACGCTGTACGCGCTGCCCCTGACGCTGCTCGCGCTCGCCCTGCTGGTGCGCGTGGGCGCGCCGCCGCCGCACCCGGCCCCCGCGCTCGCCATCCTCGGGCTCGTGGCCGTCTTCGGCGCCACGCGTCTGTACCCGGGCGGCGTGCCGCGCCTGGGATTCCACTTCGCCGTGACGCCCGACACCGTCCCCCTGGCGCTGCCCCGCAGCGGGCTCCGTGTCAGCCCCGACGACGCCTCGCAGTATGGCGCGCTGCTGGGTAGCATTGAAGCACTCGCACCGGGGCGCGTCCTGTGGGCGGGCCCGGACGCACCGGAGCTGTACTTCCTCAGCGGGCTGCCGAATCGTACGCGGACGATGTTCGACTTCCTCGATGCCGACTCGGCGGCAACGCTGCCGCTGCCCGCACGCGTCGCGCGCATGGGCGCGACGCTGGTCGTCGTGAAGACCGCGCCGTCGTTCTCGGCCAGCCCGTCGGCCGACGAGCTGGCGACGCTGCGCGCGCACTTCCCGCACGAGCGTGCCCACGACGGCTTCCTGGTGTTCTGGCAATGACCCTCCTGCGGCGCACGGTGGATCGCATGCTCGAGATGCCCGCGGTCTACGCCGCGTGGCAGCGCCCGGTGCGCACCGCCAAGGTGCGGCCCTTCCTCGCCCGCGTCGACCTGGCGACCGTGGGGCGCGTGCTCGACGTCGGCTGCGGTCCGGGGACGAACGCCCCCCTGTTCCGCGGCTGCGACTACGTCGGCGTGGACATCAATCCCGCCTACATCGCCACGGCGCAGCAGCGCCATGCCGGGCGCTTCGTGGTCGCCGACGTGGGCGACCCGGCGGCGTTCCCCGACGAGCGCTTCGACTGCATCTTCGTCAATTCGCTGCTCCACCACCTGGACGATGCCACGGTGACCCGACTGCTCCGACGCCTCACCGCGCTCACGACGGCGCAGGGACGCATCCACGTCCTCGACCTGATCCTCCCACCGACCCGCTCGGCGGCGCGCACCCTCGCCCTCGCCGATCGCGGCCGGCACCCGCGTCCCCGTGACGCATGGGAGGCGCTGTTCGCGTCGGTGTTCGCGGTCGAACACGTCGAGCCCTACGACGTCGGCCTGCCCGGCCTGCCGCTGTGGCGCATGCTGTACGTCGTCGGAGCGGCGCGATGACGACGCGGCGCGTGAGCATCGGGATCCCGATCCACAACGAGGCCGAGGTCCTCCCGGAGCTGCTCCGGCGCGTGCTGGCGGTGCTCGACGCGACGCCGGGCGGGCCGCACGAGTGTCTCCTGATCGACGACGGCAGCCGCGACGCGTCGCTGGGCATCATGGCCGCGGCCGCCGCGCACGACGCCCGCGTGCGCGTGATCGTGCTGTCGCGGAACTTCGGGCACCAGGCGGCGGTCTCGGCGGCCGTCGACCACGCGCGCGGCGACGCGCTCCTGGTGATGGACGGCGACCTGCAGGACCCGCCCGAGGCCCTCGCGCCGCTGCTTGCGCGGCTCGACGAGGGCTACGACGTCGTGTTCGTCGAGCGGCAGCAGCGCAAGGAAGCGCTGTGGCTGCGCGCGAGCTACCGCGCCGCCTACCGTGCCATCGCGCGGTTGTCCGACCCACCCCTCCCGGTCGACGCGGGCGACTTCGCGCTGCTGGGACGGCGCGCCGTGGATGCGATCCGCGCACTGCCCGAGCGGCAGCGCTACGTCCGCGGGCTGCGCAGCTGGGTCGGGTTTCGGCAGACCTCGCTGCCGGTCGAGCGCGCCGCGCGTGCCGCCGGCCAGAGCAAGTACGACCTGCGCCGTCTGATCGGTCTGGCGCTGAACGGGGCCTTCAACTTCTCGACGGCGCCGCTCCGGTTCATCGGGGTGCTGGGCGCATCCGTCTCGGCGGGCGCCCTGGTCTTCGCCGCGTACGCCACCTATGCGCGACTCGTGCTCGACCGCTCACCGGCGGGGTTCACGGCCCTGACGGTGCTCATCGCCGGTCTCGGTGGCATGGTGCTCCTCTCGCTGTGGATCATCGGCGAGTACGTGGGACGCATCTTCGAGGAGGTGAAGCACCGTCCCGTGTACGTGATCGACCGGATCATCGAGCAGCCGTCGCCCGACGCACGCTGATGGACACCGCCTGATGGACACCGCCTGATGGACGCGGCCTACGGAACGGCCTACGCCACGCTCCACCGCACGCACTGGTGGTGGCGTGCGCGGCACGACCACCTCGCACGGCTGCTCGCGGCGCACCTTGCGCCGGGGGGCGCCGGGGACGTGCTGGACTTCGGCTGTGGCGACGGCCTGTTCTTCGACACGCTCGCCCGCTACGGCGAGCCGTACGGCATCGAGCCGGACGCCGGACTCCTGGACCCCGACGGGCCGTGGCGTGCGCGGATCGACACCGCGCCGCTGTCGCCGGACCCCGCACAACACGGGCGGTTCGGCCTGGTGGTGGCGCTCGACGTGCTCGAACATCTCGCGGACCCGCGTCCCGTCGTCGCAGAGCTGGTCGCGCGCACCCGCCCGGGCGGGTGCTGGGTCGTCAGCGTTCCCGCGTTCCGGTCGCTCTGGACCCGGCACGACGATCTCAACCAGCACCACCATCGCTACCGGCGCGGCGAGCTGGCGCAGCTGCTGCGCGATCACGGCCTCGACGTGCTCGACGCGCGCTACCTGTTCGGGTGGACGGCGATCGCCAAGGTGCTCGTCCGCGCGGTGGAGGCGCTGCACCGCCCACCGCCCTCGCCGCCCCGTGTGCCGTGGGCGCCCCTCAACCGCTCCCTGCTCGCGCTCTGCCGCGCCGAGCAGCGCCTCTTCCAGACCGTGCCGCTGCCGTTCGGCAGCTCGGTCATCGCCGTGGCACGCCGCGCCGCACCGTGACCGCGCTGTCGCGCTCGACTGGCGAGCGCGGCGTCCCCGCACTATGTTCGCGAGTCGCTGTTCCACTGGCCATCTCCTCCCCGCATCGGATGCACCGCACTGCCGTGGTCGCACGCGTTCGCCGAGTCGCGCTCGGGCTCTCCACCGCCGTGGCGTGCGCGACCTGCGCCACGCCGGACGAGAGCACCCGCCCCGTCATCGGCTTCGTCCAGGTCGCGTCCGTCGCGCCGCTCGACGAAGCACGCGAGGGCTTCTTCCAGGCGCTCGCCGATTCCGGCTACGTGCGCGACGTCGACGTCACGATCCTCGACCGCAATGCGCAGGGTGACATCCCGACGCTCTCGCTGATCATTGCGGAGTTCGCCCAGCAGGGGGTGACGCACGTCGCGACGGTGTCCTCCGTGGCGACGCAGGCGGCGCTCAAGTCCATCACGGACCGCCCGGTCATCTTCGGCGCCGTGGCGAACCCGTACATCATCGGTGCCGGCACGAGCCCGGCGAACCACCGCCCCAACGTGACCGGCGCGGAGATCCCGCTGCCGGTGGACTCGGCGCTGGCCGCGGCGATCCAGGTCTTCCCCGAGAAGAAGGTCTGGGGGACGCTGTTCGACCCGGCGGACCCCTTTGCAGAGTTCTACCTGGAGCAGACGCGCCGCGCCGCACGGGAGCTGGGGGTGCGGCTCCTGTCGGTGGCGGCGACGCAGGCGACGGACATCCCCAGCGGCGTGCAGGCCCTGCGCGCACAGGGGGCCGAAGGCGTGATGCAGATCCCCAGCGTGATGATCGGCGGCGGCTTCCCCGCACTGGTCAAGACCGCGCGCGAAGCGGGCATGCCGGTGATCGCCTCGACGACGGGGTACGCCGGCGCCGTCCTGTCGCTGGGCCTCAGCTTCTACGACAACGGCTACGACATGGGGTTGATCCTCATGCGCGTCATCAAGGGCGAAGACCCGGCGAAGATCCCGTTCCAGGCGGCCTCCAAGCGCATCCTCGTGATCGACCTCGACGCGGCGGCGGCGGTGGGCGCGACGATCCCCCCGGCGATGCTGGCGCGTGCGGACTCGATCATCGGCGGCGGCGCCGCGACCGAGGCGACGGCGGCATCGGTGTCCGCGGCGAACGCCGCCAACCCCGGCGGACAGCGCGGGTCGAACTGGGCCTTCTGGCTGTCGGCGATCGCCCAGGGGCTGGCCTACGTCGCGCTGGCGTGGGGCGTGTTCCTGTCCGCGCGCGTGCTGCGCTTTCCCGACATCACGCCGGACGGCACCTTCCCCCTGGGGGCCGCCGTCGCTGCGGCGATGATCCTCGCCGGCGCACATCCGGTGCTGGCCACGCTGGTCGCGATCCTCGCGGGCATGGCCGCGGGGTACATCACGGGCGTGCTGCACACGCGCTTCGCCGTGACCGAGCTGCTCGCCGGCATCCTCGTGATGACCGCGCTCTACTCGGTGAATCTCCACGTGATGGGCCGCTCGAACCTGTCCCTGCTGGACGCCGACAACGTCGTGGTCCGCTTCCGCGGCATGGTCCCGGCCTCGACCGCGTGGCCCGACGACGTCGCGTTCGCGGTGGTCTTCCTCTCCATGATGGCCCTGATGGGCGCGGCGCTGTTCTGGTATCTGCGCACGGACTTCGGCATCGCGATGCGCGCCGCCGGGGACAACCCGGCCATGATCACGGCCCAGGGCGTGGACCGGCGCGGGATGGTCGAGCTCGGCCTCGCCCTCTCGAACGGCTGCGTCGCGTTCGCGGGAGCGCTGATCGCGCAGTACCAGAGCTTCGCCGACGTGGGGATGGGGGTCGGCACCCTGGTGGCCGGCATGGCCGCGGTGATCCTCGGGGAGACCCTGAGCGGTCGCAAATGGGGGCTCGGCGCGCGCCTCGTGATGATCGCGCTCGGGGCCATCATGTTCCGCAGCCTCATCGCCCTCGCGCTGCGCGTCGGCCTCAATCCCATCGACCTCAAACTCGCGACCGCCGTCTTCGTGCTCGGGGCGCTGGTGCTCCCGCAGCTCACCCGTCGCGGCCGCCGCCGCTAGCCGGAACCCGTCATGATCGAGATCACCAGCATCGAGAAGACCTTCGAGCAGCCGGGCGGCGACGAGGTGCGCGCATTGCGCGGCGTCGACCTCACCATCCCGGAGGGCGAGTTCCTGACGGTCATCGGCAGCAATGGCTCGGGGAAGTCCACCATCCTCAACGCGATCGCCGGGACCTTCTTCCCCGACGCGGGCAGCATTCGCATCGGGGACCGCGACGTCACGGCGCTGCCCGAGCACAAGCGTGCCGCGCTGATCGGCCGCGTGTTCCAGGACCCGTTCAAGGGCACCGCCCCGTCGATGACCGTCGCCGAGAACATGCGGATGGCGGAACTGCGCGGCGAGCGGCACCTCCTGCGCCGCGGACTGGATCGCGCCTCCCTGAGCCGCTACCAGGAGCTCCTGGCCTCGCTCCGCATGCGCCTCGAAGGGCGCCTCATGGCGCAGATGGGCACGCTCTCGGGCGGCCAGCGTCAGGCCGTCACCCTGATCATGGCGACGCTGAAGCGACCGGCGCTGCTGCTGCTCGACGAGCACACCGCCGCGCTGGACCCGCGTGCCGCGGATCAGGTGATGATGGTGACCGAGAACGTCGTGCGCTCGCAGCGCCTGACCACGCTGATGGTCACGCACAGCATGGACCAGGCGGTGCACTTCGGCGACCGGACCATCATGATGCACCGCGGGTCGATCGTCGCGGACATGTCGGGGGACGCGCGCCGCGGCATGAACGAGGCGGACCTGCTGCGCAAGTTCGCGGAGCTGCGCTGGACCACGGAGATGCGTCTCACGCAGGAGCTGGTGTCAGCCGCGGCCGCGGGCGACCGCGCCGCGCTCGACGCGGGGGCCGCGCCGCCCGCGTCCTAGTTCGGCGACCGCGACCAGGACCGCAGCAGGGTCACGACCACGCCCGAGAACGAGGGCGTGTCGCTGACCCGCTCGACCCGCGTCCCCGACGGGAGGCGCGTCTCGTACTCGTACCGGTTGTGCTGCACGTAGCGATACTCGGCACGCAGGGCGAAGCCGGCGGCGACGGCGAGTTCCGCGCCACCGCCCACCGTCACCACGCCATTCGTCCGCTGGTCATCGTACGACGACCGGTCGGCCGACGGCGACTGCTTGCGCTCCTGCACCCGCCCGGCCCCAAGGCCCGCGGCGGCGAACAGGCGCGCCCGGTCCGTCAGTTGCACGGCGGGCCTGACCGTCAGCAGGGCCGTCCAGGGCATGCGGTAGCGGAACTGCGCGGGTTCGTCGTCGAGCGCGAAGGTCCACGCGGCACCGGTGGCGCTGACGCCGCCATCGAGCGCCAACCGAAAGCGCCCGCGTGACACGAGGTCGCCGCCCGCGAGCAGCTCGACCGAGACCGCGTTCGTGGTGTTGTCGAAGGCCGCGAAGCGCTCGCTGGGGTTCGCGATCAGCGTGTACTGCGGTTCGAAGCGCAGCGTCGTGGCACCCGCGCCGACGCCGACGTACCACGCGCCGGGCGACTGCGCGTGGACGGCGATGGTGCCGACGGTGCCCAGCGCACAGGCCGTGACGCCGGCGATGATCGTGCAGAGCTTCATGAGGGATCGGGAGGCGTGAGGGGGACGGGGTCGGCGCTGCTACTGGGCCCGGATCGCCGTCCACGTGGGGCACTGCGGTCCCGCCGGCGTCTGGCGCACCGGCGCCGGTGCACCGGTCGTGGCAGGCACCGTGTCGGCCACCGCCATCAGTTCGATGTCGAAGATCAAGGTCGCCTTCGGAGGGATCGTCGGGCCACGTCCCTCGGCCCCATAGGCCAACTGATACGGGATGAACAGCCGCCGCTGCGCGCCGACGCGCATGCCCTCGAACCCGGCGTCCCACCCGGCAATGACGCGCCGCACGCCGAGCGGAAAGACGATCGGCTCGCGCGGCGTCCCGCGCGCCGTCGTGTCGCGGGACGAGTCGAACTTGGTCCCGTCGGTGAGCCAGCCGGTGTAGTGCGCGTACACGCACCCCCGCGGCAGCACGGCCGCGCCGGTCCCGGGGCGGACGTCGACCCACTGCAGCGCGAACGCCGTGGTGGGGCGACCATCGACCGCCGGAATGTTCTTCGGCGCAGGCAGCGCCGAGCGACGGCCCGGGACGCAGGCCGCCAACAGCACCGTCGCAAGCAGCAGCACTCCGCGTGGAGCAATCCGTGGCATGGTGGAACCGGCAGAAGGGATCGGGGCGTACGCGGGCAGCATGCCGTTGAATCTATGCACTACGTTTCGTCGTGGCCTCCCCCCTGCTCCGATGAAACCCCACGAGCGCCTCGGCGAGACGACGGCCCCCGACGGCACGCTGCTGCGGCTGTCGCGGCACGACGGGCAGTACTACCTGCGCGCCGGCGGCACCGAACTGATGTCCACGCGGCGGCGTCACTCCGAGGAGGAACTCGCACGGCTCGCGTGCGCCGAGGTCCGCGATCGCCCGGCGGCCCGCGTGCTGATCGGCGGGCTCGGCTTCGGCTGCACCCTGGGGGCCGCGCTGGCCGCCCTGGCGGACGACGCCGTCGTCGTCGTCGTGGAACTGCTCCCGGCGGTCATTGCGTGGAATCGCGAGCCGACCTGGGACCTGGCTCACCGGGCGCTGCGTGACCCGCGCGTCCACCTCATCGAGGACGACGTGCTCCGTGTGCTGCGCGACTCCCCCGGCGCGTTCGACGCCGTGATCCTCGACGTCGACAACGGCGCGGCGGCGTTCACGACGGCGGGGAACGCCACACTGTACAGCGACACCGGCATCCAGTGGACGCAGGCCGCACGGCGCCCGGGGGGCGTGCTCGCGTACTGGTGCGCCGACGACGAGCCCCGCTTCACGCGGCGACTCCGGGCCGCAGGCCTCCGGGTGGACGTGCTGCCGCGCGCCGTGTACCCCGGTGCACGCGCCCGGCACACCGTGCTGCTCGCCCGCGACTAGGCCGGTCCCGGCGCGCGCCCGGCGGCCTGTGCGACCGCGACGATCAGTTCCTGCCCGCTGAAGGGCTTCTGCAGGATGGCGGCGATGGTCCCGGCCGCCGCGCGCTCCAGCGCCTCGTGGTCGACGAATCCCGTCATCAGCACCACCGGGGTGCCTGGCGCGATCGTGCGCACATGCTCCGCGACCGCCACCCCGTCCATCTGCGGCATGGCGAAGTCGGTGAGCACCACGTCGAAGGCCCCTGCATCGGCCGTGATGTGCTGCAGCGCATCCGTGGGATCAGCGAACAGCGTGACGACGCCCCCGGCCGCCGTGAGGTGCCGCATCGCCACACGCCCCACCAGCATTTCGTCGTCGACGAGCAGGATCCGCAGGCCCGCCGTCGGCAGCACGTGCTCGGGCGGCGTGGCGGCGACCGCCACGCGGGGGGCGTCGGCACGTGGCAGGTACACCCGCATCGTCGTCCCCTCGCCGACCGTGCTGGTGGCGATCAGACACCCCCCGAGCGACGTGATCGTGCCATGGGCGCTGGAGAGTCCGAGCCCGGTGCCCTGCCCCGACGGCTTGGTCGTGAAGAATGGCTCGAATGCGCGCGCGAGGACCTCGGCACTCATGCCGACGCCGGTGTCCGCGACGGTCACGCAGACCACGTGGCGCACCTCGGGGGCGAGGGACGGCAGCGGCGGCGCCTCGGCGACGGGCATCGCCCGCGCCGAGATCGTGAGCGTGCCGCCAGCGGGCATCGCCTGCAGGGCGTTGGTCGCCAGGTTCACCAGCGAGGCGTGCACCTCCGCCGGGTCGGCCAGGATCCACACGCCTCGTTCGACCTCGCTGTGGACTTCGACGCCCTCGGCGATCGTCCCGCGCAACAGCCGCAGCGTCTCGTCCACCACCTCGCGGACCTCCGTCGGCACCCGCTCGAGCGTGGACCCGCGCGTGAACGTCAGGACGCGGCGCACCAGCATCCGTCCGCGCTCCGCCGACTGCATCAGCTCCTGGATGAGGGGACGCGACGCGTGCCCCTGCGGCATCTGCGTGCGCAGTGCTTCGGCGTTGGCGACGATGGGCTGCAGCAGGTTGTTGAAGTCGTGGGCGATGCCCCCCACCAGCGTGCCCACCGCCTGCAGCTTGGCCGCCTGCCGCAAGCGCGCTTCGAGCTCCAGCTCACGCGACACCTCGTGCAGCGTGAGCAGCGCCCCCGTGACCGCGCGCTGTTCGTCCCGCACCGGTGAGAGCGTCGCGAGGAAGGTCCGCGTGCGTCCTTCGTCGGTCAGATCACAGGTGCCGCTCCACGGCTCGCCCTCGAGCGTCGCGCTCCACGGGATCATCGAGCGCCCCTCCTCGCGCGGGCGAATCCGCAGGGCGGCGAGGGAATGACCGATCCCGCGCCCGTCCCCGGCCACGGCCTCCGCCGCTGCGTTGGCCACCCGGATGATGCCGTCGCGGTCCGTGAGGATGCACGTATCACCGCTCTGTTCGATCGCGCGACCGAATCGCTCCCGGTCCTGCTCGGCGCTGCGCCGTGCCACGACCTCGCGGTCCAGGCCCTCCGAGAGCACCGACACCCCCACCGCCAGCAGACCGGCGAGGAAGACCAGCGACGCGCCGATCACCACCCACTGCGCGACCCCTTCGAGCTCGAGCGGCAGCGTCGCGCCCGGGCTCGTCCACGGCAGCAGCTCCAGCGGCACGGTCGCGGCCACGGCCACGCCGATCAACGTCACCACGACCAACGCGAGTGCGAGGAGCGCTGCGCGAAGCCCCAGAAGCACGGCCGCGACGACCGGTGCCGCCAGCAGCCAGAGCGGGCCGGCCGCCTCCACGCCCCAGCCCACCGTGAAGAACGCGCCCAGCACCCACAGCAACGCGACGATCGCGCTGGCCCGCACCACGATCGGGATGCGTCGGCCCACGGTCAGCACGACGATGGCCGCATACCCGATGGCGTCCACCACGAGCACCGAGTACTCGTTGATCCGCCACGCCACCACGCAGCTCAGCACGGCCGTGACCAGGCCGAAGATCAGCATGCCGATGAGCAGCACGCCCAGCAGGCGGCGGCGCCACCACGACACATTGCGCAGGCCGGGCCCCGGTGGGACCGACCAGTCGGCGGCGGCGAGCAGCGCCTCGCGAACTGCCGCCCAGAGCGCAGCGATCACGGCGCGAGCATCGGCGCGAGGGGGCGGGGCCGGTGGTGGCACGAGAGCATGGGCAATTCTCGCGTCTGAACCGCGCGCGCGCCAGCGCGAGGGCGCGGTCCCGTGGGCGGCGTGCGCCGCGCACGCGCGAAACCTTGCGTCGCGCCACCATCCCGGTAGGTTGGGAATGTCCTCCCACCCCAGGTCTCATGCCCGCACCGTCGCTCGTCGCTGTGTTCGTGCTCGCCGCGCTGTCGGCCGCCCCGCTGCTGGCGCAGGTCACGCCGGTCAACGACCGCCCCAACCCCTACACCACGGTCGAGGGCTGGGCCAAGCTCCCTGAGGGACGCCCCTGGGGGTCGACCAGCGCCGTGGCCATCGACAAGGACGGCGTCAGTGTGTGGGTGGCCGAGCGCTGCGCGCAGAACTCCTGCGTCGGGTCGGACCTCGACCCCATCCTGCTCTTCGACGCCACGGGCACCTTGGTGCGCTCGTTCGGCAAGGGCATGATCAACTGGCCGCACGGCATCCACGTGGACCGCGACGGCAACGTGTGGGTCGTGGATGGGCGCGACAACCGACCGGCGACGCCGCGCGGCGCGCCACCGGGAACGCCGGCCCCGGCACCACCGGCCACGATCCACGGGCACCAGGTCATCAAGTTCTCGCCCACCGGCGAGGTCCTGATGCGGCTCGGCACGGATGGGGGCGCACGCGAGACGGGCTTCTTCTGGCAGCCGAACGCGGTGCTCACCGCGCCCAATGGCGACATCTACGTCGTCGAGGGCCACAGCTCGCAGCCAACGGCCAACGCGCGCCTGCTGAAGTTCGACCGCACGGGCACGCTGCTGAAGACCCTGGGCTCGACCACCGGCTCGGGCGCGGGCCAGTTCGATCAGCCCCACGCACTGGCCATGGACTCGCGCGGCCGGCTCTTCGTGGCCGACCGCACGAACGACCGCATCCTGATCTACGATCAGGACCTCACGCTGCTCGACACCTGGTACCAGTTCTCGCGCGCCAGCGGTCTGTTCATCGACGCGAACGACGTGTTGTACGCGGCCGACTCCGAGTCCGGCTCCATCGCGCCGCAGCGTCCGGAGTGGCTGCGCGGGATCCGCATCGGCAGCGCGCGCACCGGCGAAGTCACCGCGTTCATCCCCGACCCCGTCACGGACACGCGCAACACCAGCGCCGCCGAGGGCGTGGCCGTGGACAGGAACGGCGTGATCTACGGCGCCGCGGTGGGCCCGCGGGCGCTCAAGCGCTACGAGAAGCGCTGAGCTCAGTCCGGCAACCGCAGCGCCACCAGCGACGTGCTGGACCCCGCCCCGGTCGCGAATACGATGTACTGCCTGCCCTTGTGCAGGAAGGTCATGGGCATGGCGGAGGTCCGCCCCGGGATCTCCACCGCCCCCACCTGGCGCCCCGTCGCCTTGTCCACCGCGAACAAGTGCGGCTGTGCGCCCGGCACGCCGCCGCTGCGCCCGGTGCCGTAGATCAGCAACGTCCTGGTGACGATCACCTGCGCCTGCCCACCGGCGGGACGCGGGGGCAACTGCACACCGGCGAACAACGGGTCGCTGCTGGTGACGGGGATGGTGCCGCCGTTGGGGATCCACCACGCCTTGTCACCGGTCGTCATGTCATACGCCGTGATGCCGCCGAGCTCCTTCGGCTTGAGGATGGAGACCCCGTGCAGCATCGACCGGTTGGCCCGGCCCCCGAAGCCACCCCCACGTTCTGCCGGCGGCGTGTAGCCCGGTGGTGGCGGCAGCGCCCCCAGCAGCCCGCAGTTGTCGCGCGGTGACGAGTAGTTGAACTCCGAGCAGGGGTCCTTCTGCAGCGAGACGGTGGACAGGCCGCTCAGCGCGGCCACGTACATCATCCCCGTCTCGGGGTCGACCGCGGCCCCGCCGTCGATGTTGACCCCGCCCGAGGCGCCCGGCGCGTACCACGAGCAGCGCAGCCCCGTCGGGCCGGAGCCGTCGGACAGCACGGCGGGGATGTAATACGGCCCCATGCGGCACTGCCGCGCGAGCTTCAGCGCCGAGTCCCGGATGGCCGGGGTGTAGTCGATGATGTCGCTCTCGAGCAGGCCCTGCTGCGAGTACGGTGCCGGCCTGGACGGAATGGGCTGCGTCCTGGCCGTCTGCTCGCCGGGCACGTCGCTCTGCAGCACCGGCGTCTCGACGATGGGCCAGATGGGCTCGCCCGTCGCCCGGTCGAAGGTGTACGTCCACCCCTGCTTGGTGGTCTGCGCGATCACCTTGCGGGTGCGCCCGTCGATGGTCGCGTCGAAGAGGTTCGGCGCCATCGGCGTGTCGTAGTCCCAGATGTCGTGGTGGACCATCTGGAAGTGCCACCGGCGCGTCCCCGTCGTCGCGTCCAGCGCGACGATGGAGTTGCCGTACAGGTTGTCGCCCGGCCGGTGCCCGCCGTACTCGTCCATCAACGGCATCCCCACCGGGATGTACACCATGTTCAACTCCGCGTCGGCCGAATAGGTGGCCCATGCGTCGTTCTTGCCGACGCCCTCGTCACCGACCTTCGAGCCCTTCTCCCAGGTCTCGGCGCCGAACTCCCCGGGCTGCGGCACGAGGTTGAACAGCCACTTCTGCGCGCCGGTCCGGACGTCGAACCCGCGGATGTACCCGGGCAGGTTCCGCACGCGGATGGGGTAGTACCCGTGAATCGACGAGTTGCCGACGACGATCATGTCGTTGACGAGGATCGGCGGGGACGAGGCCGCGATCTGCCCGTGCACCGGGTCGATCCCCACCGTGCCGTCCGCGCCGATCTTCCTGACGGGGTCCCACGTCTCGCCCGGACGTGCGCGGCGTGCGGGGGCGGCATCCGAGATCACCAGCGAGCCGGAGTCGTCGACCGCCAGCGGCACGAGCGGGAAGCCCAGCCCATCCTGGAGGTCGACGACGCCGTTCGTGCCGAAGTTCGGGTCGGGCAGCCCGGTCCTGGCGTCGAGCGACACCATGTGGTAGCCCGGCGTCACGACGATCACGCGCTCCTCCTGACCGTCGGTCCAATACGCGAGTCCACGGCCGGCGAACTGCCGCGGGGCCTTCTGCCAGCGGATGCCCTCGTCCAGCCGGTGCATCCACAACGTCTCCCCGGTCTCCGGGTCGATCGCCATGGTCGAGCGGCGCGTCGTTGCGACCGTGAACAGCCGCCCATTCGCGTAGAGCGGCGTGGTGCGGTAATACTCGTCGGGCCCGAAGGTCCCGGCGTTCCACTGCCAGGCCATCTCGAGCGTGTTGAAGTTCGCCCCGTTGATCTGGTCCAGTGGCGAGTACCGCGTGCTGAACAGATCCGCCCCCCACACCCGCCACTCGCCGGGGACGTTCCCGCGCACGTTCGGCGTCATCACGGGAGTCGTGCCACCCGGCGCACTCGCCGGACGCAGCGGCTGCGCCGCGGCGAGCACGGGCCACAGCGCGAGCGCGGCGCCGACGGTCCTCCACGGGCGCAGCGAAAGGCGGTCAGTCATCATCGGCGAAAGTCCGGCGAAGAGGGAGGAGGGGGCGACGCGAACCTGATGGCCGCCATGGTGGACGAGTCCGCCGGGAGCACCTTGCTGCCCGTCGGCATCTGGTTCAGCCGCAGCAGGTACGCGATGACGGCCGTGTACTCGTCCGGCGTGAGCGCGCCGGGGTTGGACTTCGGCATGTCGCGTCGCAGGTACCCGTACAACTCCCCTAACGTCCGTCCGGCCCAGCGATCGCGCAAGGGCTGCCCGTTGTACACGTTGTTGGCGTGGCACTCCTTGCACATTCCCGCGAAGATGTCGCGCCCCTGCGTCGCCTGCGAGAGGGTGAACACGCCGTCGAGGGTCGTACGCCCCGGGTCAGCCGCGCGCTGCGCGCCCGCCGACGCGGGCACCTGGGCGTGCGGGGACGACGGGAGTCCGAGGATCGCGGCGAGCGCGAGGGCTGTGAGCAGGGTCCGGTGCACGGGAACGCGGAGTACGAAGGTCCAGGTCAGACGGCCGGTCGCGCGGCCCCGCGTCGCGGGTGCGGCACGTCGCCCCGAAAACTAACCCTGCCGGGGCCGCCCGTGCGCCCTCACCCGCAGTGATCGCAGCCGCGCGCGCGGTCCCGCGCGGCACGGCGCGCACGCACGACGCCGCGCACGAGATAGCCCACTGCGGCGGCGGCGAGCGCGAGCGCGATGAGCGTGTCCACTGCCATCAGCTGAACCCCAGCGCGCGGCCGATCACGAGCGTCACCCACGCACCGCCGTAGGCCAGGCCGAGCATGTAGCCGAACTGGATGCCCGCCCACTTCCAGCCCAGCCGCCCGCCACCCGCCTCGCGGATGGTCACGGCCACCGTACTGATGCACATGAGCGCATACACGTAGAAGACCATCAACCCGACGGCGATCAGCGGGGTGTACACCGGCGAGCCGTCCGCGGTGGTCTGCGCGAGCAACCGCTCGCTGAGCGCCGCGTCGTTCTCGCCCCCGACCCCGTAGATCGTCCCCATCGTGGAGACGAACACTTCGCGCGCCGCGAAGCTCGCGACGATCGACACCCCGATCTTCCAGTCATACCCCAGCGGTGCGACCACGGGTTCGATCGCGTGGCCGAACCGGCCGAGCACCGAGTGCGCGAGCTGCTGCTCCTGCTGCGCCTCCACGGGCAGCGCCTCGTCCACCTGGGCCACGGGGTACGTCGCCAGCGCCCAGAGCACGATGCTGATCGCGAGGATGACCGTGCCCGCGCGCCGCAGGAAGATCCCGCAGCGCTGCCACACCGACACCACCGTGGAACGCAGCCCCGGCCGGCGGTACGGCGGCAGCTCGAGGATCATCGGCCGCACGGGGCCCTTGAGCAGGGTGCGGCGGAACACGGCGGCGATCACCAGCGCGGTGACGGTGCCCAGCAGGTACATCGCCAGCATCGTCGCGCCGCGCAGGTCCAGCCCCGGCAGCACCGGGAGCGCGGGAATGAACGTGCCGATCAGCAGCGTGTACACCGGCAACCGCGCCGAGCAGCTCATCAGCGGCACGACCATGATGGTCGCCAAGCGATCCTTGGGGTCGTCGATGGTGCGCGTGGCCATGATCCCCGGCACCGCGCAGGCGTAGCCGCTGAGCATGGGGATGAACGACTTCCCGTGCAGCCCCACGCGCCGCATGATCCGGTCCATCAGGAAGGCCGCGCGCGCCATGTACCCGCTCTGTTCCAGCAGCGACAGGAAGGCGAACAGCATGCCGATCTGCGGGAGGAACACGACCACCGAACCGACGCCGGCAAAGACGCCGTCCACCACCAGCGACTGCAGGTCGCCCTCCGGCAGCAGCGTGCCGACGGCCGCGCCGAGGGTCAGGACCAGCGACTCGATCCCGTCCTGCATGGGCGCGGCCCACGTGAACACCGCCTGGAACACCAGCGCCATCACCACCACGAACAGCAGCGGCCCGCCGACCCGGTGCAGCACGAAGGCGTCGACGCGGTCGGTGAGGGACCCCGCGGACGGCCCTCGGCGCGACATCGAACGCGCGAGCACCCCGCCGATCCACGTGTAGCGCAGCTCCGCCTCGAGGCGGTCCGGCGCGACCCCCAGCGTGTCCAGCGTCGCGCGCGCCTGCGCCAGCCTGGCCGGCAGGGCCGCGACGTGCGCGAGGTGCGGCTCGTCGTGGCGCACGGACAACAGGCGCAGCGCCTCCATCTGCGCCGCGGCGTAGTTGATGCCGCCGCGCTCCAGTGCGCCCTGCAGGGGGGCCAGCGCGGCGTCGACCTCGGGGGGCAGCACGAACTTGCGCGTCGGCGCCGGGAGCGTCGCGGCAATGAACAGCGCCTGCTTGAGCGGCTCGATGCCCTCGCCGCGCTTCGCGACGGTCGGAACGATGGTGACGCCCGTCTCATAGATCAGCGTCGGCACGTCGATGCTGATCCCCTCCGCCTCGGCGGCGTCCATCTGATTGAGCGCGATGACGACCGGCAGGCCGAGCTCGCAGATCTGCGACGCGAGAAAGAGGTTGCGGTCGAGATGCACCGCGTCGACCACCACGAGGACGACGTGGGGCCGCCAGTGCGCATCGTCGCGCCCGAGCAGCGTCTCCAGGGCGATCTGCTCGTCGGGCGAGGCGGCGGACAGCGAGTACGAGCCCGGCAGGTCGAGCACCGTCACGCGGCGACCATCCGACAGCGCGAAGGACCCCTCGACGCGTTCGACGGTCACGCCCGCGAAGTTGCCGACGCGCTGGCGCAGCCCCGTGAGGGCGTTGAAGAGCGTCGTCTTGCCGGTGTTCGGGTTGCCGATGATGGCAACGCGCAGCGGCGCGGTCGCGTCGAACGCGACCGGCTCAGCGGTGCCGGTCACGTCAGCTCGTCGGGCGTGCCTGCGGCTGCACCGTGATCCCCGTGGCGAGCACCGTGTCGAGGGCGAGCCGCGTGCCGCGGACGTCGACCAGCAGGCAGTGGCGCTTGTTGATCACCGAGACGGTCGCGCCCTCGTACACGCCGAGCGCCCGCAGTCGGCACGCGTCGCTGTCGCCGCAGGCAATGGCGACGACGGTCGAGGCGCTGCCCGCCTCGGTGTCGATGAGGGGACAGGTGCAGACGGGGAGTTCGCGGGAGGCCAGGTTCACAGCAGCGGGGCCGACGGGGACGGAGC
>CAYSFN010000039.1:0-22157 GCA_964430045.1 uncultured Gemmatimonadaceae bacterium
ACGAGGCGGTGCTGCGGATGATCGCGCAGATCGGCGACGTGAAGAACGTCGGGCCGTTCATCGACGACGTGAAGAACGGCAAGGGCGCCCGGCTGATGGGCTTCGGGCACCGCGTGTACAAGAGCTACGACCCGCGCGCCAAGATCGTGAAGAAGCTGGCCTACGAGGTGTTCGAGGTCGCAGGGATGGACCGGGACCTGGAGATCGCGCTGGAGCTCGAGCGCCGGGCCCTGGAGGACCCGTACTTCCAGGAGCGCAAGCTGTACCCCAACGTGGACTTCTACACGGGCCTCATCTACCGCGCCCTGAAGTTCCCCACGGACTACTTCACGGTGCTGTTCGCCATCCCGCGGGTGGCCGGCTGGGTCGCGCAGTGGGAGGAGATGCTGATGGACAAGGAGCAGAAGATCGCACGTCCGCGTCAGATCTACACGGGGTACGAGGAACGTCCCTACGCGCACGAGCTGGACCGTTCCAAGCGCTTCGGGAAGTAGCGCGTGCGGGCCGGGCCTCCGAGCATTTCCGCTCGCGGGGCCGTATGATTGGGGCGGGGTGGCCAGGGGCCGCCCCGCCCTCTTCCGTTCCACCCCGCCCAGGAGGCAGGATGTCCCGCAGTCCGCTGGTCCCCGGCACCCATCGCTGGTCCGCCCTGGCGCTCGCCGCTGTCCTCGTCGGCAGCGCGATGCCCGTCGCCGCACAGCAACGCATCGACGAGGAGTACACGCGCAAGATCAAGGAGCATCTCCAGGATCCGCGCATCACCACCGAGCTGGTCGATCACCTCCCCGCCTCGGACCGCATCCCGTCGCCGCTCAAGTTCAACGGGCGCATCGTGGGCACGCCGGGCGAGCTGACGTACGCCGCGCAGATCCACAAGTACCTCAAGGCCATCGCCGACGCCTCGCCGCGGGCGCGCTTCTACACCATCGGCAAGACGGAGGAGGGGCGCGACATCGTGATGCTCGCGATCGCCAACGAGGCGACGCTGCGCAACCTCGACGCCAACAAGCGGAACATCGACCTCCTGGGCGACCCGCGGAAGATCACCGACGCCCGCGCCAGGGAGCTGCTGCGCACCACCAAGCCGCTGTACTGGCTGACCAGCGGCATGCACTCCACCGAGAACGGCGGTCCGGAGATGCTGATGGAGCTGGCCTACCGGCTCGTGGTGCAGGAGACCGACTTCATCAGGACCATCCGCGACAGCGTGATCACGCTGATCACGCCGGTGCTCGAGGTCGACGGCCGCGAGAAGCAGGTCGACACCTACTACTTCAACAAGACGCGTGCCTCCGGGGAGGCGCGCCTCAACCTGATGTACTGGGGGCAGTACGTCGCGCACGACAACAACCGCGACGGCATGGGGCAGTTCCTCGAACTGACCAAGGCGGTCAACCGCACCTGGCTCGAGTGGAAGCCGCAGGTCCTGCACGACCTGCACGAGTCGGCGACCTACTTCTACTCCTCGACGGGCACGGGCCCCTACAACGAGGCCATCGACGCGGTCACGGTCGACGAGTGGTGGACCTTCGCCAAGAACGACGTGCTGCAGTTGACGCGCCGCGGCGTGCCGGGCGCGTGGACCTACGGC
This sequence comes from uncultured Gemmatimonadaceae bacterium, assembly GCA_964430045.1. Classification (GTDB taxonomy): domain Bacteria; phylum Gemmatimonadota; class Gemmatimonadetes; order Gemmatimonadales; family Gemmatimonadaceae; genus DASRAP01. The sequence goes on from CAYSFN010000039.1 coordinate 1,592, forward strand.
TTCTACGATGGATGGACGCCGAACTACATGTTCTTCATCGCCCACGTCCACAATGCGATCGGGCGGTTCTACGAGATCCAGAGCTACGGCCCCGACAACTACGTCGTGAACGCCAACCAGAGCCGCGAGTGGTACCGGCCCAACCCGGCGCTGCCGAGCATCAACTGGGGGCCGCGCAACAACACGAACATCCAGCAGTCGGGGGTGCTGTTCTCGCTGCATCACTTCGCGTCGAACCGGACGCTGTACCTCGAGAACTTCTACATCAAGAACAAGCGGGCGATCGCGAAGGGGACGGACGGCCCCGTGCGCGCGTGGGTGATCCCCGCCGGGCAGCACGCCGGGCAGAACACCGCCGAGGCCGTGAACGACATGCGGACGCAGGGGCTGGAGTTCCACCGGGCCACGGCGGCCGGCACCTTCGGCCGCGTGCGCGTGCAGCCCGGCGACTACATCGTGCGCGGCGACCAGCCCTACCGCACGGTGGCCGACATGTACTTCTCCCTGCAGGCCTACTCGCCCAGCAATCCGTCGCCCTACGACGACACCGGCTGGACCTTCGGCCTGATGCGGAACCTCACGATCCGCGAAGTCGAGGACACGGCGATCCTGTCACTGGCGATGGAGCCGGTGACGGCACCCGTGACCGCGCCCGGCGGCATCCAGGGCACGGGCAACGTGATCATCGTCGCCGCGACCTCGGACAACGCGCTGGTCACGTTCCGCTGGAAGCACAAGGACACGCCGATGCGTGCCGCGCAGGCCGACTTCGAGGCGGGCGGGCGGCGCTTCCTCGCCGGCTCGTTCATCATCGAGAACGCGGACCGTGCCGCGCTGCACGGCTCGCTCGCGTCCCTGGGCTTGTCGGCCGTCGCGGTGGCGGCCGCGCCCACCGTGGCAACCCACGACCTCGACGTGCCGCGCATCGGGTACCTCCACAGCTGGACGCGCACGCAGGACGAGGGCTGGGTCCGCGCGGCGCTCGATCACTACGGCGTGCCCTACGACTACTTCGCGGACAAGAAGCTCAAGGACATGCCGGACCTGCGGTCCAAGTACGACGTGATCATCTACCCGCACGTCGGGGGCAATGCGCAGGCCCTGATCAATGGCGTGGCGATGTCGGGCTCGGCGCCGCTGCCCTACCGGACGACGGACAAGACCCCGCACCTGGGCATCCAGGATGCCGACGACGACATTCGCGGCGGCATGGGCATCGACGGACTCATGAACCTCTACCGCTTCGTGCAGGCCGGGGGCACCCTGCTCACCGAGGGCGGGACGGCGACGCTGTTCCCGGAGTTCAACCTCACCCCCGGCGTGAACGTGGAAACGCCGACGGGGCTGTTCGCGCGCGGCTCCATCTATCGCGGCGTGATCGGTGACGCGCGCAGTCCGCTGGTCTATGGCTATGCCGGCGGCCAGATCCCCGTGTACTTCAGTCAGGCACCGGTGATGAACACGGGTGGTGCCGGCGGCGGCGGCCGGGGTGCCAACAATCCGCTGCAGCAGAACATCAGCCCGATGGCCAACAACCTGCGCCCGCGGCTGTCCACGTGGGACCCACCGACCGGCACGGCCACGCCGCCTGATTCCGGTGCGGTTGCGGCCGCAGGCGGTGGTCGCGGCGGCGCACCCGGCGCCGGCGGCCGTGGTGGCGGCGGGCGCGGTGGGTTCGGTGGCTTCGTCGGTGGTCCCGCCACGGTGCGCACTGTCCTCCGCTTCCCCAACAGCGTCGACGACATGCTGCTCTCCGGCACGCTTGCCGGTGGCGAAGCACTGGCCGGCCGCGCGCAGCTGGTCGACGCCAAGGTGGGCGAGGGCCACGTCGTGATGTTCGCGATGCGACCCTTCTGGCGGTGGCAGACGCAGGGCACCTTCATGCTCGGCTTCAACGCCCTGCTGCACTGGAACGACCTGGACGCGCGGTAGCGCGTTCAGCGTTGGTCGCGCGTCACGATCGGTGTGTCGTCGGTCTGCCACCAGAACCGACCCGCCGGTCGTGACCGCGGCCAGACTTCGTCCAGCGTGAGGCCGTCGTAGAGGCGGCCGTTCTTCATCACCTGCCGCACGGTGTTGGTGTGGCGGAGATCGTCGAGCGGGTTCGCGTCGAGGATCACCAGGTCGGCCAGCTTGCCCGGTTCGATGGAGCCGAGGTCGTTCTGCAGGCCCAGGGCCTGGGCGCCCTGGATGGTGGCGACGCGCAGCGCGTCGTGGTTGGCGAGTCCGCCCATCGCCATCGACCACAGCTCCCAGTGATAGCCGAGGCCCTGCAACTGCCCGTGCGATCCCACGCCGGCGAGGCCGCCGGCGGCGACGAGGTCGCGCACGGACTCGCCGATGGGCGCCATCACGTGCTGCGAGGGGTGGAACCAGCCAGCGGCGGCACCCGTCGTCACGGCACCGGTCGAGCCCCCGCGCCGCAGGATCTTCGACTCGAGGTCCGACCACGGCGTGAGCGCCTTCAGCTTCGCGTCACCGAGATTGTCCTCGGTGGCGTACCAGTAGTTCTCGGCCCACGGACCGCCGTACGCGACGAGCACCGTCGGCGTGTACACCATCCCGGACTCCGTGAGCAGGCGGATGAGATCGCTCTGCAGCGGGAAGGTCGGGATCGAGTGCTCGTGTCCGCTGTAGCCGTCGATCATCTCCGTGATGGTCATCTTCACGTCGAGCGATCCCTCGGTCGTCGGCATCAGTCCGAGCTCATGGGCGGCCTGGATGATCCACTGCCGCTGCTCGCGATTGCCTGCCACGTACTGCTTGAGCGTCTTGGTGTCGTAGTAGTCGCTGTAGCGCTTGAGGACGCGCCGCGCGTGGGCGAGGTCGCGGATGTTCTCGCCGGCGAAGACGCCCGGGCCGGTGCTGTAGATGCGGGGGCCGAGCAGGGCGCCGGTGACGACCTGGTCCTCGTACGAGAGGACGTCGGTCGCGCCGGTCTGCGGGTCGCGCACGGTCGTGACGCCGTAGGCCAGGTTGGCCACGTAGGACCAGACCTGGTCGCGATGGATGCCCGTCGGCACGCGCAGATGGGCGTGCGTGTCCACGTAGCCCGGCGCGATGGTCCTGCCGGTGACGTCGATGCTGCGCGCGCCGTCGGGGATCGTGACCGTTCCGCGTGCTCCCACGGCGACGATGCGGTTGTTGGTGATCACGAGGTCGGCGTTCTCGATCACCTCGCTCCCGCGCATCGTGATGACGCGCGCACCGCGCAGCACCACGCTGCCGGTGGGGATGTCGCGGTTCGCGTGGACCAGCACGCGGGTCTCGGTGGGCTGGAACTGTGGTGCCGGCGCGCGCGCGGCAGGCGCGGCCCCGCCGCGTCCACCCGCACCGGCTGTGCTGTCGCCGGTGGCCGGGGGCGTCGCCGCGCGTGCGATCCGCACCGAGTCATCGAAGGCCCTGGCCCGTGCAATGTCGTACTCCACGTGTGCATTGCCGATCGACCAGCGGACCTGCGTGCCGTCGGCAGTCCACGCGGGGAACTGCCCGCCGATGTCCGTCAGCTTCTTGACGGGGAACGTCGCCTGCTCGGGATTGCCGACGGCGATGGTCGGTTCCGTGCCGCCGATGCGTGGGATGGTCACGAGGTACAGGTCCAGCCCGACGTTGGCGAGCGCCTGGTCGGCATCCGTTGGTGACACGCGGATCCACGACGCGCCGCCGCCACCACCACCGCCGCCGCCTCCCCCACTCACACGCAGATGGGTGCGCTGCTCCAGACCATCCCAGCGCATCGACACCAGCCCGCTGCCCCCGCTGCTGAAGTACACCCGCGTGCTGTCAGCACGGGTGAAGTGCGGGTTTGCGAGCCCTCGGGCCGGCGCGATCACCGTCGGGGTGCCTCCCGCCGCCGGGATCCACACCAGGTCCTGTGCGGCGCCGCCCGCGCCCGCACCCGTCGCCTCGCGAAAACTGCGCAGGGGTCCGCGCAGCGCGACGATCCGTCGGCCGTCGAGCGCGTAGGCGGGCTGCTGCCAGAACGCCGCCTCGGTGGTGAGGCGCTGTGGCGTTCCACCGGCGGCGCTGACACGGTACAGGGCGCTGCCAGCCGAGGTGCTCCAGGTCGCGTACACGAGCTGTGTGCCGTCGGGGCTCCAGGCCGGCTGGAACTCTCCGACGTCCATGGTCGTCAGCCGCCGCGGCGTGCCCGCAGGCCAGTCCATCACGTACAGGCGGTCGAGGGCCACGAAGGCGAGCCGCCGCCCGTCGGGGGAGGGCACGGCGTCGCGGATCTGCTTGACGACGAACGTCGCCGAATCGACGATCGGATAGGTGAAGTGCACGGCCGGTCCCAGCGCCTGCACCACCTCGGCGGTGAAGGGGATCTCGCGTGCCGTGCCGCCGGCGATGGGAACGCGCCACAGCTTGCCGTCCCAGGTGGTGATCAGCTCCCTGGAGTCGGGCGTGAAGGTCATGCCCGGGAGGACGTCGAGCGTGGCGCGCGACTCCTGGTCGTCGCGCTGCACCGGGTACACGAGCCAGCGCTCCTCGCCGGTGGCAAGGTCGCGGATGCGCAGGCGGGTCTCGTCGACGTGCCGCGTCCCGTACACCAGCCATCTGCCGTCGGGGGACAGCGTTGGACGGAACGCCGAACCCCAGCGCGACTCGCGCGTGGTCGACGTGCCGGTCTCGCGGTCGTACTGCACCAACTGGTAGTCCGAGAGCGGCGTGTTGTAGATCCAGCTCCCCCGGCGCTGTGCGAACCAGATGGAGCGTCCGTCGGGGCTCACGGCCGCGCCCATCTGCCGGGTCACGTCCGTGCCGGCGGCGCCCCCACGACCGCCGCCGTCGCCAGCGGGGATGATCTGCTGTCCCTGGCCGCCTTCGGTGTGGTACATCCACAACTTGGTGCCGCGCGTCACGACGATGTACTTGCCGTCGGGCGTGAACGTCGGCGACTCGTAGTTGTTGGTCTTGCCGCGCGTGATCTGCACGGTGTCCTTCCTGTCCAGCGACAGCATCCAGACGTTGTGCCCGCCGTCGCGGTCGCTCACGAACACCACGCGCGTGCCGTCCGGGGAGAAGCGCGGCTGGACGTCGACCCCCATCCCCCGCGTCAGCGCGGTCGCGGTGCCGCCGCTGATCGGCATCGTGTAGAGATCACCCAGCAGGTCGAACACCAGGGTCTGGCCATCGGGCGAGATGTCCACGGACATCCAGTGCCCGACGTTCGTGGTGAACGTCGTGGTGCGCGTCGGCCGCAGTTGCAGCGCCTCCATCATCGGGTCGCGCGGCTGGCGTGCGGCGGCGGGTGGCGTCGGCGTCTGCGCGGCGAGCAGCGCCGGGCACAGGAGGAGCAGGATGGTGCGCATGGGGGGCCTGGTGGGCGTGGGGGCCCAGCCAATGTGGCACGCGTGCACTGACAGCGGAAGAGTGCGCGACGCGGCACCGCGCGCGCGCATCCTCGGATGCTGCGGCGTCAGCCGCCGACCACGCGCGGGGTCACGGGTTCGCGCTGGTCACCCACGCGGTCCACCAGAGGTCCCGCAGCATCCGGCTGCCGGCGGCGAGTCGCGCCGCCGCGAACGCCTTGGCGGCAGGGCTGGTCTGGTCCACGCCGAAGGGCGTCGCCTTGTCCTGCGCGTAGAGCGGCTCGACCTGTGCATGGCTCTCGTGGATGTGTGCGAGGATCGCCGTCCGCAGGTCGGGGAAGACCCTGGGCTCAGGGGGCAGCCGCGAGCGGATGTCGTCGTAGCGGATCACCGCCTGCACGAAGCCCGACTCGAAGCGTGCGTGGAAGCGGTTGTCGGTCGCGTACCCCTCGGGGTTGGGCCCCTTCCACCCGTTGAAGTGGATGGTGGTGTGCGCCGGGTTGGCCGCGTCGGTGACGTAGTGCCCGAGGATCCCCGCGTCGTTGAGAATGCGGGCCTCGATGAGGCGTCGCTCGCGCGCGTTCCGCGCGCCGCGCCACTGCCGGAACGCGACCCGCAGCCGCTGGGCGTGCTCGAGCATGGCGAAGGGGAGCACGCCAACCGTCTGGACGCGCTCGCCGAGCGCGCGCAGCGAGTCGGCGTAGTCGTGTCGGCTGCGCGCCGCCAGGACGTGCGTGCGCCGATGCAGCGGGATCAGCTCGAGGTCGATGAAGTGCTCGGGCGCTCCGGCGTCGTCGAGGGCGCGGTCCGCGGTCCGTTCCGCACCGCCGCGCCAGCGGTCGGGCTCGGGATTGAGGTACGCCAGTTGGTCGCGCGCCGCACGAAAGAACGCCGGCATCTCCGCAGGCAGGGCATCGACGGCGGCCTGTGCGGAGAGCACGTGGCCGCGCTCCCCCCACCGGCGGGTCGTGTGGCCGGTGAGCGGGAGCGCGAGCAGGAGAAGAAGAAGGTGGCGAGCGGATGCGCGGCGCATGCCGCTCAATATCCGTAGATCGCGGCGAGTCCGGTAGCGGATGGCATCTCTTGTGACGGAACAATGACCACTTCGCCGCCGCGCGCGGTGACGATTTCCGCGATGTCGTCGAGCAGGTCGTCGACGCCGGCGATGGTCCGCTCCACCGCCGTCACGAGGCCCGTGCCGCGGTCGAGCACGCCGGGGATGACGACGTCGGCGTCCACCAGCAGGGTCCGCACGCGCCCGTGCACGGCCGCGACGGCGACCGCGCTCACGTCGTCGTCGCCCTTGCCGTGCGCCTTGTGGTCGCCGTAGCGCTCGACGAGGCCGCTGAGCCGCTGCACGTAATGCGGGCCGATGATCTCCCACGCACGCTGCCGCAACGTGTCCATGTCGACCGCGTCGGGGTTCACGGCAATGCCGTCCGCGTGCAGATGCGGGTTGTGGCTCACCGCGCGGAAGGTCGCGTGATGCTCCGCCAGCCCGACGAGAATGAGCGGGAGCGCGGTGTGGTGCGAGAACTTCTCGGCGACGCCCTTGGCGACGACGCGGAAGAAGCGTTCCGTGTCGAGGTCGACTTCGTCGGCCCGGCCGCCGTGGCCGTGGAAGGTGGCCGTGCCGCGCGGACCGCCCGCGCCGGAGCCGGCGGACGTGAGCGTCGGCTTGGTGAGATCCTCGCCCAGGGCCTCCTCGATGGTCCGTGGGATGCCGGCGGGCACGGGAATGGGGTCGAGCCGGTCGCGGTTCCCCGCGAACAGGCGGATGTGCGTGCGCGTGATGCCGAGCAGCGCGAAGCGGTCAGCCGACTGGATGATGCGCCGCAGGGGCTTGGTGTGGAAGGAGTCGGCGCAGAACGCGCGCTCGGGCACCGAGCGCTGCAGAATGAACACTTCGAACAAGCCCGGCGCCGCAAAGATCGCCAGCCCGTCCTGCGTGCCCTTCCAGAAGTCGTGCGTGGCGCCGAGTTCGTGCAGTGGCGCGAGCACCGAGGCCGCCACGTCCTCGCCGTGACGGCTGGTGGCCATCCGGGTCAGTTCGGCGACGAGGTTGCGAAAGCGCACGCGGTCCTGATCCCGTTCGGGGAGGTTGCGGTGCGTCGGCATGTAGAGGGAGCAGCACGGCGGGGTGGCGGTGGTCCGCAGGATGCGCTCCATCGCCTGGACATCGGTCGGCATTGACGGCCCTCGTTCGGGGGTGGGTGACTGGCTCCAGTATCGGCAGCGGACCACGTGGATCGGCGCGCGGTGGGCTCAGCGCGGCGGGCGCCTCGCAGGCGTGGAGCGTGCTGGGCGCTCCTACTCCCGTGCCCGTGCGGATGTTCCCCTGCGTCGTGACGCCGCCGCCCTGCGAGCGTGGAGAGGGTGGGAGGCAGAAGATGCGTGCGGGGGCCGGGCTCCACAACCGGCGCGGCGCACCCCCTCGCCGCGGCGGTCGCCGCGGGGTAAACTCCAAGGTTGGCCCGCTCTCGTGCGGAGTTCATCCCGGTGCGCTGCCGCGCCCGGACTCGACATGTCCACGGAGGTTCCTGATGCGCGTTGTTCCTCGTGCGGTCTGCACACTCGTCGCCGTTGGCTCCGTCTTCGGGGCGCTCGCCGCGGCGGACTCGTACGCCAGCGACGCCACACCGACGGCGGTCCACGCGCTGGTCGGGTTCGGCGGCGCGGTGCTCGTGGGTGACGGCGAGGTGTTCGTCGCCGAAGCGTCGAACCGCTTCCGCCCGGGCGCGGTGTATGTGTACCGCAAAACGGCGAACGCGTGGCAGCAGGCCACGGTGCTCAATGGGCCGGACGCTGCGGTGGGTGACCAGTTCGGCGGCTCGCTGGCGTTCAACGGGACGCAGTTGATCGTCGGCGCCGGGTCGACGGCGCTGCACGTGTTCCGCAAGGATGGGACGCGCTGGGTGCTCGCCAGCACGATCACGGCGGCGGAGGATGCGCGGTTCGGGGCAACGGCGGCCGATGGGGACTGGCTGCTGGTCGGCCGCCCCGTGGTGGGTGGCGGCCGTGGTGGTCGTGGTGCCGCGCCCGCCGCCGCGCCCGCAGGGGCGGTGCACGCGTACAAGCGCGCCCCGGACGGTTCGTTCACCCTGGCCGCGACGCTGGCGGCCACGGGCGGCGAGACGGCCGGCGACAACTTCGGCTCGTCCATCGCCGTCCGCGGCACGATGGCGTTGATCGGGGCGAGCGGTGCGGCCGGCCGTGCGGGCCTCGTGCACGAGTTCGCGCTGGGCGACACGGGTGCGTGGACGCAGGTCCGCACCTTCGCACCGCAGGGGTTGGCGGCGGGGCACGCCTTCGGTTCGGCGCTGACGCTGCACGGTGATCAGGCGGTGGTGGCCGCACCGGGCGCACCGAACGACTTCGGGGCGGTGTACGTGTATCGCCGCGTGGCGGCGACCGGGCGCGGCGCGGCCCCCGGCGCGATGGTATGGACACCGAACGCGCGCCTGTCGGCGCCGGTGATGACCGCAGGCGCAGGATTCGGCGCAGCGGTGGCGGCGGACGAGCGTGAAGTGTGGGTCGGTGCGCCCGGCCTTGGCGGGACGGGTGGCGTGTACGTGTATCCGGCGCGTGATGGGCAGTTGCGCGGCGACGGCATCGCGCTGCTCAGCCCGTCGGGGATCACCGAATCGATCGCGAAGGGCAACGCGGTCTCCATCCGCGGCAACGTGGCGGCGGTCGGCGCGATCGCGGCGGCGCAGGGGATGGGCGGGGTGTTCATCTACGAGCGTGACAATGCGGGCGCGTGGCGCGCGGCGCCGCTGCTCAGGCCGGCGATCGACGAGATCAACGCGATCACGGGCACCGAGCGCCGCTGTTCCGAGGCCGGCAGGGTCGAGATCTTCGATTGCAGCAACGCGGAACTGCTGTCGTTCATCCCGCCGTCGAAGATGACGCACGACGGGCACTACATCGAGATGAACGACATCTGGGGCTGGACCGATCCGCAGACGGGCAAGGAGTGGACCATCATCGGCCGCCGCGACGGCACGACCTTCCTGGACCTCTCGGACGCGGGGAACCCGGTCCCGGTGGCCGATCTGCCGCTGACGGAGGGCGCGCGTCCGGCGGCGTGGCGCGACATGAAGGTGTACAAGGACCATGCGTACATCGTGTCGGACGGCGCGGGACCGCACGGGATGCAGGTCTTCGACCTCACGCGCCTGCGCACGATGCGCCCGCAGGCCAACGGGCTGCCGCAGAAGGTCGAGGCCGACGTCATCTACCGCGAGATCGCCTCGGCGCACAACATCGTGATCAACGAGGAGAGCGGGTTCGCCTACTCCGTGGGCTCGAGTCTGGGCGGGACCACCTGCGGTGGCGGGCTGCACATGATCGACATCCGTGAGCCCAGGCAGCCGACCTTCGTGGGATGCTTCGCCGATACGACGACGGGGCGCGCCTCGACGGGCTACTCGCACGACGCGCAGTGCGTGAACTACAAGGGCCCGGACAGCAAGTACGTCGGGCGCGAGATCTGCATCGGCTCCAACGAGACGGCCATCAGCATCGCCGACGTCACGGACAAGCAGAACCCCAGGGCGCTGTCGCGGGCGTCGTACCCCCGCGTGGCCTACACGCACCAGGGCTGGTTCACCGAGGACCACCGCTACTTCTACGTCAACGACGAGATCGACGAGATCCAGGGGGTCGAGAAGACGCGGACGCTGGTGTGGGACCTGGTGGACCTCGAGAATCCCAAGCTCATCAAGGAGCACATGGGCGTCGAGTCCGCGTCGGACCACAACCTGTACGTGAAGGGCAACCTCATGTACCAGGCGAACTACCGCTCCGGCCTCCGGATCCTCGACGTCTCCGATCCGGCCAATCCCCGCGAGGTGGGCTTCTTCAAGACCGCGCCGTTCTTCGACAACAATCCGGGGTACAACGGGGCATGGTCGGTCTATCCGTACTTCAAGAGCGGCGCCATCGTCGTCAGCTCCATCGAGCAGGGGCTGTTCGTGGTCAAGCACCGCCCCGTGATCTTCTGATGCGGCGGCTGTTCTTCGCGGTGGCCGCGGTCCTCGTGACCGCGACCACCGCTGCGGCGCAGGCGGCGCGCGAACTGCTCTACGTCTGCATCCAGGACGACGCGAAGATCGCCGTGATCGACATGGCCGCCGGCACGCTGGTCCGCACCGTGGACCTGCAGGCCCTGGGCTTTCCCGCCACGGCCAAGCCGCATTACATCGTCGTCGAACCCGACGGGGCGCACTGGTACGTCTCGCTGATCGGCGCAGGCCGCGTGGTGAAGTTCGATGCGGACGACCGGATCGTCGCGCAGTTCGCGATGGAGACGCCGGGGATGCTCGCGCTGGTGCCCGGACGCGAACAGCTCCTGGTCAGCCGCTCGATGAGTGCGGTCAACCCGCCGGCGCGCGTGGCCCTGGTGGATCGCCGCACCATGCGGGGCGAGGAGCTCGAGGTGCTGTTCCCCCGTCCACACCCGATGGCCGCGACGGCGGCCGGCTACGCCTACACGGGCTCGCTGGGCGTCAATCAGCTCGCGACGATCGACCTGGCCACCGAGCGCGTGTCGTTGACGGCGGTCAGCGGCCCGACGCACTCGCTGGTGCAGTTCGACGTGTCGGCGGACGGCACGACGCTCGTCGCGTCCTCCGAGACGACGGGGCGTCTCCTGGTGTTCGACATCAGCACGCCGGCCGCCCCGCGGCTCGTGACGCAGGTGACGGTGGGCGCGATGGCCTTCGACCCCGGCTTCACGCCCGATCAGCGCCACGTGTGGGTGCCGGTGAAGGGCAGCAGCGAGATCGTCGTGGTCGAGGTCGGGACGTGGCAGGAGGTGCGACGCCTCTCGCACGCGTCCTTCCAGCAGCCGCACCAGATCATCTTCTCGGCGGACGGAGCCACGGCCTTCGTGACCAACAACAACACGATGGATCACATGGCGGACCCATCCGCCCATGCGGGACACGCCGGGCACCCGGCGGGCGGCGGGACCGCGTCGCTGTCCATCGTCGACGTGGCGACGGGCACGGTGCGGACCGCGATCACGCTGGGCCGGAATCTCACCGGGATGGGGACGCGTGCGCGCCGCTGAGCGCGCCACGCTGCTCGGCGCGACCCTGCTTCTCTCGGCGTGCGCGGCCGCGGTCGTCGGCAGCACGCGCCCGGCGCGGTCGTCGCCGCTGCGCGCCGCGCACTTCACGCGCGAGGTGTCCGCGTTCCCGGTGTTCGACTCCGTCGGTCAGCCATACCCACTGGCCTTCCTCGGTGGGCTCGATGTGCCGCGGCCGCAGTTCGTGGACATCGACGGCGACGGCGACCTGGATCTCTTCGTCCAGGAGTACGCCCATTCGCTGATGTACTTCGAGAACGTCGGCACGCGGTCGGTGCCGCGATACGAGTGGCGCTCGGACAAGTTCCAGGGGCTGGACACGGGAGAATGGTTCCGCTTCATCGACGTCGACGGTGACTCGCTCGTGGACATCCTCAGCGAGCTGCCGTTCAGCTACATCCGCTTCTGGAAGAACGTCGGCACCCGCTCGGCGCCGCGCTTCGCGGCGCAGGACTCGCTGCGGAACGAGTCGGGGCAGGCGATCTACTTCGACCGGCAGAACATCCCGGCGCTCACCGACGTGGATTGCAACGGGCGCATCGACTTCTTCGTCGGTCGCGTCGAGGGGTCGGTGGACCGCCTGGAGCAGACGGCGCCGGGGTCGCTCCGGTTCTCGCTGGTGGCGGAGCGCTGGGAGGACATCGAGATCGTGGCTGACATCGATACGTCGGGGCGTCCCACCCGGCACGGGGCCAACGCGCTGGCGTTCGCCGACTTCGACGGCGACGGCGACGTGGATCTGTTCTGGGGCGACTTCTTCGAGCGCGGGATCCTGCTGATCGAGAACGTCGGCCGCAGTTGCGCCACGCCGAACTTCCAGGTGGAACCCGTGCTGCTGCCGTTCGCGGACGGCGTGCGCACCAGTGGCTACAACGCGCCGGCGCCGGTGGACTTCGACGGCGACGGCGACCTGGATTTCCTGATGGGCGTGATCGGCGGGACCGCGAACCCGGTGCGCACTGCGGCGGACAACTTCTACCACTGGGAACGCACGGCGCCGGGTCGCTTCGCGCTGCGCAGTACGCGCTTCCTGAACGGCATCGACGTGGGCTCCGAGTCGGCGCCGGTCTTCGTGGATCTGGACGGCGACGGCGACCTGGACATGGTGATCGGGAGCAAGATCGACCCCGGCTCGAACACGGCCGGCCGCCTGTACCTGTACACCAACGAAGGAACCACGACGCGTCCGGCATTCCGGCACAGCGCCACCCTCGACGTCGGCGAGTACTACAACGTCTTTCCCGCCTTCGGCGACCTGGACGGCGACGGCGATCTCGATCTGCTGATCGGCACGTGGAACCACGACATCAAGGGGTTCCGCAACGTGGGCACGCGCACGGCGCCGCGCTTCGAGCGTGACACGTCGCTGGACCTTGCGCTGACCCGTGTGAGCAACGCGGCACCGACCCTGTTCGACGTCGACGGCGACGGGGATCTCGATCTGGTCATCGGCCAGGCCAATGGCGAGTTCAAGTTCTACCGCAACGTCGGGACGCCGCGGTCGCCGACCTTCGAGCTGGCCAGCGAGCGACTCGACGACCTCGACGTCGGTCGTCGCAGCACCCCCAGCTTCTTCGACGTGGACGGCGACGGCCTGCCCGACCTGGTCAGCGGCCGCGAAGAGGGCGGCCTGCTCGTGTACCGCAACGCGGGGACGCTGACGGCGCCACGCTTCGTGCCGTACGAGGCGCTGCAACTGCCGCTCCCGCCGGCGTCGGTGCCGCGCTTCGTCGACATCGACGGCGACGGGCTGGTCGATCTGTTTTCGGGCTCGGTCGGCGGCGGGGTGGTCCTGTATCGCGGGACCACCCCGGGCCGCTGACGCCGGTCAGCGTGGGCTCACCACCAGAGGATGGAGCACCACGGCTCCATCGTCCGCAGCCAGTCGGGGCCACCGTCGCGGCGGAGCAACCACTCCGTCCCCGGTTCTCCAATGGGTGCGCCCGGCGGCGCAGATGGTGCCGCGCGGCGTGGCTCCGTGGCCCCCGCGGGGCGGTCCAGCCAGCGGGCGACGTCGGCGATCAACAGCTCCGCATGCGCCGCCGCTGCGATGTCCACGTCGGCCCGCGCCCGGAGTGCCGTCAGCCGCTCGCGCAGCGTGTGTCGCGCGATCGCCCGCACCTGCGGCATCGCGGCTTCGTCGGCCAATCCCATCAAGTTGTCGATGACGACACGTTCCACCGCGCGACGGATTTCACGCTCATACGGGGTGCTGGCGGTGGCACCGAAGGTGGACTCGATGATGGTGCCCAGCACTTCCTCGAGACTCGGCAACGACGGATCGAGCGCGTGCTGTTCGACCAGACGCGCGCTGCGGTCCGCGGTCAGGATCCCCGCGACGACCTGATCGGCCGCGACCACGGCGGGTGCGATCGCGTCGAACGCGCCCCCGGTCCAGCGCGGGAAGGTCTCTCGCGTGCGCGCGAATCCCGATGGGCGCGGCGGGATCAGGCGCACGATGCCCTCCGGCAGCGCCAGCGTCCCCGGCTGCACCACCCGGAGCAGTGCGCTCAGCGCCGCCCGCTGCTCCGCGCCCGGCACGCGCGTGAAGGGCGTGCTGCCGTCGCCGCGCTGCGAGTACTCATAGCGCAGCCCGCCGAGGTAGCCGACGGTCGCGTCGACCTGGTAGCGGTGATGCAGATAGACCGGGACGAGCACCTCCTCGAGCGTCGCCATCGGCGTGCCGCGCGTGATGACGTGCTCGCCGAACCGGCTCAGGGCCGCACGACGGACGGCGAGCATGCGATCCAGTTCGGCGGGAAGATCCGTGCCATTGGCCCACTGGTCGACGGCCGCGTGCGTGCCGAGGTCCTGGTTGGTGAAGTACTTGAGGTCCTGGCGCTCGGCGTCGGCGAGAATGCGTCGCAGCGCCGCGGCTTCGTCGGTGCCCGGCGCGAACTGCGCGTAGCCCCAGCGCACGGCGACCTTGTCCCACGCGCCGATGCCGTCGTCGTACACGCTGGAGAGATCGAAGGACCCGTCGGCCCGCATCGTGATCAGCGGGTGCGGGTAGTCCATCACGCTGATGCGTCCGGCGCGGCTGTTGTAGAAGTTGTGGCCGATGCCGAGCGTGTGGCCGATCTCGTGCGCGGACAACTGACGCAGGCGCTGCAGGGCCCAGCGCTGCACCTCGGGCGGCGGCGTGTCGCCGCGCTCGTAGGGTGCGAGCAATCCCTCGAGGAGCATCCAGTCCTGCCGCACGCGCAGCGAGCCGAGCGTGACGACGCCCTTGATGATCTCGCCGGTGCGCGGGTCGGTGACCGAGCCACCGGTGCTCCATCCCCGCGTCGAGCGATGCACCCAGTTGATGACATTGTACCGGATGTCCAGCGGGCTCACGCCCTCGGGCAGCATCTCGATGCGGAAGGCGTTGCGGAATCCGGCCGCTTCGAAGGCCTCGGCCCACCAGCGGCCACCTTCCAGCAGGGCGGTGCGCACCGGTTCCGGGGTCCCCGCGTCGAGGTAGTACACGATCGGCGCGACCGGCTCGCTCACCGCGGCGCCCGGGTCGCGCTTGATCAGCCGATGCCGGCTGATGTAGCGCGTGACCATCGGCTGTCCAAGCGGCGCGGAGTAGTCGGAGAACGAGATGCCGAAGTAGCCGCCGCGCGGGTCGGCTTCGCGCGGGGTGTAGTTGTCGTCCGGCAACTGCACGAAGGAGTGATGCACGCGAATGCTCGCGGCCTCGCCGGTCGCCGCGACCGCCCCGACCCCTTCGAAGTAGGCGCCTCCACGCCCGCCACCGCCGCCGGGTTGCGAGGCGAAGGTCAGCTCCGCCTCCAGTTCCGTGTTGAGCGGGAAGTTCTGCGTCATCGGCAGGTACACGCCCGAGCGACTCGGCTCGAAGCGGTACGACCCCGGCGTGAGACGCGTCGCGATGCTGGACCCATCGCGCACGATGAACTCGCCGATGTCCACCAGCACGCGCCGTCCGCTGTCACTCTCGGCCACGACGGTGAACCCCCAGAGTACCGACCGGGCGAAGGCGTCGCGCACGGTCTTGACCTCGGCGGGGTTGCTGCTGGAGGCGCGGAAGCGGTAGTTGGGCTGCACCATCAGGACCCTGGGGCCCTGCCGCTCGAAGAACACGATGCGGGAGCCCGTGAGGGCGCCACGGTCGACGCCGATGTCGTTCGAGCCGAGTCCGGAGCCGTAGCCCGTGTTGTGGAGGACTTCCTCGCCGAGGCGGGCGATCTCCATGAAGAGCTGCCCCGAAGCCGCGTCGTGGTAGAGCGGGAAGAAGCCGTCGAGCCTGGTCAGGCCCGCGGTGCGGTCCTCGATGCTGCGGAGGGCGGGGCGGGGGGGGCCTTGGGCGGCGAGCGAGAGGGCCTGGCTCAGGACGGCGAGGGCAGCGAGCGCGAGTGGGCGCACGTAGCGGCGGCGGCGCGCTGGACGGACGGGGGGCATTTGGTGCTCCGCGGTGGTAGCGTTCAGTGGGGTGGACGACCGTCCCAAATGTACCGTTCGTAGCCGACCCTTGGTGGAGTTCCGCTGGTGCCCGATCATTCGACGACACGCCGATCGTTCCTGCAGTTGGCCGCCGCAGCGGGTGCTGGTGGTGCCCTGAGCCTCGGCATCTCCGGTCCCAGCGCATTCGCCGCGCCCGCCCTGCACACCCGTGCCGGCCACGCGCCGCTGAAGATCCTCATCCTGGGCGGCACCAGCTTCATCGGGCCGTATCAGGTGCGCTACGCGCTGGAGCGCGGGCACACGGTCACGCTGTTCAACCGCGGCCAGACCAACCCCGGCTTGTTCCCCCAGGTGGAGAAGCTGATCGGCGACCGCACGGGCGACGTCTCCGCGCTGCAGGGCCGTGCGTGGGACGTGGTCATCGACAACTCCGCCACCGACCCGACCTGGGTGGCGCGCACGGCCGCACTGCTGGCCGCGACGTGCAAGCGCTACTGCTTCGTGTCCACGCGCAGCGTGTATCGCGACGTGAGCCGCGTGCCGATGACCATCGACGCGGAGATCTTCTCGCGTGGGAACACGCCGCTGCGCGAGGGGCAGGCGTTGCCGTACGGCCTGTCGAAGGCGCTGGCCGAGGCGGAGGCGCAGAAGCACTTCCCGGGCCGGTCGCTGATCGTGCGGCCGGGGTTGATCGTCGGTCCGGGTGACAACACGGACCGCTTCACGTATTGGCCCGTGCGGATCGAGCGCGGCGGTGAGATCCTCGCGCCGGGCGACGGGACGGACCCGGTGCAGGTGATCGACGCGCGGGACGTGGGCGAGTGGATGATCCGCCTGGCCGAGCAGGAGGCGGTGGGCGTGTACAACGCGGTGGGTCCGCGGACGCCGCGCTCGTTCGCCGAGTTCCTGCACGGCATCAAGGCGGCGACGACGTCGGAGGGCACGTTCACGTGGGTGCCGACGGAGTTCCTGACGCAGCACCGGGTGCGCTCGTATCAGGAGATGCCGGTGTGGCGGCCGGCGGCGGGTGGGTCGGAGGGGTTTGGCCGGTTCGACCTGACGCGCGAGGTGGCGCTGGGGCTGACGTTCCGCCCGCTGGCCGAGACCGCGCGGGACACCCTGGCGTACTACCACTCGCGCTCCACGGAGGAGCAGGCGCAGTTGCGGGCGGGGATCACGCCGGAGCGTGAGGCCGAGGTGCTGGCGCTGTGGCACGCGGCAGCGGGGCTGGCAAACCATTCTCATTAGGAGCGACTGATGCGGCGGCGTCCTTTCCTCGAGCAGATGGCAGGCTTCACGGCGTTGCTGGGTGCGTCGCGCGGGGCGTCGCTTCCGTCGCTGTCCGGGGCCACGAAGGCCGCCCTGGCACCGGCCGAGGGGTGGAGCTTCGTGCTGCTCCCCGACACGCAGTGCTACAGCGAGTCGTTCCCCGAGGTCTTCGCGAGCCAGACGGAGTGGATCGTGAAGAACAGGGCCGCCCGCAACATCCAGTTCGTGCTGCACCTCGGCGACATCACGAACAACAACGTGCATCCGGAGTGGATCAACGCGCGTCGGGCGATGGATGCGTTGAAGCGCGCGGCGATCCCGCATCTGCTGGTCGTCGGGAACCACGACCTGGGGCCGTGGGGGAGTGCCGCGTCACGCAGCTCGCACTTCAGCGATTACTTCATTCAGCGTAACGCCCGTGCACCAGGTGAGTCGGAGAACGCATTCCTGACCGTGACGGTCGGCGCGTCGAAGTTCCTGATCCTCGGTCTCGAGTTCGGTCCACGCGATGCGGTGGTCGAGTGGGCGAACGAGGTCGTGGCGCGGCATCCCGATCATCACGCGATCCTGATCACGCACGCGTACCTGTATTCGGACGGGACCCGGTACGACTGGGCGACGCATCAGCGCGGGCAGACCTGGAACCCCAACGCCTACGGCGTCGGGACGCTCCCCGAGCAGCGTCAGCACGGGGTGAACGACGGCGAGGCGCTGTGGCAGAAGCTGGTCAGCCGCCACGAGCAGTTCCTCTTCACCTTCAATGGCCACGTGCTGCACGATGGCATCGGGCACCTGGTGAGCCGCGGGGCGGCGGGCAGGGAGGTGCACCAGATGCTGGTGAACTATCAATGCGGCGTCGTCCCCGACCGCAAGAATGGCGGCGGCGGCTTTTTGCGGATCGTCCACGTGGGGGCGGACGGGCGCACGGTGACGATCAGCGACTACTCGCCGTACTACGATCAATGGCTCACCGAGCCGGACCGGGCGTTCACGCTGACGCTGGACCGGAACGTGAATGACGTGGTGGCAAGGTAGGCTCGGACGCACGGGGACCGCGTCGCCGCGCATCCGGTGCCGCACGCAGGCGTCGATCTGCGATGGTGCCCTGCGGCTGACACGCACAGCATGCACGACGTGCCGGTGCGTCAGGGGACGCTGGTCCAGCCGCTGGCCGCGCTGGCGCCGGGCGCGGTGGCGCTCTCGGTCCCGCTGCTCGCCGCGGCCCCGCCGGGCGCCAGCCTCGCGCCCGATCCGGCGGCGGCGTTTGCGGCAATGCTCCCGACGGACACGATTGCGCGCGGGCCCCCGCTGGACCTGTACTGGGAGACATACGGGGTGGCCGCCACGGACACGGTGCAGCACGCCATCCTGATCCAGCGGGTCACGCCGCAGTCGGTGGAACGGCGGCTGGCGATCCGGCTGGGGATGACGGCGGACCGCAACACGCCGGTGGCCGTGGTGTGGGCCGAGGCGGGGCTGGGGAGCGGGGCGGTGCTGATCCCGGACGGGCCGGTGCCGGTCGCGGGGCGCACGATGCGGCTCGCGACGACCGGCTTGCCGTCCGGCACGTACCGGCTGGAAGTGGCCGTGCTGCGCGCCGGTGACCCTCCGGTGCGTGTGGACCGACGCCTTGTCGTCCGGTAAGGGCGGGCCCCTGAAGCCGCGCCCTACAAATACCGCCGCGGCGGCACCAGCAGCGACCCGAACAGCAGGCCCGCCGTCAGCGCGGTCAGTGCGCTGAGCACCGCCACCCCGGTGTCGAAACCCAGCGTGTAGTCGCGCTCCATCACGAACGCCAGCGAGCGGAAACCCACCGAGCCGGGGACCAGCAGCATGATCCCCGGCACACGCACGAGGGCGCCCGGCCGCCCCGCGCTCCGGCCGTAGACATTCGACAGCGCCGCGATCACCAGGGAACTGAAGAACACGCCGCCCGCGAAGGTGCCCGACACGCCGAGTCCCAGCCACAGGTTCGCACCGCGCGTGAGCAGGTAGCCCAGGCTCGCACTGGCCATCACCAGCGGGATGTCACGCAACGTGGCGCGGAACAGAATGGCGAAGGAGAACGACGCCATCAGCATCGCCGCCAGCTCGATCCAGCCGGGCAGCGGCGTCGGGGTCACGCTGGCGGCGGTCCACCCCAGCGCCTGCACGAGCTGTGCACCGGCCACGGAGCCGAAGGTCAGCTTGAGCAGCACGACCACCGCCCCCGCGAAGCGCGTGGTCCCTGTCACGAGCTGCTGACTCGCCAGTTCCGTCACGGCGGTCGTGAGCGTCAAGCCGGGCATCAGCACGATCAGCCCGGCCAGCACCACCGTCTGCACGGTGATGGGATGCACGAAGTGCGCGAAGGCGCTCGCGAGCACGGTCGCCACCAGTGCCGCAATGGCCTCGGACGCATGCGCGAGATGCGGCCGCGATGCGCCCGCCACTTCGATCACGCCGATCAGCAGCCCCAGCACGGCGGCGACGCCGATGTCGATCCAGCCCGTGCGCAGGAGGCCCGCGACGGCTGCCGAGGCGACGCCGAAGGCCAGGACGGCGAGTGCGCGGCCCGTCACGGTCGACGGTGTGTCCAGCGCCACCATCTGCGCCGACGCTTCGGCGATGCCCACGCGCCCGTGCACCACGTCCTCGGCGATGCGGTCCAGCGCTTGCAGTGCATCGAGATTGATGCTGCCCGGTTCCAGTCGAAGGACGCGCGTCTGCTGCGTCGCACTCATCGCGTCGGCATCGCCCAGCGACAGGAGCAGTCCCGTCGGCGCCGACCAGATCTGGCAGGTCAGGTGGATGGCCGACGCGGTCGAGATCACCGCCCCTTCGAGGCGCGACGCCGACACACCCGCCATGTGCAAGCGGCGCGCGAGCTCGATGAGGAAGCGCGCGCGCTCGTCGAACGAGGCGGGGAGCACCGGTGGTCGATCAGCCACCGGAGGACGCGGCCGCAGCGGCATTCCGCGCCTGCGAGAGGAACGCCGGCTCGAGCTCCAGCAAGCTCGCCATCTTCCGCACGAGGTACGCCTCGTGACTGGCGATCTCGCCGTCGGCGAGGATCACGCCCCACATCACCTCGGCCAGCACCATCCGTTGCGCGAGGTCGAACTGCTCGCGCACGACGCGCGTGAACTGGAAGTGGTCGACCGAGTTCCGGCGCTCTTCGTCGGCGAGCGCGAGCAGGGCGACGGCCGTGGTGTGCTCGAGCCCGAAGTGGCGGCCCAGCGCCGCGTGGATGTGCAACTGTTCCTCGAGCGAGAACTCCCCGTCGGCGTGGGCCAGTTCGAGCAGCAGGGCCGCTGCGGCCACGTGCACGCCGGGAAGCTGACGTGCCGGGGAGTCGACCGGCACCGCGCTCTGCGGTGCAACGGGCTCGGTCGAGGACCTGGCGAGGAACTGGCGGATGGTGTCGATCATGGCTGAGTCCAGAGGTCCTCCGCCTGCAGCAGGTGTCGCTCCTGGTGTCGCGGGAGGATCACGAAGG
>CAYSFN010000040.1:0-21730 GCA_964430045.1 uncultured Gemmatimonadaceae bacterium
CCTCGCCCCAGGGCAGCTCGGCGATCCACTCCAGGTAGGTGCGGATGACCTGCGCCTCCATGGACTCGCGGCCGGCGCGCTCCAGGCGCCCCAGCTCACGCTCCACCTCGACGCGCGCCTCCTTGGGCAGGTCCAGCGCCGTGATCTTGTCGCGCAGCTCGGCGATCTCCTTGCTGCTGTCCTCCTCGCCCAGCTCCTTCTGGATGGCCTTGAGCTGCTCGCGCAGGAACATCTCGCGCTGGCGCTCGCCCAGCTCCTCCTGCACCTGCGTCTTGATCTCCTCCTGGGCCTCGAGCAGGCCGATCTGCCGCTGCACGTGCACCAGCACGCGCCGCAGCCGCTCCTCGACGCTCAGGGTCTCCAGCAGGGCCTGCTTCTCGGGCACCGTCAGCTCGATGTAGCCGGCCACCAGGTCGGCGAACTTGCCGGGCTCGTCCACGGCATCGAGCACCTGGTGCACGACTTCCTCCGGCAGCCCGCGGCGCTCGCCCAGCTCGGCGGCCCGCTCGCGGGTCTCCTTGTGCAGGGCCTCGAAGGCCGGGTCGTTGCCGTCCAGCGGCGCCATCTCCTCGGCGTTGGTCACCACGGCGGTGAGGTAGCCCTCGTGCTCGCTGTACTGCAGGGCGGTGGCCCGCTGCTCGCCTTGCAGCAGCAACTGCACGCCGCCCAGGCCACGCTGGACCTGGCCGATCCGCGCCACCACGCCCATGTGGTAGAGGATCTCGGGGTTGGGCTCGTCGGTGTTGTCCTTCTGGGCCACCGCGAACACCAGGCGGTCGCCCTTGATGGCGGCCTCGATGGCGCGGAGGGTGCCGGGACGACCGGCCGCGATGGGCGCGGTGATCCCGGGGAAGATGACCGTGCCCCGCAGGGGGAGTACGGGAAGTACCTGGCGTGTGCTCATCCTTCCTCACAGAGTGGGTGGCGGCGGCGATGTGCCGGGGCCACGGGGATGAAGGGGCATGGTGCAAGCACCGGGCCACGCTCTGACTTACGACAACTTGGCCGACGGTGCAACTTTTGAGTGCCGTGGTGACGTACGGTCTGCCGAGGCGGCCTTGTCGGCCGTTCCGGTCAGGGCCGGTTATGTTCGAGTACCCGACTTCTTCTCCCGCGATCCTCTTGAACGACCCGCAGTCCTCTCCCCAGGACGCCGAACTTCGCGCCCATCTCGAGCGCGTGCTCGCTGGTGTCTACGACCTCGACTACGAGTTGGGGCGTGGCGGCATGGGGGTGGTGTACAAGGCCCGGGACCGCCGGCTCAAGCGCGACGTCGCGGTGAAGGTGCTGCCCCCGGAGCTGGGGTTCCGGGCGGAGATCCGCCAGCGGTTCCTGCGCGAAGCGGAGACGGCGGCGCAGCTCACGCATCCCAACATCGTGCCCATCTACTCGGTGGACGAGCGCGACGGGCTGGTGTTCTTCGTGATGGCACTGGTGGAAGGCGACAACCTGGCGCAGCAGATCCAGAAGCACGGCGCGATCGACCCGGAGCGGGTGCGCAAGGTGCTGCGCGAGGTGGCCGACGCGCTGTCCTACGCGCACCAGCGGCACGTGGTGCACCGCGACATCAAGCCGGACAACATCCTGCTGGACGTGGGCTCGGGACGGCCGCTGGTCACGGACTTCGGCATCGCCCGCGCCATCAGCGAGGGGGCGGACGCGCGGCTCACGGCCACCGGGATCGCGATCGGCACGCCGGCCTACATGTCTCCGGAGCAGTCGGCCGGCGACAAGGTGATCGACGGCCGCACGGACCTCTACGCGCTGGGCGTGGTGGCCTATCAGATGCTCTGCGGCGAACTGCCCTTCATTGCGTCGAGCACGCCGGCGATGCTCGTGAAGCACCTGAGCGAAACGCCGACGCCGGTGCAGCTCAAGCGGCGCGGGATCCCCGGGGACCTGGCGCAGATCGTGATGTGCCTGCTCGAGAAGGACCCGGCGGACCGCTTCGAGAGCGCCGAGGCGCTGGTGTCGGCCCTGGATGGTGTCGGCCCCGTCCCGGTCGCCCGCCCGCCCGCTCCGCGGCCGATGGCCACCGGCTGGAGCGATGTGCCGGCGCCCGTCGAGCCCGACGCGGCGGCGCTGCTGCGCTGGAACGCACGGGTGGTCGCGGACTTCCGCAAGCGCCTGGCGCCGTACCTGGTCGTGAACGGGGTCTTCGTGGTGCTGAACATCTTCAACGGCCCCGACTTCCTGGCCATCACCGCGATCTGGACGGTGTTCCTGGCGTTCCGGTACTCCAAGCTCTGGGCCGAGGGCTACGACTGGCGCGACGTGTTCCGGCAGCCGCGTGACCGGCTGCTCTTCGACGTGGTGACCGAGACCGTGGACGACATCAAGGGCCTGGCCGATGCCTCCACGCGCGAGACGGTGCGTGCCAAGTGGCGCGCGAAGCGGCGGCGGCCCGGCCTGATGGAGCCGGTCGCCGAGGGGCATGTGTCGGCGTACCGCGAAGCCGATGCGCTGGCCCCGGGCTCGGCGCTCGGCGACAAGCTGCACCGGGCCGCGCGCGACCGCGACGAGCTGGGCACCCTCCACGCGGCGCTGCCCGACGCCGACCGCAAGGCGCTCGGCGAGGTGCCGCGGACGGCCGACGCGCTGCTGGAACGCATTCGCGGGCTGGTGGCCGCCCTGACCGAGATGGAGCGCACGGCGCCGGACGGGGCGCGGACGGCGGCACTGGACCGCGAGATCGCGCTGCTCGAGTCGCAGGCGAACCCGCTGGACCGCGAGGCCAGCGAGGCCCGCGTGCGGCGCCTGGCGATGCTCAAGCGCGATCGCCGTGCCCTGCGGTCGCACGGGGACGACCGGACGGCGCTCGAGGGCAAGCTCGAGAGCTGCCTGCTCGCGCTGCAGAATCTGCGGTACGACGTGGTGCGGCTGTCGACCGGCGGCGGGACGACGCAGACGGTGACGCAGGTCGCCGCGCGCGCGATGGCGCTGGCCGACGACGTGGACGCGCTGGTCAGGGCACGCGGCGGCGCGGCGCGCACCTCATGAGCCTCCTCGACGTGGCGGATCGTCTGGCCGCGGCGACCGGCGGCCGCTACCGCATCGACGAAGAGCTGGGGCGCGGCGGGATGGCCGTCGTGTTCGCCGCCACCGACGTGCGCCTCAGGCGGGACGTCGCGATCAAGGTGCTGCCGCCCGAGCTGGCCTTCCGCACGGACGTGCGGGAGCGCTTTCTGCGCGAGGCCCAGATGGCGGCCGGCCTGGCGCATCCGCACATCGTGCCCGTGTTCGCGGTCGAGGAGGTGGATGGGCTGGTGTTCATCGTGATGGGACGCGTGCACGGCGAAACGCTGGCGCAGCGCCTCCATCGCCAGCCGCAGCTGGACGTCGCGCTCACGCGCCGCATTTTGCGCGAGACGGCCGACGCGCTCGCCCACGCCCACGCCCGCGGCGTGGTGCACCGCGACATCAAGCCCGACAACATCCTGCTCGACGCCAACGGGGACCGGGTGCAGGTGACCGACTTCGGGATCGCGCGCGCGGCCGAGGGCGATGCGCGCCTCACGGCGACGGGTGTCGCGGTGGGGACGCCGACCTACATGCCGCCCGAGCAGGCGCGCGGCGACCACGACGTGGACGGTCGCGCCGACCTGTACTCGCTCGGGATCGTCGGCTACCAGATGCTGGCGGGCACGCCGCCCTTCTCGGCGCCGAACACGCCGGCGCTGCTGCTCAAGCACGTGACCGAGCCGCCGCCGTCGCTGCGGGCGCAGCGGCACGACCTGCCCCCTGCGCTGGTCTTCGCCGTGGAGCGCGCCCTGGCCAAGGAAGTCAGCGCGCGCTGGCCCGACGCGTCGGCGATGCGCGATGCGCTTGCCGACGACGCGGTCGTGCCCGCGATCGGGGGCATGGGGCGGCCGGCGCTCGCGCCCGCGGCGCGGTCCGCACCGGCGCCGATGCGTCCCCCCGGCGTGCCGTCCACGCACCACGGGCCCGTCAACCCGACGCTCCCGCCCTACCCGGCGTGGCGCGGTGGCGGCGAAGCGGAGCGCGAGCAGTGGCGCCGCGCGCAGCAGGAGTGGCGCGAACGCGTCCGGGCGCAGCAGGACGCGTGGATGGACGACGTGAAACAGCGCCAGGCGCAGCGCAAGGCGGCGAAGGACGACCGTACGCGCCCGCTGGCGGACCGGCTGCGCGAGTTCCAGCGCAAGGGACTCTTCGCGGGGCTGTTCGGCATTCCGCTGGCCCTGTTCCTGCTCGCGCTGAACATCGAGACCGGCGGGTTCCCGTGGTTCCTCTTCGCGTGGATGGGCATCTTCGGCGGCACCATCAAGCGGGCGGTCCACCTGTGGCAGGACGGGTTGCGCCTGCGCGATCTCGTGCGCTCGCCCGCACGGCTCGAGTTGCCGGGGGCCGGGCCGTTCCGCGCGGCGGCGGCGCCCGCCGCCGTCCTCGCCGACCCCGTCATGCACCGTGCGACGGCGCTCGTCGGCGATGACGTGCTGCGCGGGCCGCACGGTGGCACGGTCCGCCGGGCGGTCGAGGACGAGATCGCGATCAAGGAGACGCTGACGTCGCTGACCAAGGCGGACACCGCGCAGTTGCCCGACGTCGTGCAGACGGTGGGGGGGCTGGTCGAGCGGATCGGCGCGTTGGCGCGCTCGCTGGACCGGCTCGATCGCGATCTCAAACCCGGGCAGATCACGCAGTTGGAGCAGCGCCTGCACGACGCGCGCGCGCTGCCGCCGAGCAGTGACCGGGACCGGCGCGTCCAGTTGCTGGAACGGCAGGTGGTGTCGTTGAACGACCTCGCGGACCGCCGCAGCACGCTGGCGCAGCAGCTCGACCACGCCGCCCTGGTCCTGCAGACGATGCGTCTCGACCTGCTCCGCCTGCGTTCCTCCGGGATCGGGGCCGTGTCGGAGCTGCATTCGGTCACGCAGGAAGCGCGTGCGCTGAGCCTGGATATCGAACGCGTCGTCGGCGCGGCCGCCGAGGTGCGCGAGCTGCGCTGAGGCCCTCCGCGCGCGTCTACAGCGCGTCGAGGCGTGCCTGCAGGTCCTCCACCATGCCGGGATGTCCGTGCCGGTCTGCGGCCGCGATCCCGGCGTGCAGCGCGGTGCGGGCCTCGTCGACGCGGCCCAGCCGGGCCAGCGCGTCGGCGTAGCGCCCCCAGCCGTTCCCCTCGTCGTCGTAGTGCGCGAGGTATTCGGCGTAATGGGTCGCCGCTTCGGCGAACGCGCCGACCTTGCAGAGCTCGTTGGCGAGGCCGAAGCGGGCGAGGGCGTTGGATGGCGACCGGTCGAGGAGGGCGCGCAGCGCGGGCACGCGGTCGGTCATGAGGCGAGCCACGCGGAGAGCGGCACGGCGAGCCCCGTCGGGAACTCGTCGGGGAGCGCGTGGCGGGCGCCGGCCATCCGGATGCAGGGCGCCGCGATGCGTGCGGCGAACGCCTCCGCGCGGTCCATGGGCACCAGGGGGTCACCGTCGCCGACGATCACGACGGGGTTGGGTGGCATCGGCTCCGCGAGACTCACCGCTGCGGCAAAGGTGCTCGCGTGCTCGGCCCAGCGCGCCGACCCCATGCGGACGCAGGCCGCCGCGGCCCGCGCTCCACGCAGCGGGTCGGCCCACGCGTCCGTCACGGCGCGCGTCAGGGCCGCCTGGGCCAGTGGAGCCGGCAGCATGCGCCCCAGCCGTGCGGCGGTGTCACCGAGGAAGCGTCCGTCCGTGATGGGCGCGATGAACGCGACGCGGTCGATGCCGCCGGGATGCTGCGCCAGCATGGCGAGGACGATCGCCGCGCCGGTGCCGTGCGCCGCAATGGCGATGCGCTGGATGCCGAACTGCTGCAGCAGCGCCCAGAGGATGGTGGCGTGCGCGGTCGGCGATCGTTGCTCGGCGCTGGGCGGGTCGCTGTGTCCGCAGCCGAGCGGGTCCACGACGACCGTGCGATGCCCGGGCGGCAGCCAGCGCAGCAGCGGCGCCCAGAGCCCAGCCCCGAAGGGCGGGCCCGCGAGGAGCAGGAGTGGCACGCCCTGGCCGCGTGTGCCGGCGGCGTAGTAGTAGAGCCGCTGGCCGTTGAGGTCGACGAATTCGCCGCGCATCCCGTGAAGATACGCGGCGGAACGGCGCCGGGGTGGCAAGCGAACGGGCGCGCCGACCAGAGGTCAGCGCGCCCGTTCAGGTGCGTTGGGACGAACGGTTGCTCAGAGCCCGCCGCGACCGCGGCCGGTCGGCAGGTTCTTGACGTTCTCGTCGAACTTCTCCTTCTGCTCGTCGGTCAGCACCGCGCGCAGGCCGGCGCGGAACTTGGTGGTGAGCTCCTGCATCTGGCCCATCATGGCCTGACGGTCGCCGCCGGCAGCCATCTGCTCGCGCATCTTGGCCTGGTCGGCGATCATCGCCTTGGAGATCGTGTCGACCTTCGCCTTCTGGGCGTCGTCGAGCGTGATCCCCTGCATGAGGGCGTCCGTCTGCCGCTGCAGCGCCACCGCAGGGTCGCCCCCACGTCCGCCCATCCCGCCGCCGCCACCACCACCCTGAGCTTCAGCCGCATTGGCGGCCACGAGCAGCGTCAGTGCTGCCACGCCGACCCGGATCATGCTACGCATCGTCGATGCCTCTCTTGGGAATTGGACTGTTGACGCGACATCGCGCCCACGCGCGACATCGCCAGTAGTCTACGGTGCGACACTGCAACTTGTTAAGTGCGTGCGGTGATTGGCGGGCCGAAGGGTTGTTCGTTAACTTCAATGGATGGTCTGTACGCGAGGGGTACTCGCGTGGCAGGTCATTGTGCCACAAGGACTTACCCCGCCAGACTGCTCGTGACCGACTCCTTCGACGCTGATCTGTCGGAGCTGCCGCCGCTTCCGCCGCCGCCGCCTCCGCCCCCTCCACCGCCGCCGCCTCCTCCGCCGCCGGTGAAGTTTCCGCTGGGGTGGCTCCTGGACCACGCCTCCGGCCCCATCCGGTATCGCGCGTTGCGCGACGTCGCGGGGCTCGCCGCCTCCGCCGAGCGCGCGTCGATGATGGCGTACTCGTGCACGGACGCGCTGCGGCTGGCGCTCGCCCAGCAGGTCGACGGGACCTGGGACGGGACCATGCTCGCGACGCCGACGAAGGCCGCCACGGACGACGGCGTTCGCGGCGTGGGGATGGTCACCGCGCTCCGCCGGCTGCTCGAGTATGGCTGGGACAAGGAGTCGCCGCCGCTGGTGGCCTCGCGCCGCCTGCTGTTCCGGCTGCTGGCGGAGGACACCGACCCGGCGTTCCTCTTCGAGATCCGCAACATCGCCGGCAAGAAGCTGGACGAGGACGTGGCCGTGTTCGGGCGGCAGATCCTGCGCGAGGCGGCGGCGGCGACGCTGGCGCAGGCCGGCTACGAGCACGACCCGCGCCTGCGCGGCGTGGCGAAGCGCATCCTGGACCGCACGCTGGAGTTCCTCGAGTCACCGCTGGCCGAGAAGCCGTGGGTGCGGGTGGGGAACAAGCAGGTGCTGCCCCCGGAGGCGTCGCCGCCCTCGATCTATACGCTGCACCTGCTCGCGCATCTGCCGTTGATCCGCACGGAGCATCATACGGCGATGGAGGCGATCTACAAGTGGATCTCGCAGCCGTGGCCGCGGCAGGCCCCGGTGCAGCAGGTGGGCGACGAGCTCATCGACGTGCCGCACCTGATGCTGGGTGATCCGCTGCCGCATCGCAACGCGCTCGACGCGGACACGCCCGCGGGCGTGGCCTGGCTGGAGTTGATGGCGCGCCTGGGCTTCCTCAAGCGCAACGAGGGCTGGTCGAAGCTCTTCGAGCGGCTGCTCGATGATCGCGGCCGCGACGCGGTGTGGCATCCGCACAAGGGGATGGCGACCCCCCGCTCGGACAACCCGTACGTGTGGCACTGGTTCCCGCTGGACACGCTCGCGGCGGACGGCGATGAGCGGTGGACCGACCTGACCTTCCGACTCGGCCTCATCGCCAAGCTCAGCGGGCGCACGATCGAATTGGTCTGAGGCCGCGCGATGGCGGCGGAGTGGCCGACGCCCGGGAGTGGTCTTGAGGCATCGCGGGTCACGCTGCCGGGCGGGGTGACGGTCCACGTCGTCTCGGCGGGGCCGGTGACGGGTCGGCCGGTGCTCTGCCTGCACGGCTGGGGGGTCCACAGCTATCTGTGGCGCAGCACCATGCCGGCGTTGGCGTCGGACGGGTGCCGTGTGTTCGCGATCGACCTGCCCGGTCACGGACGCTCCTCGATGCCCGCGCCCGGCGCGTGCACTCTGGCGGCGCTCACCTCGCACGTGCTTGCGTGTCTCGACGCGCTCGCCCTGCCGCGCGCGACCCTGCTGGCCCAGTCGATGGGTGGCCGTATTGCGCTGGAGGTCGCGGTGCGCGCGCCGGCGCGCGTCGAGCAGCTCGCGCTCTTCGGCAGCGTGGGGCTTGGCGAGGCACCGCTGGTGACGCGGTTCGTCTCGCGGCTTCCGCGCATGCGGACCGTGCCGACGGCGTGGCCGCTCCGGCGCTGGATGGTGGGGCTTGCCAAGCGATTCGCCTACGGGAGCCGCGGCACCTTCACCGACGAGGACGTCGAGATGTATTGGCGCGCGGCGCAGCGTCCCGGCGCGATCGCGGCGCTGTGGCAGGCGCTGGCCGAGTTCGACTGGCGGCTGCTCGATGCCGCGACGCTGCGGACGGTCGGCGTCCCGGCGCTGGTGCTCTTCGGCACGCGGGATCGCACCGTGCGCCCGGCTGGTGTGGCGGCGCGGGTGGCGGCGCTGCCCCGGGGACGGATGTGCTGGATCGAGGACGCCGGGCACGTGGTCTGCGAGGAAGCGCCCGGCGAGGTGAACCCGGTGTTGGTGGAGTTCCTGCGGACCGGGCGGTAGCTTCCGCTCTGACGATGCCAGCGAAGAAGAAGACGACCGCCCGCAAGGCGGCGACCACCCGGACACGCGCGCCGCGCGGTTCGGCCCCCGAGCGGACCGGGGATGATGCGCCCCCGCCGCCGGACGCGCTGCCGTCGCTGATCGCGAGCGGTGTGCCGCCGATCCCGTCGTTCGCGGACCTGGGGCTGCTCGCCGAGCTGGTGCGCGCGGTGGAGGCGGCGGGGTACACCTCGCCGACGCCGATCCAGCAGGAGGCGATCCCGGTCGTGCTGCGGGGGCGCGACGTGATGGGACTGGCGCAGACGGGCACCGGCAAGACGGCGGCGTTCACGCTGCCGATGATCCACCGGTTGCACGGCGGCCCGCGCGGGACGCGGGCGCTGGTGCTGACCCCCACGCGCGAGCTGTGCCTCCAGGTCGAGGCCAGCGTGCGCACCTATGGGGCGCAGTCGGCGATCGACGTGATCGCGGTGTTCGGCGGCGTGCCGTACGAGCCACAGGAGGAGGCCTTGCGCGGCGGCGTGGACGTGATCGTCGCGACGCCGGGGCGCCTGATCGACCACCTCGAGAAGCAGCACGTCGTCTTCGACGACATCGAGATCCTCATCCTCGACGAAGCGGACCGGATGCTCGACATGGGCTTCGCGCCGCAGCTGCAGAAGATCGTCGCCCAGATGCCCCCGTTCCGGCAGACGCTGCTGTTCAGTGCGACGATGGCCCCGGAGATCGAGGCGCTGGCGCGCAAGTATCTGCGGCAGCCCATCGTGGTGCAGGTGGGGCGCCGCTCGGGGGCGGCGAACACGGTGCAGCACGTCGTCTACCCGGTGCCGCACGCGCGCAAGAGCGCGCTGCTCGTGAAGCTGCTGCGGGATCACGGCGACGGGACGTCGCTGGTGTTCACGCGGACCAAGCACGGCGCCGACCGCGTGGTGCAGACACTGGTCGACGCGGGGATCCACGCGACGGCGATGCACGCCGACAAGTCGCAGGCGCAGCGCATGCAGGCGCTGGACGACTTCAAGTCCGGGGCGGTCCGCGTGCTCGTGGCCACGGACATCGCGCAGCGCGGCCTGGACATTTCGGGGATCACGCACGTGTTCAACTTCGACGTGCCGCAGCAGGCCGAGGACTACGTGCACCGCATCGGTCGCACGGGGCGCGCGGCGGCGTCGGGCGACGCGGTCACGTTCATGTCGGCCGACGAGATCGGGATGGTGCGGACCATCGAGCGCGTGCTCGGCACGCCGATCCCGCGCGTCTCGGAGCCCGGGTTCGACTTCGGCACCTGAGCGGCCGGGGGCGCCCGGGCGCCGCGCTCAGTGGCGGACGCGGCCCAGCCGCGACACGACCACGGTGTCCACGGCCAGGCGACGGGTGAGGATGATCGTGCCGTTGGCGACGCCGCGGCCGAGCCCGGCGTGGTCGAAGGTCATCGCGGGCGTGGTGCTGCGAACGCTCACGCCGTAGCGCGCCGCGAAGTCATGGACCCTGGCCACGGAATCGCGGAGGAGCAGGCGCACGCCGGTGGACTGGATCTCGACGGTCGCCCGCCCGTGGTGCAGTCCGCCGCGCCGCCCATCGACGAAGGTCGCGACCGTCGCCCGCGTGGCGGCGCGCACGGCGATGCGGTCGCTCACCGCGACGATCGGCGGCACGGCGATGCTGGTCAGCACGGCGAGGATCAGGACCGCGGTCAGCACGTCGATCAGCGTGGTGCCCGGGCGCTGCGTTGACGAGAGTGGTGCGGTCATCGTGCGTGAGATGGGTGGTCGACGGCGATGCCGCATGGTAGAGTCCCTGCAGGCGCGGCCCATCACCCCTCCGCGTCGCATGTCATCCATCCATCGTCCCCCGGGTGTGGAGTGTGCAGGTATGCGAATCGGTCCGATGTCCGCGCTTCGGCGCCTGCGGCTCGCGGTCCTCGTCGGTGTCGGCGTCGTGCTGGCCTCATGCACCAACCCCGAGCGTGAGGCGCAGTTGCTCGCCGAGATCTCGGCGATGGGCGACGCGCTGAACGACACACGCTCCTACGTCGCCGACCTCGAGATGCGTGTCGATTCGCTGGTGCGGGTCGCGACGCGCCAGGACAGCGCGCTGGTGCGGCTGAGCGAGTTCACGGGCGTCCAGATCCCCCGGGGCGGTCAGTAGTGGCCGGGGCGCAGGCGCGCCACCTGGCACTCGGGGACTCCTACACGATCGGTGAGGGCGTCGGCGAGTCGGAGCGCTGGCCGGTGCAGTTGGCGGCCGCATTGCGCGAGGCGGGGCTACCCATGGCCGCCCCCGAGATCATCGCCCGCACCGGCTGGACCACGGACGAGCTCGACGCGGCGATCACCGCCCGGCGACCGCAGGGGCCGTACGATCTCGTCACGCTGCTGATTGGCGTGAACAACCAGTACCGCGGGCGCTCCGTCGAGGAGTACCGTGTGCAGTTCCACGGGTTGCTGGAGCGCGCGATCGGGTTCGCGGGGGGCGAGGCGTCGCGGGTGGTCGTCGTCAGCATTCCGGATTGGGGCGTGACGCCGTTCAACGTGGATCGCGACCGTGCGACGGTCGCGGCGGAGATCGACGCGTTCAACGCCGCCGCCCGCGACGCAGCCCAGGCGCGGGCGGCGGCGTGGGTCGACATCACGCCGGCCAGCCGGGCTGACCCGTCCGCGGTGGTGGCGGACGGTCTGCACCCCAGCGCGGCGATGCAGGCGCAGTGGGCCGCGCTGGTGCTCCCGGTTGCGAGGGCGGTGCTCCGGCGCTGAGCGCGCCGCGGGTCACCGGGCGCGGTGCAGGTAGTCCACGGCGAGGGAGGCGAGCGTCCGGACACCGAGCGGCAGCACGTCCTCGTTGACGTGGAAGAGCGGCGAGTGGTTGGCCGGGGCCTGGTCGAGCGGGACGTCGGCGGGGGTCGCCGCGAGGAAGAGGAACACCCCCGGCACGCGCAGTTGATAATGCGAGAAGTCCTCGGCGGGCATGGAGAGCTTGGCGATCTTCACGCGGCCCGGGCTGACGCGCTCCAGCGTGGGCAGCACGCTGCGCATCAGGCTGCTGTCGTTGGCGGTGACGGGGTTGCCGACGTCGATCTCGACCACCGCGCGTGCGCCCGCGCTCGCCGCGATGCCCGTGGCGGTGCGCCGCACCTGCTCGTGCAGGCGGGCGCGCACGTCGTTGTCGAAGGTGCGGATGGTCCCGATGAGCACCGCGCTGTCGGGAATGATGTTCTCGCGCACGCCGCCGTTGAACGCGCCGACGGTGACCACGGCCGGCGTGAGCGTGAGGTCCGTCTGGCGGCTGACGAGCGTCTGCAGCGCGGTGACGACCTGGGCGCCGACCACCACCGGGTCCGTGCCGTCCCAGGGGCGCGCGCCGTGCGTCTGCCGCCCGTGGATGGCGATGCGGAAGTTGTCGGAGCTGGCCATCAGCGGCCCCTCGCGGTAGCTGATCTCGCCGACGGGACCGGGGAAGACGTGCAGCCCGAAGATCGCGTCGACCCTGGGCGCGTCGAGCACGCCCTCCGCGATCATCAGGGGCGCCCCGTCGCGGGCGGCCTCTTCCGAGGGCTGGAAGATGAACACGACCGTGCCGGGCAGCCGGTCGCGCATCCGTGACAGGACCTGCGCGGCACCGAGCAGCATCGCGACGTGGGCGTCGTGCCCGCAGGCGTGCATCACGCCGACCTCCTGGCCCCGGTACTGCGTCCGCACGGTGGACTTGAACGGCAGGTCGGTCGCTTCGGCGACGGGCAGGGCGTCCATGTCGGCCCGGAGGGCGACCGTCGGCCCGGGGCGTGCGCCGCGGAGCACGCCCACGACTCCGTGCCTGGCGACCCCCGTGCGCACTTCGATCCCCATGGCCACGAGCGCCTCGGCGACCAGCGCGGCGGTGCGCTGCTCCTCGCCGGAGAGCTCGGGGTGCTGATGGATGTCCCGGCGCCAGTGGACGACCTGCGCGTTCGCGTCCGCCGCGAAGCGGTCGATCACCGGGTGCAGGGCGCCGGGGGACTGCGCAGCGGCGCTCAAGGGGAGGGCGAACAGCGTGAGCAGGAGTCGGCGCATGGGGCTGAGGGCTGGGGTTGTGCGGAAGCTACGCGCTGCGACAGGCGCGGGTGAGGTGCGTGTCGCTAATTTCCCGGCATGCGCATCGCGATTTCGACTGGCGGCGGCGACGCCCCGGGGCTCAACGCCGTCATCCGTGCGGCGACGTTGTCCGCACTGGACCGTGGGTGGACCGTGCTCGGCATCAAGCGGGGCTACATGGGGCTGCTTGGCGAGGACGAGATCGTGCCCATGACGCGCGAGCTGGTGCGCGGGATCCAGCACCTCGGCGGCACGATCCTGCGCACGACCAACCGGGGCAACCCCTTCGAGTACCCGCTGCGCGAGGCCGACGGGAGCTACCGCACGGTGGATCGCAGCGACGAGCTGATCGCGAACGCGCAGAACCTTGGCATCCAGGCGATCCTCTCCATTGGCGGGGACGGGTCGCTGGCGATCGCACAGCGCCTGTTCGAGCGCGGGGTGCGGATCGTGGGCGTGCCGAAGACCATCGACAACGATGTGTCCGGGACGATCACGACCTTCGGGTTCGACACGGCGGTCAGCACCGCGCTGGAGGCCATCGACAAGCTGCACACCACGGCGGAGAGTCACGACCGCGTGATGGTGCTGGAGGTGATGGGGCGGGATGCCGGGTTCATCGCCCTGCACGCCGGTCTCGCCGGGTCGGCGGACGTGATCCTGATCCCGGAGATTCCCTACGATCTCGACGCCGTCTGCCAGGTGGTGCGGGACCGGGACGCGAGCGGCCGCCGCTACACCCTGGTGGTCGCGGCGGAGGGGGCGAAACCGATCGGCGGGAGCACGTCGGTCATCGGGGCGTCGCTGCCCGGGCAGGCGAAGCGGGTCGGCGGGCTCGCCGACGGGCTGGCGGCCGCGATCCAGGAGCGGACGGGCAAGGAAGCCCGGTCGATGGTGCTCGGACACTTGCAGCGCGGCGGGATGCCGACGGGCTACGACCGCCTGCTGGCGACCCGCTTCGGCGGGGCGGCGATCGAGGCGCTGGCGGCGGGCAAGTGGGGGCACATGGTCGCCCTGCAGTCGCCGCACATCGTGACGGTGCCCATCGCCGAGGTGCTGCAGGAGCTGAAACGGGTCGATCCCAGCCACGACGTGGTGCGGACGGCCCGTGCGACGGGGGTGAGTTTCGGCGAGCCGCGGTCGCGGTAGCGTGGTGGAGCGGGTGCGCGGACTTACCGAAGCGCGGTTCGCGGCGTCTACTCTCTGTAGTGATGGATCATCGCACCGCGGGGAGTGAACCCTGCCGGCGGGGAGCGGTGTCACACCGGTGTGCCGCGATCCCCCCTTCCTGAGATCATGTTCCGACTGGACTCCCCCGAGCGGCTGCAGGCTGCTCTGCACGACCAGTACGTCATCGAGCGTGAGCTCGGGGGCGGGGGGATGTCGCGGACGTACGTGGCCCGCGAGACCGCGCTGGATCGCCGGGTGGTGCTCAAGGTCCTGCCGCCGGACCTGGCGGCGACGGTCTCGCACGAGCGGTTCCGGCGCGAGATCCTGACCATCGCCTCCCTGCAGCACCCCAACATCGTCGGGATCCTCACCACCGACGAAGTCGAGGGGCTGCCGTATTTCACGATGCCCTTCGTCGACGGCGAATCGCTGCGCCTGCGCCTGGAGCGGCAGGGCCCGTTGTCGATCGCGCAGACGGTGACGATCCTGCGCGACGTGGCGCGCGCCCTGGCCTACGCGCACGAGCGCGGCGTGGTGCATCGCGACATCAAGCCGGACAACGTGCTGTTGTCCGCCGGTGCCGCCGTGGTCGCGGACTTCGGCATTTCGAAGGCGCTCACTTCGGCGCGCGAGGACCGGGTGGAGGCCGCGCGGACGGGGCCGATCACGGCGGCCGGGATGGCGCTGGGGACGCCGGCGTACATGGCGCCGGAGCAGGCGGCGGGCGACCCGAACACCGACTCGCGCACCGACCTGTATTCGTTCGGCGTCATGGCCTACGAGATGCTGACGGGGGCGACGCCGTTCACGGGCCGCTCGCCGGCGCAGTTGATGGCCGCCCATATCGCCGAGCCGCCGCCGCCGATCGCCGCCGCACGCCCCGACGTGCCGCGGGCGCTCGCGGACCTCGTGATGTCCTGCCTGCACAAGGAGCCCGTCGCGCGCCCGTCGTCGGCGCTCGAGGTCGCGCAGGCGCTCGAGGATCCGGCGATGGTGAGCGGCGCCTTCGCGTCCGCCCCGTCGATCCCGGTCACGGTGACCACACGGCCCGCGCGGCGTTCGCAGGTCGCTGGAGTGCTCGTGGCCGCCGCGGTGCTCATCATGCTGGGCGTGTTCGTCGCCCCCACGCTGCGCCTGTCGCAGGGCGGAGGCTCCGCGCCTCCTCCCACGATCCCGGCGGCGGCGGTGGACGCGCGATCCATCGCCGTCATGCCGCTGGTCAGTCTCAGCGCGGACTCGACCGACGAGTATCTCGCGGCCGGCATGACGGACGAGCTCGCCAGTGCGCTCGTGCGCGTCGGGGACTTTCGCGTGGTGTCACGCTCGGCGTCGCAGTTGGCGCAGCAGCGCGGGGCCACCCCTGCGGAGATCGGCCGCGATCTCGGCGTGTCGTATCTGCTCGAGGGCACCGTGCAGCGGCAGGGCGAACGCATCCGCGTGACGACGCGGCTGGTGAGTGCGACCGATGGCTTCACGGTGTGGTCCGACGTGTATGACCGCGCCGGCGCCGATCTGTTCGCGGTCCAGGATGAGCTGGCGCAGTCGGTCGTCGACGCGGTGGGCGAGGAGCTCGGCGTGCCCGTCGATGCCGCCGTCGCGCAGCAGCCGCCCCGCGCGCCGCCGGTGCCGGCGGCGGCACCGGTGGCCAGTGCGGCCGCTCCGGTCACGCTGGTCGCGCGCAGCGTCGTCGACCCCGTCGCCTACGACCACTATCTGCGCGGTCTCGCGCTGGCCCAACGCCGCGATGCCGGGTCCCTCGGCGCGGCGCTGCGGGAGTTCGACGCCGCCGTGCGACGGGACTCGAATTTCGCCCGGGCCTGGGCGGCGATCGCCACGACGCAGGCGCAGGTGCCCTCCGTCACGACGAGCGATGCCAGCACGGCGAGCACGCGCGGGCTGGCCGCGGCGGAACGCGCGATCCAGCTGGATCCGCGGCTCGCGGCCGGATACGCGGCGCGCGGCATGCTGGAGATGCTGCGCTGGGAGTTTGATGCCGCGGAACGCGACCTGACGCGCGCACTGGCGCTGGACCAGGACGATGCGCTGGCGCTGCAATGGATGGGCGAGTTGCGCCTGCGGCGCGGCGACGGGCCCGGGGCCTCCGACGTGCTGCGCCGCGCCGAGGTGCTGGACCCCGCGAGTCCGGGGATCGCCACCTTCCGTGCCCTGGCGCGTCACTCGACCGGTTCGCCCGACAGCGCGTTGGCCACCGCACGTCGCACGACCGAGGCGGCACCAACGCTGCTCGTGCCGCGACTCGTCTACGGCACCCTGTTGCTGGATGGTGGTCGGACGACCGACGCGATTCGCGAGTTCCAGGCGGCGCGCACCCTGTCCCCCGATGCGCCCGCCGTGCTGGGTGCGCTCGGCGCGGCCTTCGCGTTGAATGGCGAGCGCCGGCGTGCCGAGGAGATGCTCTCGCGGCTCCGCACGTCGCCGGACGCCCCGTGGGCGGCCACGGCCACCGCGAAGGTCCTCGTCGCACTGGGCGAGCGCGACAGTGCGTTCGCGTATCTGTTCAAGGCGGCCGATGCGCGTGATCCCGCGTTCGCCTCCGAGCCCCTGACGCTGCACATCTGGGACCCCCTGCGCGGCGATCCGCGCTTCGACGACCTCGTCCAGCGCGTCGGGCTGCGGGGAGAGCGGGTGGTCCGCCGTCCTCCCCCGCCGGGAGCGCCGCCGGGGGGTGGACGCGGCCGTGTGCCGCCGCCCGACGGCGGGGGTGATCCGCCCCCCGGGGATCCCCCCGGGCCGGTCGAGGGGTGAACACCGCGCGCGCCGCGGGGTAACTTCACGGGTCACCTCCCACCGGTTCGTCCCGTGCCGCCAGTCCTTCGCGCCATTCCTGTGTTGATCCTTGTCCTGCCGGCGATCGCTGGTGGGCAGGCGCGCACGACGGAGTCGTCGGTGCCAGCGGCGTACCTGCCGCCTGCCGGGATGTGCCGCATCTGGGTGCAGGGTGTACCGGCGGCCAAGCAACCCGCGCCGACCGACTGCCCCACCGCGATGCGCAACAGTCCGCCCAACGGACGCGTGATCTTCGGGCCCAGCAAGGATTCCAGTCGCAGCGGCGGCGTGAGCCAGTTGCTGCGCTCGAAGTCGCTGCCGCTGCCGGCGGCGCTGGCTGGCGCGCGCGGCGGCGCGCCGCCCGTCGCGCCGCCGCGCGCGGGGGGTGGGTCGGCGCGGCGGGACTCCGCAGTCCGTCGCGATTCCAGCGGCCGCCGCGACTCGACGGTTCGCCGCGATTCGACGGGGTAGTGCCGGGCGCGAGCACGGTGGCCGGGGTCGTCGTCGCTCGCTCGCCGATGCGGGCCGCGCAGAGGCGCACCGCCCCCTCCATTAGCTTCCACGCGTGCGCGACGTCCGTGACCCCTACCTTCCACTCGACCGCGAGTCCTTCGTCGCCGCGGGTCCGCCGACCGGGCGCGTCATCGTCATCGCGCCGACGCGCGCGGCGTGCGAGACCATCGAACTCGCGTTCGACCTGGACATCGAGACGATCCTCTGGGAGCGTCACGGGCGCGAGCTGACGGCGCTCGCCGAGGCCCGCAAACCCTTCGGTATCATGGCGGGCACCGGCACGGGCAAGACGCTCGCGGTGCGCCCCATCGCGGCAGCCCTGCTGGGGACGGACGACCTGCGCGTCGGTGTCATCAATCGCGAGCGCGAGGCCACGCCGGAGTCGCCGTCGTGGAATGTCGTGATCGTGACGACCGGGATCGCGCGGCGCTGGTTCCAGGATGGCGACATCTCGAGCCGCGACACGCTCGTGGTGGACGAGGTCCACCAGACCTCCGCCGAACTGGAGCTCTGCCTCGCGCTCGGCAAGCGCACGGGCTGCCGGTTCATCTGGTTGTCCGCGACGGTCGATCCGGGGTTCTACCGCCGGTACCTGAACGCGGCCGCGGTCATCGAGAGCACCGTCTTCGACCCGGCGCGCGCGGCGGACGTGCGCGTGGAGGCGAAGGACCCGGTCAGCTTTCTCGACGACAAGTGGCTGGCGCGCGTGGTCAGGGAGAAGCGCGGCGTGGGGGTGTTCCTGCCCACGCGGGCCATGGTGGAGCAGGTCGCGGAGAGCGTGCGGTCCCGCTGGCCGCGCCTGACCGTCGCGCACTATCACGGCGGCGAACCGATCCGGGTGATCCGGCCCTTCCTCGACGGTGACGTGTCGGGGCCGTTCCTGCTGACGATGACCGCCGCCGGCCAGAGCGCCCTCAACGTGCGCGGGCTCGACACGGTCGTGATCGACGACACGCGCTTCGCGAACGTGATCGCGCGCGGTCGCAACGTGCTCACGAAGCTCACCCTCGGCCCGAACGAGATTCTGCAGATGGCGGGCCGCGTGCATGGGCGCGTCCCCGGGGGCCGCGTCTTCATCCTCAGCGACCGTGATCTCGACTTCGGCGCGCTGCGCCCGATCGCGCCGGAGTTTCAGCTGGCGGGGGACTCCGAGCGCGTCGCGCTGACCTGCGCCGCGCTGGGCGTGCGCGCCGACGAACTCGACCTCCCCGTGCCGCTGGACCGGGTGGCATACCGCCGGGCGCTCGCGCTGCTCGAGGACCGCGGGATCGCCGAACAGGGTGTGCTCACGCGCTACGGCCGGGCCGTCGAGGCGATGCCCTGCGAACGTCCCTGGGCCGAGTTGCTGGTCCACGCGGACGACGCCCTGCTGCCGGCGCTCGCGGTCATGAGCGGGATCGAGTCGCTGCACCGGATGACGCGCGACGAGCGCGACCTGCGCGGGCTGGCGGTCAGCGGCAGCGATCATCTCACGGCGTACAACGTGTACGCGGAGGCCTACACCCGTCATGGCTTCGTGGGTGACGTCTACGGCCTGCCGCGGCACCTGTTCCACGAGGACGTGGCCGAGTGGGCCGAGGCGCGCGGCGTGCTGGTGAAGGCGCTCGAGGACGCGGCCCTGGCGATGGCGAGCGTGTATCGCGCGCTCAAGCTGCCGCTGCCGGGTGCGCTGCCACAGGCCGGGGACCGTGTGCTGCGGGCGTTTCAGGAGTTGCTGGCACGCCTGATGCCCTTCGCGCTCGTGATCGACGAAGAGACGGCGGAGGGCGAGTCGGCGCGCGTCTCGCGTACGAGCATGTGCGGGAGCTGGGGCGGCGTCGCCGGGACCATCCGCTACTTCGCGGACCGGTTCGGGACGCCGCGCGCGGCTGTCGAGGGAACGCAGATCCCGCACGACCTGATCCGTCGCCACGCCCGCGAGCATCCGCCGGAGATTCGCTTCGACCCGGAACACGCGCAGACGCCGTTGATGCTGCGACACCGCGTGAGCTACTTCGGCTTCGACCTCGAGTCGGACGAACAGCCGCTGCGCCGCTGGCCCGGTGAGGATGGGCCCGCGGCGCGGCGCGTGCTGGCGAGGGCCCTCGCGACGGGCGAGGCCCTGCACCCGGCGGTGCGGCGCGCCGAACGCGACGTCGGTGCGGTGCGCGAGTACTGGCGGCGCAGCGGCGGCAGCACGCCCCGGCTCGGCGTCGAGGAACTCACCGCACTGTACGAGCAGGCCCTGGAGGGCGTGGACGACGTCCAGCAGTGGCGCGCGGCGCGGCCCCGGCTGCAGTTGACCGAACTGGTCCCCGCCGAGCAGCGTCGGCAGTTGGATGCGCTGCCTGGTGCGGTGCTCATCCGCGAACGCGCGGTGCCGATCGAGTACGACGTGGAGTACGACGCCGACGGCGCGCCGTTCGGCGTCGCGCGGCTGCGGGTGCACGAGAAGCTGGCGCGCTCGCTGGTCGAGGAGGAGCTGCCGACGTTGGACCGTCCGCTGCGCTTCGTGGTGCCACGCGGCGCGCGGGGTGCGGCACGCGGGGCGTCGCTGGCGGCCCTGCAGGAGGCCCTGGACCGTCCGTGGGGCGAGGACGAGGTGCGCCGCGGCGGAGGCGGCCGTGGCGGCCGACCGTTGGTGGACGAGGTGCGTCGCACCCAGCGGGATGGTCGCCGTGTGCACGGCGGCGGGCGTGGGCACGACGCGCGGCGCGACGGTGGTCGTGGCAAGGGGCGGGGCGGCAAGGGTGGCGGTCGCGGCAAGGGTCGGCGGTAGCAGGCCGCGTCAGCCGCACACGCGCACACGCACGCACGCGGTCACGCCGGGCCACCTGGCGACGCGCTGAGGCGCCGCTGCTTGGCGCGGTTGCCGCACCCGGCCATCGTGCACCAGCGCCGCGACCGGTTTCTGCTGCGATCGAGGAACGCCCGCTGACACCCCGGGGCCGCGCACGTGGCGACCCGCGCCAGGTCGCCCCGCACCAGGCTTTCGGTCGCCGACTCCACGACGGGGAGGAGCAGACCGGCGAACGCATCGCCGGTGGGCACGAACTCCCACGAGAAGCTTGTCGCGCCGTCGGCGACGATCTGGCGCATGCCGGCCGTGCGGCCGAGCACGCGGTTCAACTCGGCAATGGCGGGATCGCGGCCCCGGGTGGCGGGGAGTGTGCGGTCGGTCAACAGGGCCAGCGCGGCCCGCATGCGGCGCGCCTCGAGGAGCGCCGCCGTCGCACCGGCTGGTTGCAGGGGCGCACGGAGCAGGAGGAGCGCGGCCCGCTCGTCGTGGAGCACGGCCGCCTGCCGCAGCCAGCCCACATAGGCGTCGAAGCTCCCCAGGGCATCGCGGCGTGACTCGCGCACCCCGGAATTGACGAAGGCGAGCCAGAGCGGCAGCGCGGTCTCTTCAGGCATCACCGGAGAGACTACGCGCCCGCCGCCTCCGCGGCAATCAGGGCAGCGGCGCGCGCTGCACGAGCACGGTGCGCCCGCTCCCGCGGAGCACCTTGTCCGCCACGCTGCCCACGAACAGCCGCGACACGCCGCGTCCGTGCGTGCCCATCGCGATCAGATCCGGATCGGTCTCCCCCGCGTGCTCCAGGAGCGCCCGGGCAGGATTCGCGTGCACGAGGACCGTGGCCGTGACCGTCGGCACGTGGGCCCGCACCGCGGCGGCGGTCGCGTCGAGTTCGGCCTTGGCCTCGACGGTGATCGCGTCCAGGCCGAAGCGGTCGAGCGCCTCCGACGACAACGCGGTCAGGACGTCGCCGACGATCGGCGGCGCGATCACGCGGACCAGGGCGATCGAGGCGCCGTGCAGGGTCGCGAGCCGGATCGCCGTGTGCAGCGCCGTGTCCGAGGGCTCGGAGCCATCGTGCGGCACGAGGATGCGGCGGATGCTCGTGCCGCGTGACACCGCGCGGTCCGGGGTGATCAGCACGGGCCGGTGGGTGGTGCGGACGACGGCGTCGGCGATGCTGCCGATCCACGCCAGGGACTGCCCGCCGTGCCCGTGCGTGGTCATCGCGATGAGGTCGGCGCGAAACTCCTCTGCGGCGTGCTCGATCTCGGCCGCGATGTTCAGCCCCGTCCGCAGGTACGTGGCCGCCGGCATCCCGTGGTCGTTGAGCACGCGGACGGCGGCGCTGCGCAGGTCGCTCTCCGCCGAACCGTGCAGGGCGGCGTCCCACGCCGGGTCGTAGAGCGGAACACCGAGGTCACCGACCG
This sequence comes from uncultured Gemmatimonadaceae bacterium, assembly GCA_964430045.1. GTDB lineage: Bacteria > Gemmatimonadota > Gemmatimonadetes > Gemmatimonadales > Gemmatimonadaceae > DASRAP01. Next base: position 21,578 of record CAYSFN010000040.1, read on the forward strand.
CGCCGATCGGGATGGAGGGCACGTGCACGCGGACCAGCCCCAGCTCCCCGTCCGCCCGGTCGGCGATGGCGACCGCCAGCGGCACCGCGCCCTCGGCGAGCGAGGACCCGTCGAGCGGGACGAGGATGCGGAAGGACATGGCGGCTCCTGCAA
>CAYSFN010000041.1:0-14229 GCA_964430045.1 uncultured Gemmatimonadaceae bacterium
ACGTGATCTTCGAGGAGTTCAAGGGCACGGGCAACTGCGAGATCAAGCTCGACCGTTCGCTCGCGGAGAAGCGCATCTTCCCGGCCTTCGACATCGCGACCAGCGGCACGCGGCGCGAGGAGAAGCTGTACGACCCCGAACAACTCGACGCGATCTACACGCTGCGCCGCGGACTCCAGCAGATGCCGCCGCAAGCGGCGATGGAGTGGCTGATCAAGCGCATCGCGGCGACGCACAACAACGACGCGTTGCTCGACGGGCTCTGAGCCCGTCAGGCAGTGCGGGGTGGCGCGCAGCGCGGTGGCGGTGGCGGTGGCACCCGCCGCAGTACTCACTGCGGCGGGCGCAGTCCGGAGATATTGAAGGCCCGGCTGGAGTGAGCTGTGCCAGCGATTGTTCGCTTCGGCAACCACCCTCAGTCACCGCACGCTGGACAATCCGACTCGCAGGCCCGAGGCGAAACGTGTGGGGATGGCGATGGCTGACGCGCCTCCCCATCGCGAGATGTCCCGCTCGGCTGTCCATTCCAGACGCACGTTGTCGTCGCCCCACGGAATGCGGACCCCGACACCGACGTTCAGGCCAACGACACCACCGCGCGCACGAGCGCCTTTCGGCGGAATCACGCCGGCGGCGGAGCCGATGGTCAATACGAGCGTGGGCCGGATGATACCGCTGACCCACCACGCCGTCCAGATACCAGCACGTTCATGCCGATCGTGGTGACTCCATCCCACGCCTCATCAACGCGCCGGTCATCCCGCACCGTGTAGCGGACTTCCGCTCCCACACGTCGATCAGGTGCGGCCGTTCCCGCGCGAAGCGTGTATCCCCCTCCCGCCGATCGCTGGTCTCCATCTGTAACGACCACCAGGAGTCCCCTGTCCACTCCCCACTCGAGCCACTGCGCGTGCCCCGGACTTTCGATCAGTCCTAGACACACCATCGTGACAACAAGCCTGCTCAATGGTGCGATGCCCATCTCCCCAACCTCCGATGAGAGTATCACTCGCCCACACGGTCGCGTGTCGTGGCCATTCGAGCGCGATCCGCCCAGCCAGTTCAACGGCTGCCACCACCAGCACACACCGGCACAGCATACTTCGCATCGCGCTTCCGATCACCCAACTCTCGACTGACGTCGGTCACGCTCGTGCGTGAGAGGATTGGCGCTCTCGCCGCCGTACCATCAGTGGCGTCTCAGCGACTATCCAAAGCTCTGCGTGGGGTCGTGCGACTGCGCACTTTGGCATACACTACGATGGCTGCGACATTCGTGCAATGCGTGAAATCGCCCACCTTGCATGCGATTTCGACCAGGCAGAGTCGCTTTCAGAGTGGCCTCGCATTGCCTGTATAGCAAATGAAGCCGGGATAACTACCGCAGGTGGATCATGCCGCTGCCGAAGGTGGCGACTCTCGCCTCCGCAGGTGCGATCGACCCGACTGGCGCGATGGTGGCCGGCATTTCAGACCTCGAGCATCGGAGGCGCAGCACCGTCCATCAAATCGAGGCCACTTCACTTGTAGCAGACTGTGCCGCAGAAGCAGCCCCTAGCGGCGCGGGTGGAAGCCAGGCAAGCGGAATTGCCTCGGGTCTGTTCGTGCTTGAACTCCAGCAGTTCCGGACAACAGCGGAAGTCAGCACCATCGTGAATCGACTGGGTCGTCGAGCTATCTTCATGTACTTCGTGACGCCACGGTGCTGTCAGCTCATTGACGAGCTGAGTGGACTTGGAGTCGATGCAAACCTATGCCCAACCGTCGGTTCACTGCTGGCCCCATTCTTCACGGCAGTCACGACCAGTGACCCTCGATGCGCCGTTCCACTCCGTGAGGTGGTGGAGTTTGTCCTTGGCGCATCGGTGAGACCATCCTCTCGCTGTCGAGCCATTGTGCATGCTTCGGTGTACATCGCAGCATGGTCGCGCTGGAGCAAGAGCGATCGCCATCGGCCCGCGCAGTTACTCGCAGTCGCGGTTGGGATGTCAGACACGACGCTGCGTCGGCACTGCCAGCGTGCGTTCTCCGACTCGCCGTTGCACATGGTCCACCGGGCGACGGTTGGGTGGCTTTACGCGTTGGTAACGCGTGGGTTGACGATGAAGGCGGCCGGCCGGGCGATCGAGCTGCGGCTTCCGGAAAGTGCGTCGGGGCTCGTGAAACGCACGCTCGGAGTGCCGATGCGAAGCTTGGCAAGCAGACGAACACCGCGTCCATCTTCTTCGAGGGATTTTGCTGTGGTTGAGGTTTATTGATATGTGCCGCCTCATCGCTCCAGGAATCCGATCAGCGAATATTTGCAGTCCATGAAGCGATCCTTGCGGGCGCAGGGATACTCATCCCAGCAGATGAGGCCGATTCGATTTGCCTCAGTCTCCACGACGTCGTGTCTCCGGCCAGTCTCACCGAGCGCACGATTGCGGTCGGTCGAGGCGTCGTGTCACGAAGGATTGCGGCTCTGGCCGACCGAATGCTCCCGCTTCCACGTGGCACACTGGGGCGCGCTGTGACACACCGAGTCACATTCGGTGTTCTCCAACATAAGCCCCCGAGTCGCCAGAAGCGTGAATGACAACTCTCCTGGCTCGGGTTCCTCTTCAGAGCCACTAGCACCTACGTCGCCAACCCGTCCCACAGTCGGACCACCGCGTCGATCCCGCGGTCGAAGTTCTCGACGGCCATCCATTCGTCGGGCGCGTGTGCGTTCTCGCCGGGCAGCCCGAAGCCGATCAGCAGCACGGGCGCGCCGAGGATCCGCTCGAAGTCCCCGACCACGGGGATCGAACCGCCGTTGCCCGCGATCACCGCTTCGCGGCCGAACGTGGTCGTCAGCGCCTGCTGCGCCGCATCCACGAACCGGCCACTCAGTTCGCCGCGCCACGGCATGCCGCCGTGGAGGTGCGTGACGCGCACGGTCACGCCCGGTGGCGCGACCTGCTGCAGATGCGCCGCCATCCTGGCCTCGATCTCCGCCGGCGTCTGGGCCGGCACCAGCCGGCAACTGACCTTGGCCATCGCCTTGGCCGGCAGCACGGTCTTCGCACCCTCGCCCGTGTACCCGCTCAGCAGGCCGTTGACCTCGCAGGTCGGGCGCGTCCAGATCCGCTCCAGCGTCGAATACCCCTGCTCGCCGTGCAGCGAGACGGCGCCGACGTCGGCGAGAAAGCGCGCTTCATCGAACGGCAGCGCGGCGAAGCCTGCGCGCACGGCGTCGGGCCAGTCGCGAACGTTGTCGTAGAACCCGGGAATGCGCACGCGCCCTTCGGCATCGTGCAGCGTCGCCAGCATCCGCGCGAGCGCCATGGCCGGATTCGCGACGGCGCCGCCGTAGGTCCCGCTGTGCAGATCCTGCGCCGGCCCCTGCACGTCGATCTGGAAATACGCGAGCCCCCGCAGCGAGCAGAGCAACGACGGCATGCCCGGCGCGAACATCGCGGAGTCCGAGATCACCACGCAGTCGCAGGCGAGCCGTTCACGGTGACGCTCCACGAACGCGGCGAGATGCTCGGACCCCACCTCCTCTTCGCCCTCCGCGAGCACGACCACGTTCACCGGCAGCGCACCACGCGTCGCCAGATGGGCCTCGATGGCCTTGAGGTGCAGGAACAGCTGCCCCTTGTCGTCGACCGAACCGCGCGCGTAGATCCGGCCGTCACGGATGGTCGGCTCGAAGGGCGGCGACGTCCACAGCTCGAGCGGCTCCGCCGGCTGCACGTCGTAGTGCCCATAGATCAGGACCGTCGGGGCGCCAGCCGGTGCCCCGCGCCACTCCGCGACCACCGCCGGGTGCCCACCCGTCTCCATCACCTCGGTGGTCAGCCCGATGGCGCGGGCGTGTTCGGCAAACCACTCCGCCGTGCGACGCGTGTCGCCGTCGTGCTCCGAGCGAGCGCTCACGGACGGGATCCGCAGGAAGGCGAACAGCTCCTCGTGGAAGCGCGCGCGGTGAGTGGCGGCGAACGCGATCGGGTCGATGGATGTCATGGGGTGCCGGGAATGGGGCGCGGAAGCCAGCTGCCACGCCAGTCGGTGAAGAGCCAGAGTCGCCGCCACGTCACGGGCCGATCACCGCGCGACAGCGGAACAACCTCGATGGGGGTCACGTCGCCGAAGTGCACAGCGAGCGAATCGACGACCGCCAGCGAGAGCGGAAGCGTGTCGAGGGCGAGGATCATGGCGTCGCCGGGCGCGGCACGCTCGGCGAACCCCGGCCAGAAGTCGAACTGATTCGCGCGCGAGGCCACGTTGAGGGCCGGGACGAAGGGCCGACCAGGTACGCGGAAGGCCAGGTGCGCCGCGTCCTGGTAGACGTTCGCCGCCAGGTGGACCGTGGGGGACGAGGGCCCCGGCAGGAAGGCGCGCAGCGCGCGCTGCACCTCGACGCGGTGCGCATCCATCACCTCCGCGAGCTGATCCCACCCGTGGGCCCGGTTGAACGGATCGCGGTTCGGCGGCTGCACGTCCACGGCAGGCAGCACCCCGAGCGCGTAGGCATAGACGACGAGCGTGAGCAGCCCGCTCAGCACGTGCGCGCCGCGCGTGAGCGACGGCGCGAAGCCCCGCGCGATCGCGGCGGCGAGCACCAGCACGAACGACGGGTACGCCACGGCGGGCCAGTTGGCCTCGACCGGCTTCTGGAAGGCGGACACGACGAAGAAGCCGAAGATCAGCAGTGAGCTGCGCGCCAGCAGCCGGCTGGCGTGATCCCGTTCGATCCGCATCGCGCGGACCGCGGCAGCGACCATCAGCAGGCCGATCAGGACCCCGGTCAGCCCGAGCTGTCCGCCGAAGAGTTCCGCGAGTCTGGTCGCGGTCGCCCCGGCGCTCCGGGTGGGAAGGCTGCCGAGCCCGTGGTCGATCTGAAAGGCGAACGTCACCCAGTCGTGCCGGGCGTTCCACCAGACCACCGGCGCCATCAGCACGGAGGCAATGGCCACCGCGAGGTACGGGCCGGGCGATCGCAGGAGTTCGCGATAGCGCGGGATCAGCGCGCAACTGATCGCGATCGCCGCCGGGACGAGGACCCCCGTGAACTTCGAGGCCATGGCCACGCCGATCGCGACCCCGGCCGCAGCCCACCACAGCCAGCGCGCCGATGGGCGCGTCGCATCATCCGCCGCGCGCAGGACCGCCAGCCACGCGACCGCGACCCCGGCGAGGAGGGGCGCGTCGGGCGTCGCGAGGATGAACCCCGCGGCCGCCACAGGCACCAGCGTCATCATCAGCGCGACGTGCAGGGCCGCCGTGACACCCGCCAGCCGCCGCGCCGTGATGATCAGGACACCGCCGGTCACGAACCCCAGGAGATTCGGCACGAACCGGACACCGATCGGCGTATCGCCGAACAGCGCCGTCCCGGCGGCGATCATCAGCGCAATGACCGGCGGATGGTCGTAATAGCCGAGGCCGAGGTCGCGGGACCAGGTCCAGTAGTAGGCCTCGTCGGCCAGCAGCGGGAAGTCCGCGGCGATGATCAACCGGACCACGAGCCCCGAGAGCAGAATGCCCCAGGCGAGGCGCCACGTGGAACGGTCGGAAGAGTCAGGGATGCTCACAGCATTGCAAGATAACGGGCCACCGGACGCAGGTCGCCCGACGCACCGGCGACACGCCGCAGGCTCCGGTCGCGAGTAGTTTTCATGGATGACCAGCGACGGAGCGGAACCGCGCAGCAGCGGGATGCGGAGGCACCTGTGGGTCGTCGGTGCGGCCTTCGTGGTCGGAGTGGCCATCGTGCCGATGTGGCGCACGCCGCCCGACGTCGAAGCGGTCGTCGGCGCCGGCGTCGCGTCGCGGCTCCCGACGGTCGCGACGACGTGGCGGACGCTGGGGCGGCTCGACGCGCTCACCGGATTCGCGCCGCCCGAGATCGCTGCGCTCAACGGCCGCCGTGTGCAGATCGCGGGGTTCCTGGTGCCGCTGGAGGACGACGCCTCCGCGGTGAGCGAGTTCCTGCTGGTGCCGTACTTCGGCGCGTGCATCCACCTGCCGCCACCGCCGCCGAATCAGATGATCTACGTGAAGATGGTCGCCACCGCCGTCGCGGTCGACCTCACGGTCCCGATGCTGATCGAAGGCGAGCTGACCGTCGCCACGATCGACAGTCCCTACGGCAAGGTCGGCTACGTGATCGCGGGTCGCGACGTCCGCCCGTACGACGCGGCGCGATCAGTCGAAATCCAGCGCTAGGTCGAGTGCGGGCACCGAGTGGGTCAGGGCACCGATCGAGATCCGGTCCACCCCGCACTCGGCGATCCCGCGCACCGTGTGCAGGGTGACCCCCCCGGACGCCTCGCTGATGGCGCGGCCGCGGGTGAGTGCGACCGCGGCGCGCAGCGACTCGAGGGACATGTTGTCGAGCAGGACCATCTCGGCCCCCGCCCGGATCGCCGCGTCGACCTGCGTCACGGCGTCGCACTCGACCTGCACCGGCGTGCCCGCGGGCGCGAGCGCGCGACAGCGCTCGATGGCCAGCGCCACGTTGCCGTCGCAGGCACTGAGGTGGTTGTCCTTGATGAGGATGGCACTGGCGAGATCCATCCGGTGATTCACGCCACCGCCGCAGGCCACCGCGTACTTGGCCAACCCGCGCCAGCCCGGGAGCGTCTTGCGGGTGTCGAGGATCCGCGTCGGGGTCCCGCGGACGGCGTCGACGTACCGCCGCGTGAGGGTGGCGATGCCGGAGAGGTACTGCAGGAAGTTCAGCGCCACGCGCTCGGCGCTGAGCAGGGCCCGGGCATGACCGGAGAGGTGCAGCACCGTGTCACCGCGCCCCACGCGCGTGCCGTCCGGTGCCTCGATCCGGATCAGCGTCTTGTCGCTCAGCAGCGTGAACGCGCGCTCAGCGAGTGGAATGCCGCAGATGACGCCGTCCTCGCGGGCCACGAGTCGCGCCCGGGCACGCCGGTCCGACAGCACCGTGGCGATGGACGTGAGATCTTCGAAGGCGCGATCCTCGAACAGCGCGTCGTGGACCAGGTGATCCAGGTCGAGCTCGTCGAGCGGGAAGGGCGCCGTCGGCGCGGGCATCACTCGCCGGGGTCTGCGGTGGGTGCCGGCGAGGGCTGGCCCCCGATCGCGATCATCCGTTCGATCGACAGACGGGCGCGATCGGCCGTCGACGGGTCGACGGTGATGCGATGCTGCATCAGCTCGAGCGCGTCGACGACGTCGTCGAGCGTGGTGACCTTCATGTAGGCGCACACGGCGCCGTCGTTGGCGGCGAAGAACGTCTTGGTGGGATTTTCACGACGCAGCCGGTGCAGGATGCCGACCTCGGTCGCGACGATGAACTGATCGGCCGGCGACTGCGCGGGGCGCCGGATCATGCCCTCGGTGGACAGGATCTGCACGTCCGAGCCATCGACGTCCCCCGCCGAGATCGCTTCGAGCACGGGCGTCGCACAGCCGCACTCCGGATGGATCAGGAACTCGGCCGCCGGATGCAGCGCGCGCTGATGGTTGATGTGCTCCGGGTCGATCCCCGCGTGGACGTGGCACTCGCCCATCCACACGTGCAGGTTCTCCCGGCCGGAGAGGCGGCGCACGTGCGCCCCGAGATACATGTCGGGGAGGAACAGGATCGGCGTCTCGGCGGGGATCGCGTTCACCACCTCGAGCGCATTGCCCGAGGTGCAGCAGTAGTCGGCCTCGGCCTTGACGGCGGCGGTCGTGTTCACGTAGGCGACGACCACCGCCCCCGGGTGCTCGGCCTTCCACGCGCGCAACTGCCCCGCGTCGATCGTGGCGGCCAGCGAGCAGCCGGCGGCGAGGTCGGGCAGCAGGACGGTCTTGTGCGGCGACAGGATCGCCGCGGTCTCGGCCATGAAGTGCACGCCGCAGAAGACGATCACGTCGGCCGCGGTCCTGGCGGCCTCCCGCGAAAGACCCAGCGAGTCCCCGACGAAGTCCGCCACGTCCTGGACCTCGGGACGCTGGTAGTTGTGGGCGAGGATCACCGCGTTGCGCTCGGCGGCGAGCGCGCGGATGCGGGCGTGCAGGACCGCCGTGTCGAGGGCGGTCCGGGAAGAGCTGAGTGAGGCCATCCGTGAAAGTTAAGCGATCCGGGGATCGGGGCGAAATCGGTCCGGCCGGCGCTGGACTGGTGATGGGTGGCGGGGGTGCCGTGGGTAGCGTTGCTGTGCGATCCCGAACGGGGTCGTTCGGCCAGCGTGGCCGACCCACCTCGCGGGGCTCGCGGGGACAGTTCACGCAGGAGGCGTTATGCGTACAAGTGTGAAGCGGTTCGTGGCCGCCGTGTGCGGCGCAGTGACGATGGTGGCACCGGGGATGGCCGGGGCGGAGGTGCCGTGCCAGTCGTACTTCCAGGTGAAGAGCAACGCGACTGGCGGTGATTTCGTGGGGGGGCTGCTGTTCTCCGAAGGTGAGAAGGAGGTGACCATCTCGCAGACGTCGGGCGCGTCCGGCTCGACGACGACGTCGGTCAGCTCGGAGCTCAGTGGCCCCGGGGCCAAGCTGTCGGGTGACGCCTCGTCGACGACGTCGGCGTCGTCCGGAGCGAACGTCGTCGTCAGCGGGTCGTACAACGTCGGTGTCTACAAGATGAACGACGGCTCGACCTGGCTGGTGAACTGCGACACCGGTCTGCAGTTGATCGCGATCGGCTGAGCGATACCATGCGTTCACGGGGAATGCGGTCGAGCTGCGCCCACGTGGCGCTCATCGCGCTGGTCGCGGTCATCGGCAGCTGCGACACGGCACGGACGTCGCACACCAGCGCGGCGACGGCACCGCTGCGATGGCAGCGCGCGCACCACCTGCCGGTGCCGACGATTGTTCACGTCGCCGACTTCGATCCACTGACGATCCGGGAGCGGCCCGGGGGGTTCGCCGCGCTGGACCGGTATGCACAGCAACTGGTGCTCTTCGACTCCTCCCTGCAGGTGTCGCGACGAGTCAGCCGTCGAGGCGGCGGACCGGGCGAGCTCGATGGGGTGATCCGCCTGGAGCGATGGGCGCACGGCCTCGCCGTTGGCGAGGGGCGCAATGCCCGGATCTCGCTGTTCACCGACGACGGGAGCTTCCGAGGCGTGGCCGGCTCGCGATACCCCGGGACACCGTTCGCCCTCCGCTCCGACAGGCGGCTTGCGGTACCAGCCCAGCGGAGCGATATCCTGGTGGAGACGGCACTGTTCGACGCACGGGAGCGCGGAGGGCTCGGCGTCCGCGCCCCGTCCACCACCCCGGCCGACGAGCGCTTCGTCGGGATGGATCTGCTGGCGTACCGGAACGACGGATCGCTGCTGGTGCTTGAGAACCGGAATGGCGCGCTGCTCGCGCTGGCCGATGACGGTCGAGTGACAGCGGAATGGACACTGCCGGACGATTGGCTGGCCTCGTTGCGAGCGCGGCGCGGCACCCGGGTGGCCGCGGTCGAGGCGATCGCGGGGGCGCGGGTCTTCGGCGCGCCGCTGTTCAAGGACCTCTCACTGTCGGGGGACCGCGCCCTCGTGCTGCAACCCCTGGCCCCGCATTGCCTCTTGCTCATCGACCTTGTGCAGTCCACCATCGTACCACTGAGCACGAACGACCCCGAGCTGGACGCCTCGCTGTGTCGTGCCGAATCCGCCGTCCTCACGCCACAGCGTCTGGTCGTGGCGGTGAGCGACTCGCTCATCCACTTCAGGTCCCCGATCGGGGCATAGACCTCCAGAACCGATGATCCGTCCTCTCTTTCTCTCGTGGTCCGGGCTGCTCCTCGCATGCGCCGTCGACCGTCCCGATGCGTCCGCCGCCAACCCGACGCTGTGCGTGATCGCAGAGCATGGCGCTGTGAGCGGCGTGGATCCGTGGCCCTGCCAGCACCTGGTCGACCGCTTTGCAACGCTCCTGACGCAATCCCCGCGGGCGGGCGCATTCGAGACCGGCGATGAAGCGGTCTTCACGATGTCCCGCGGGCCCGCGCACAGTTGGCGCTTCGTCTTCGACATCGGCAGCCGCTGGGACGCGTCGACGCCGGAGCGGCAGCGCGAATTCCGCGCCAACACCGGGCTGCACGAGGTCGGTCACATGTGGCTGGACCCCGAGTTCGAGGGCATCGCGCATGCCGACACGTTTCGCACCAAGTACGGCACGCCGGCCCCCGACTGGTTCGATGAGGCGTGGGCGGTCTGGGCCGAGGCAGTTGCGCCGCGCCAGCAGCGTTTCGATCAGTTCCGCTCCGACGCGACACCATCGCTCGCCACGCTCGTGACGATGCGGCACCCGGTGCAGGCGCAAAACGATGCGAAACAAGCATCGCCCCGGACTACGGCCGGATCGACGACCTACGAGACCGTCGTCATCGACCCCTGCAGCGGAAACTGCGACTACCTGCCCGACTCCCTCCGGGGAAAGGTGATGTCGCGCACGATCACGCGCGCACCAGACGGGCGCGTCGACACCACAACCATCTGGACGGATCGTGCGACGAGTGCCGCCGCGCAGGCCGCCGCCCAGCAATCGGTCGAAGCCGAGCACTTCTACCCCCTGTCCTACTCCCTGCTGCGCTACATCCGGGAGACCGGGGGCGAGGCCGCCGTACGGGAACTCATCGCACGGTACCGGGCCGACACCACGCCTCGAGTCGACGCGCTCGCCGGCCTGCCCGGGCTGCCCGCCGGCATCGACGCACTCGAACAGGGCTGGCTCGCCTTTCTCGCCGAACGCCGACCGGAGCCGCGGTAGCCCTGACCTGCGGGTCGCGCCCACCACGGCCCGACCCGCATATTCCGGGCATGCTCCCCCAGCCCCTCCTCGACGAGACCCGCGCCGCGTTCCCCCCTGAGGCACCCGGCATCACGCTCGGCGCACCCCTGCACGGCGGCCACAGCCACCCGGAGCCCCTGGTCCGCATCCCACTGGCGATGCTCAACCGCCACGGACTCATCGCCGGCGCCACCGGAACGGGAAAGACCAAGACGCTCCAGCTCATCGCCGAGCAGCTCTCGGAGGCCGGCGTCCCGGTCTTCCTCGCGGACATCAAGGGGGATCTCTCCGGACTCGGCGCCGCCGGCAGCAGGAACGACCGCATCGACCAGCGCGCGGCCGCCTGCGGGTACGCCTGGACCGCGTCGCCCTACCCCGTCGAGTTCCTCTCGATGACCGGCGCGAAGGGCGCCCAACTGCGCGCCACGGTCTCGTCCTTCGGCCCGGCGCTGCTCGCCAAGGTCCTCGGACTCAACGACACCCAAAGCTCGGTCCTCGCTCTCGTGTTCAAGTACTGCGACGACCACGACCTGCTGTTGATCGACTTCTCCGACCTGCGGGCGGTCCTGCAGTATCTCACCGCCGACGGCGCCGCCGACATCAAGCAGTACGGCGGGATCTCGAAGCAGACCGTCGGCGTTCTTCTGCGCGAGATGGTGCGGCTCGAGTCGCTCGGGGCGGCCCAGTTCTTCGGCGAACCGGAGTTCGACCTCGACGACCTGTTCCAGGTGGAACGCGACGGACGAGGGCTCATCTCCATCCTCGCACTCTCCGACGTCCCCGACAAACCGCAGGCCTGGAGCACCTTCATGCTCTGGATGCTCGCCACGCTGTACAACACGCTCCCCGAGGTCGGCGACCTCGACAAGCCCAAACTGGTCTTCTTCTTCGACGAAGCACACCTGCTCTTCGATGGCGCCAACAAGGCGCTCGTCGACCAGATCGAGACGGTCGTGCGGCTGATCCGGTCCAAGGGCGTCGGGGTCTTCTTCGTCACACAGTCGCCCACCGACGTCGCACCGTCCGTGCTCGCCCAGCTCGGCAACCGGGTGCAGCACGCCCTCCGGGCCTTCACCGCGAACGACGAACGGGCCCTGCGTGCCGCCGCGCGGACCTTCCCCAGGTCCGCGCACTACGACATCCAGGCAACGCTCACCTCGCTCGGAACAGGCGAGGCGCTGGTGACCGTCCTGACCCAGCGCGGGACACCCACGCCGTCGATCGCGACCATGCTCGTTCCGCCACGCGCGTCGATGGACCCGCTCGCCGCCGACGACTTCGCCCGCCGGCTGCAGACGCCGCAGGTCCGCAAGTATGCGGCCGCCATCGACCGCGACTCTGCGCGGGAGTTGCTCGCCCGGCGTGTGGCCGAGTCGCGCGACGCGGCGGCGGCAGCCTCCCAGGGGAACGGGCGGATCCCCAACGGCACACCGGCCGCCCCGACGCGTCAGCGCGCAGCGCCCATGACCGAGGGTCAGAAGATCGCCCGCACCATCGGCACCTCCGTCGCCCGCTCGATGGCGGTCGCGGTCGCGGGCTCCATCACCCGCGGCGTCCTCGGCGCGATGTTCGGAAAACCGACCCGCCGTCGGTGAGCAGCAGCCCCAACGGACGCTCCCTCGGGGCACTGCTCGCCCCGGGGCTCCTCGTCGCCGCGACCGGTGTCGGCGCCGGTGACCTGGTCACGGCGTCCCTGGCCGGCTCGCGCGTCGGCCTCGTCGTCATCTGGGCGGCCCTCCTCGGCAGCCTGCTCAAGTGGACCATCAACGAGGGAACCATCCGCTGGCAGTTCGCCACTGGGCGCTCACTGCTCGACGGATGGTGGACGAACCTCGGTCCCTGGTTCGGGTGGCTCTTCCTCGTGTACTTCCTCCTCTGGAGTATCGCCGTCGGCGGGGCGCTGGTCACGGCCTGTGGCATCGCCGCGACGGCGATCCTTCCGCTGGGATCCGCCGAGCAGTCCAAGGTCATCTGGGGCATCATCCACTCGCTCGCCGGGCTCGCACTGGTGCGGTTCGGTGGCTTTCGGCTCTTCGCGCGCATCATGCAGGTGGTGGTCATCCTGATGTTCGTCGCGGTCATCGTGACGGCCATTCTCCTGGTGGCGCGCGATCCCACCGCCGTGTTCAGTGCAGCGGCACGTCCGTCGCTGCCGCAGAACGCCGCCGAGTGGCGCTGGTTCCTCGCCGTGCTCGGCGGCGTCGGGGGCACCGTGACCATGCTCTCCTATGGCTACTGGCTGCGCGAGACGGGCCGCGAAGGACTGAGCGGCCTGCGGACCTCCCGCATCGACCTCGCCGTCAGCTACGCGCTCACGGCCGCCTTCGGGGTGGCAATGGTCGTGATCGGCAGCCGCATTCCGGGCGAGGGGGCCGGCGCGCGCGTGGCGATCGAACTGGCAGGACAGTTGCGCGCCACGCTCGGACCGGGTGCCGGCGCACTCTTCCTGGTCGGGTTCTGGGGCGCGGTCTTCTCGAGCCTGCTCGGTGTCTGGCAGAGCGCGCCATACCTCTTCGCGGACTGCTGGCGGCTGCGTGGGCGGCGATCACCGGGGGCGGCGCCGGGCACGGCGACGCTCGCCGGTGCCAGCGCCGGGCTCCGCGAAACCGCCGCGTACCGTTGGTATCTCACGGCCATCGCCACCGTGCCGCTGATCCTGCTGGTCACCACCGTGCAGCAGGTGCAGTTGGCCTACGCGTTGCTGGGAGCGTGGTTCATGCCGCTGGTGGCCGCCACGCTCCTGGTGATGAACACGCGCAGCGCGTGGGTCGGCCGGGCGTTCCGCAACGGATGGGGCGTGAACCTGCTCCTGCTGTGCACGCTGGCCCTGTTCACCGGGCTCGCGGTCATGGGCATACGGGACTGACGCGCGCTCACCACTCGATGTGCCGGCCCTTCCACTTCTTCTTGGGCCGGGGAAAGTCGCGCCGAAAATGCCCCCCGCGTGACTCCTGTCGCTTCAGCGCCATCGACACGATGATGAACGCGGTCTCCGCCAGATTCGCCTCTTCCGTGGCGCCTTCGGGCAACCGTCCCATGATCTCGTTCAGCTCCTCGACCGCGGTCGCCAGTCCCTGCGCCGAACGGTCGATACCCGCGTAGCGCCACATCACCTCGCGGACCGCCTCCGCCCCGACCTGCGCGCCGCCTCGATCATACAGCACCGGCACCGTCCACTCGACGTGCCTGGGACGCCGTGCGAGGCGTGGCACCGTGCCGACGTCGCTGGCCACGCGTTCGGCGAACACGAGCCCTTCGAGCAGGGAGTTGGAGGCCAGACGGTTCGCCCCGTGCACGCCGGTGCGTGCCACCTCGCCGCACGCCCACAGGCGTTCGACGTTCGTGCGGCCGGCGAGATCGGTCTTGACCCCCCCCATCATGTAGTGGGCGGCGGGTGTGACGGGGATGGGTTCCTGCGTCGGGTCGATGCCGCGCGCCCGGCACAGCTGTGAGATGCCCGGAAAGCGCGTCAGAAAACTCGCCCCCATCCTGGTGGCGTCGAGAAACACCCGGCCATGT
>CAYSFN010000041.1:14239-20125 GCA_964430045.1 uncultured Gemmatimonadaceae bacterium
GTCGTTCGCCGGGTCGATCCCGCGTGCGGCAAGGAGGGCGGAGATCCCCGGGAATCGCACGGTGAAGGCCGCGCCGAGCTTCCGGGCATCGAGGAACACCCCGCCGCCGCGTTGCTGCTCACGGAAGATCTCGCGGGCGACGACGTCGCGCGGGGCGAGTTCGGCGCTCTTGTGGACCCTGGTCATGAAGCGCTGCCCGCGCGCGTTGACCAGCACGGCGCCCTCACCGCGCACGGCCTCCGAGATGAGCTGCAGGGGATTCTCCGGCGTGTCCAGCGCGGTCGGATGGAACTGCACGAACTCCATGTCCGCGAGCCTGGCCCCCGCGCGCTGTGCGATCGCGAATCCATCGCCGGTGGCCACCTGCGGATTGGTCGTGTAGCGGTACACCTGTCCGCACCCGCCCGTGGCGAGCACCGTCGCGTCGGCGATGATGTCGACCGGACGGCCCTCGACGGACGCCCGGACACCGCACGCGCGACCGTCCTCGACGATCAGTTCGAGCACCCGCGCGTGCTCCACGAGATGGATGCCTGCCGTGGCGCGCACCCGCTCGCTCAGCGCCCGCGCGACCTCGGCGCCCGTCTGGTCGCCCTGTGCATGGACGATCCGCTTGCGCGAATGCGCCGCCTCCTTGCCGAGCGTGAAGCGACCATCGGCGTCCACGTCGAAGCGCGCCCCGGCGCTGGCCAGCTCGCGGACCCGGTCCGGTCCCTCGGCCACCAGGACCTCCACGGCGGCCGAATCGCAGAGCGCGCCCCCGGCCGCGAGGGTGTCCTGGCGGTGGAGGTCGGTGGAGTCCCCTGCGCCGAGGGCGGCGGCGATCCCCCCCTGTGCGTAGGCGGTGGCGCTGTCGAAGAGCGTCCGTTTGGTCAGCACGTGGACATCACCGTGCGCCGACGCCCGCCACGCGGTGTGCAGCCCGGCGACCCCACTCCCGACGACGAGCGTGCGCGTACGGATCCGTTCGACCATTGCCTATGGAATCAAGGAACGGGGAGGCTCCGGCGAAAGGTCCCGCCCGCGCGGCGCCCCGCGCCGATGCCCGCGCACGGCGCTGTGCGCGCACAGCGACACGCCGATTTCGACATTAGCTTCAGGGCACCATGGATACCCCCGCCTCCCTCCATTCCCGCCGCGACGTCCTCAAGCAGGCCGTCCTCGCCGGCGCCGGCATCGCCGCCACGGGACACCTGTCCCCGGCGATCGCCGAGTCCATCACCGTCGGCGCCCACAGCGCCGCGACCCCACCACGCCCGGCGCCGGCCTCGACGATGCGCGGCGTGCCCTTCGAACGACGCCCGCTGGTGCGCATCGCCATCGTCGGGACCGGACTGCGGGGCCGGTCGGTGCTGTCCGAGCTGGTGGCCATCGACGGCGTCCGGATCACGGCGCTGGCCGACATCGTCCCGGCCAAGGCCGAACGGGCGGTGAAGATGTGCACGGACGCCGGGATGCCCGCGCCGGCGGTCTACAGCGATGGACCGTACGCCTATGAGCAACTGGTGACGCGCGACGACGTCGACTTCGTGTACACCGCCACCCCGTGGGAGTGGCACACGCCGGTGATGCTCTCGGCCATGCGCGCGGGCAAGCACTGCGGTGCGGAATGTCCGATCGGGACGACGCTCAAGGACCTGTGGGCATTGGTCGACGCGAGCGAGCAGTCGCGACGGCACTGCCTGCAGATGGAGAACTGCAACTACGGGTACAACGAGATGCTCGTCGATCGCCTCGTGCACGATGGCGTGCTGGGCGAAGTGCTCCACGGGGAGGCCGCGTACCTGCACGACCTGCGACGCATCCTGTTCGAGGATCGCGACGAAGGTCTCTGGCGCCGCGCGTGGCACACCCGGACCGACTCCAACCACTACCCCACGCACGGGCTGGGGCCGGTGTCCTGGTACATGGACATCAACTCGGGCGACCGGTTCACGACGATGGTGGCGATGGCCACCAGGGAGCGCGGGCTGACGCTGCATCGCGAAGCCACCGTCCCCGACCGGACCAACGCCAAGTG
The DNA here is from genome assembly GCA_964430045.1 of uncultured Gemmatimonadaceae bacterium. Lineage (GTDB taxonomy): Bacteria > Gemmatimonadota > Gemmatimonadetes > Gemmatimonadales > Gemmatimonadaceae > DASRAP01. The sequence goes on from CAYSFN010000041.1 coordinate 16,260, forward strand.
GAGCGAACGGTACGTGACTGGCGACATGCACACGGCGATCCTGCAGACCGCGCAGGGCCGGACCGTGCTGCTCCAGCACGACGTCGTCAACCCGCGTCCCTACTCGAGGCTCAACAACGTGCAGGGCACGAAGGGGATCTTCAACGACTATCCCGCGCGCATCTACGTGGAGGGGCAGGCGGGTGGTGAGCGCTGGGGGCCGATCGACCCCTGGAAGCAGTCGCACGAACACCCGCTGTGGACGCGCATCGGCGAGCTGGCGCGCAGGAAGGGCGGGCACGGCGGGATGGACTTCGTCATGGCGTACCGCCTGGTGGAGTGCCTGCGCGAAGGGCTGGTCCCGGACTTCGACGTGTACGATGCCGCGACGTGGAGCGCCCCGATGCCGCTGAGCGAGATCTCGGTGGCGCAAGGCGCGATGCCGGTGCAGTTCCCGGATTTCACGCGCGGAGCGTGGACCGGCCCCCCGGTCGGGAACCGACGTGGGTAAACTGGCGGTCCTGATGGTCACGGCGTTCGGGGACATGGTCGGGTTGCTGATGGTCCTCCCCCTGATGCCGTTCTACGCACAACGGATGAATGGCACCGGCGTCACGGGGCGCGCGCTCGACGCGGTGGGCTTCGGTGGGGACGGCGCGGTGATCGCCATCCTCATCTCGTCCTACGCCATCGCACAACTGGTCAGCGCGCCCGTCTGGGGGCGCGTGTCGGACCGCTACGGGCGTCGTCCGGCCCTGCTGGTGGGCCTCGGCGCGGCGGCGGCGGCCTACGTGGTGTTCGCCTTCGCCGACTCGCTCGACTGGTTGCTCCTGTCGCGCCTGGTGCAGGGTGCGGGCGGTGGGACGGTTGGCGTGATCCAGGCGTACGTGGCCGACGCCACCAGACCCGAGGAGCGCTCCAAGGCCCTGGGCTGGCTCTCTGCGGCAACCAACGCCGGCGTGGCGATCGGGCCGGTGATCGGCTCGTGGACATCGCACTTCGGCGTCGCGGCACCGGGGCTCTTCGCCGCCGGCTTCACGCTCGTCAACATGGCGTTCGCGTATCGCTACCTCACGGAATCACACGACGTGCGCGCGGCGCGTGCCGGCGAGCGACCGCGCACGGGCATGGTCGCGATCAAGCGCGTCGTCTCGCACAGTGGCGAACCCGCGTCGCGGCTGATCTGGATCTATGCCGTGGGGATGGGCGCCTTCCATGGGATGACCGCCATCCTCGCACTCTTCCTGGCGTGGAAACACGGCGTGACCGAGAAGACGATCGGGTACTTCTTCATGTACCTCGGCATCATCGCCGTGGTGGCGCGCGCGCTCGTGCTTGGCCGGATGGTCGACTGGCTCGGGGAACTGCGGCTGTCCCAACTGGGCCTGATCCTGCTGATGTGCGGGCTCCTGCTGATGCCGCTGGCCCCGGGCATCCCGACGCTCGCGCTGGCGGTCGCCCTGATCCCGCTGGGGACCGCCTTCACCTTTCCCTGCATCACCGGGATGCTGTCGCGCGTCGTCTCACCCCACGAGCGCGGACTGTACATGGGCGTGCAACAGACCTTCGGTGGTCTCGCGCGGGTCGCCGCACCGCTGTGGGCGGGCTGGGCATTCGACGCGCTCGGACGCGGCGTCCCCTTCTACACGGGCGCGGCGATGGTCGCGGGGGCGTTGATGCTGGGCGCCGGCATCGAGCGCGCGCCGGGCATCGCACGAGGGTAGCGCTCCCGCCTACGCCATCTGACGCGCCGACTACGTCAGATGGCGTATGGGTGCTGGCGGCGATCATCGCGAGCTTCGAGGCACTGCCTTTCTCGTGCACCCCGATGACCCCCGACACCCTGCCAGTGAGGACTCGACCGATGCCCCGCTTCCTGCTCACCATCGCTGCCGTTGCGCTCCTGCCGCTCGCGCTCCTCGCGCAGACGACCGACGACCGCGTGCCCCCCAGCACCTCGCCCCTGTCACTCGCCGGTCCGCGGTTCGGCCTGACGGTGATCCCCGAGCGCGCACGCACGAAACTCGCGGACCGCGGAATCGACGTCACGAACGTCTTCTCGCAGTTCGGATGGCAGTTCGAACGACAGTTTCTCGGCTCTGCCGGCGCGCTCGTGGCCATCTCGGAACTCGTCGTGCTCGTGGGAGGCCTGGACCAGGGCGTCTTCCTCCCCAGTGCCAGCTGGCTCGTGGGGCTGCGAACCCCCAAGGGCACGGAATTCGGCGTGGGACCCAATCTCACCCCCGCCGGTGTCGCACTCGCCGTGGCGGGCGGCGTGACGATCCGCAGCGACGCCATCAACATCCCGATCAGTCTCGCCGTCGTGCCCTCGGCAACAGGCGTGCGGGTCAGCCTCCTCACCGGCTTCACCAAGCGCTGACCCGTCAGGCGGGCGCCTCGGCATCCGCAGTGCCGAGGTCGCCCCGCCGCACCCGGTCCGTCAGTTCGCCACGCGACGCGACCCCCAGTTTCCCGAAGATGTTCGACAAGTGCGTGCTGACGGTGCGCGGCGAGATGTCGACAACGGACGCGATCTCCTTGTTGGTGCGTCGCGCAGCGACCAGGCGCGCAATTTCCAGCTCGCGTGGCGTGAGGGCGCCGGCCCCCACCGACTCGCCACGGCGCGCCGGTGGCCGCACGCCGAGTTGTCGCAGCTTCTCGCGCGCCTCCGCCAGGGCGGGCAGGGCACCGAGCCGGTCGAAGGTGTCGTGCACGCGTCGCAGTTCGATCACCGCGTTGGCAGTGTCGCCGCTGTCATTGTACGCATCCGCGAGTTTGCGGCGCAGCCGCGCCCCGTGCTCCACGAAGGGAATCGCATCGAGCGCGTCCGACGCCGCCCGAAGCTGCGCGACCGCCCCCGCCTTGTCCCCTTGCAGCATGCGGCTCAGCGCCGCACACGCGTCGGACCACGCAACGGCAAGGGGATGGCCCAGCCGCTCCCCGGTCTCGCGCAAGCGACGCCCGTAGTACCCCGCACGATCCCAGTCGCGGGTCCAGAGGGCCGCCTCGGCGACGATCGGCATCAGGCGATGGATCGCCCACGCGATGTACCCCGTGCGGTCGGCGATCGCCAATCCCGCCTCACCAACGCGCAACGCATCCGCATACTCGGCGCGGGCGAGGTGCCACGCGGCCCGCCCAACGTGCGCCGGGATCACGACGTGCATCGCGACGGGAGCGCTCCCGCCCGGCTCGTGCAGTCCCGCCAGCGTCCACGCCTCGTCGATCTGCGCGTGCGCGATCGCGAAGTCGCCGCGGCCAAGTCGCACGAGGGCGGACCACACCAGCAGCCGCGGCAGCAACGTCACCTGTGAGAAATCGCGGGCACTGAGGATGGTCGCGTCGGCGAGTGCGAGCGCACCGGTCCAATCGCCGATCCCGGAGCGGTACTCGATGCTGACTTCGTCGGTCCAGAGTCGCTGCAGCGGCGAGCGCGTCCGCTCGGCGAGCGCCATCGCCGCGGCCAGGTGCCGCGCGGTGCCACTGGCATCACCGGTGAGCCCGGCGTGCATCGCCATCCCCCACTCGACGTTCCAGAGCGCGGCGGGATCATCGCCCTGCACCGCGAACGTCCGGGCGTGGACCGCGTGCGTCTGCGCCGCCTCCCGGGGCCCGCGGTAGATCGCGATCATCTGCAACTCATGGTGCACGCGCGCCAGCAGCCGCGGATCGCCGACACGCTCGGCAATGCGCAGCGCCTCGGCGGCGGCCTGTTCCGCCTCGTCACCCCGGCCAATGTCGAGCAGCAGGGAGGCCCGCGACAGCCGGAGCGCCGTCCCGGCGCGATCGTCCCCCGCGGACTCCGCCACCGCGAGTCCCCGCACCTGCACCGCGAGCGCGCCATCGAGATCACCGCTGCGCGCCAACGCGTCGCTCACCCGACGATC
>CAYSFN010000042.1:0-11565 GCA_964430045.1 uncultured Gemmatimonadaceae bacterium
GGCGGGTGGGATCTCGCCACTGCCCCGGGCGACGAGCCGGACGGGCACGACGTGGGTCGACGTCTCGGAGCGATCGCCGTCGAGCCGCGCAAACAGCCGCTCGGCGGCGAGGGATCCGATGCGCTGCGAGTCCTGGGCGATCACCGTGAGCGCGGGGACGAGCAGGTCGGCGAGCAGGATGTCGTCGAACCCGACGAGCGCGACGTCGTTGTGGATGTCGAGCGCGCGCAGGGCCCGGACGGTGCCGATGGTTATCGAGTTCTGCGCGCTGAACAGCGCCGTGGGTCGATCGGGCCCGCTCATCAGATTGTGCACGGCGCTCTCGACGGCGTCGGGGGTGTGCAGCTCGGTGACCACGATGGCCGTTGCCGTCGGGATCCCCGCGTCGCCGAGCGACTCGCGGAATCCGGCGATGCGCTGCCTGGTCGACTGGAGCGTCGTGAGGTCGCCGAGGAACGCGATGCGCCGGTGGCCGCGCTCGATCAGGTGCGACGTCGCCATGCGCGCGCCGTCCCGGTGGTCGCTGACGACCGCGTCGGCGTCGACACCGACGGGCTCGCGGTCGATGAACACCATCGGGGTGCCGTACTTCTGCTCGGTGCGCAGATAGGACTGGTCACGCGAGACCGGCGCGGTGATCAGCCCGTCGACGCGACGGCGCAACAGTCCCTCGACGACCTGGGGCTCGCGCACGGGAAGATCGTCCGTGCTCGACGCGAGTACGGCGACGCTGCGAGCGACCGCCGCGTCTTCGATGGCGCGATGCACGGCGGCCGAGAAGGGGTTGTCGACGTTGTTGATGGCGAGCCCGATGGTCTCGCTGCGCTGGCCGCTGCGCCGGAGGCCCCCCGCGCGGGGGTCGGGGCGGTAGCTCAACCGCTCGATCGCCTCGCGCACGCGCTGTTCGACGACGGGTGAGACGCGAGGCTCGTCGTTGATCACGCGCGAGACGGTCTTGCTGCTGACGCGAGCGAGGGCAGCGACGTCGCTCATGGTCGGACGGCGGGCGACCTGACCCGTGCTTGAGACCTTCACGTCTGCTCCTTTGCGATGACAACCATGTCATCATCGACAGCAAACGCTGTCGATGTCAAGCAACATTTGATGCATTCATCTGGAGTTTTCTTCACATCCATCGGACAATGACATCGATAATCCCCAGATCGGCGGCCGAACCGCCATCGGACACGATCCGCGCCGATATCGAGACGACAAATCCATCGGCGAGACGATCCGGGCGGTGCCCTACGTCGTGAGCTCCGGCGTCATCGAGGCGAGCGACGGCGCCGGTGCGCGTGCCGCTCGAAGGCCTCAAGGGCGCGTCGGCGTACTACGCCGTGCTCACTCCGGCCGACTCCGAGGCGGCGCTCGCCACCCTTGCAATCAAACGTCCGCGTCGCCGACCTACTGGCGCCGGGCGGCCTCCATACCGACGCCATGACGCGAGATGACAACGCACCGTTCGCGCTCGGGGAGTGGGTCGGCCCATCAGCGGATCGGGCAATGGCTGGGGTCAGCGACTACCGCCAGCGCCCGGACGGCGAGTGGATTGTCGGGCTGGGCGGTGGCGGCAACCAACTGCGTTCCTACTTGGCCACCGACCTGCAGCGGAAAAACTCCTGGGGCGACGGCTGGAGCACTAACCCCGCCCGTTGATCAGTCGGCGCTCATGGAGTGCGCGCGCATCTCGGAGCCGCTGTGCGAGTGGTTGCGGAGCCGTGGGGCCTCAACCCAATCTCGGCTCGCCAGCTTGCCCCAGCGGGTTGCAGCCTCGATAGAGATACCGAGCAAGTCGGTTAGCACCGACGCGGGGACGTCACGGGCGAGCGTCATCAACGCGACGGATCGTGCGCTTCCCAGGGCAATCCCGCGTTCGGCGCGCGGTACCTTCAGCGCCGTCGCCGTGAGGCGGCGCCGGGACGGTGGCCCGGGAACAGCTATCTTCGGTTGCTGCGGGAACCGCGGGGCGCGTCTCCAGCAGACGAACGATGAGCGCGCCCATCGCGTCGGGAACGATCGGTTCGGGCCAGGATCTCGCGCCCCAATGCCTCGACCGCTCGGTCCCGTCTATCGAGGCCAGGGGCACCATTCGAGAAGCGATGGAGCCGAGCGATGTTTCGGCGGCCGGCTCATCATGCGTGAACCAAAGCCGTCAGACCTGGAGCTGCCTGACACGCAGCCGATCGATCTAACCTGGCTCATTGCGGAGGCGGTGCGATCCGCGCCAGATGGGGTCTGTCACGCGCACGGGCAGTAGCCGCCCGATCGCGCGCTCTCGAGCAGCTCCGCAGTCGTTAGGTGGCGACGAATAACGCAACCTGCGATATCGCCTCTCCGCCAGTCGCAAGGCTTCGCGGGTGAGTCGTCGCGCGTCTCTCCCGGATCCGGGTGCGGTTCGCGCGGTGCCGGCGCGGTGGCGGGACGTCCCGATGCTCACCTGGTGGTCGGTGAAGGCGCTGCGAGCCTCGTGGTGGTCTCGGCTGGCGTGGATCCCGATCTTCGGCGCGCTGTTCATGCTCGCGTTGGGCGTTGTCGGCGGGGGGACTCTGGCGGGGTGGGCGGCCGCGGCGGTTCTCGCCGTCGGCGGGTCGTTCGTGCTCGTGTTCGGCATCGGGGCTGCGGTGTGGGTCGGATGGATCGTGGCTCCGAATGCGGCCGTCTACCTCAGCGCCCGGCGCGACGCGGTCCTCGTGGTGCATCTGCGCCGTAACGGGCGTGCGGAGCTGACGAACCACGTGGCCTCCTCGATCGGCAGGGGGATCGGTGCGCGGTTCCGTGCCGAGATCGTGCCGCCGCTGATCGAATGGCTCGCGGCCGCAGGCATCGAGGGCGTGGCAACTTCGACGTCGTCCCGGCTGCGGGGGGCCTACCTGCAGGAATGGACCCAACACGGTCTCACCCGTGACGGGCACCACGCGCTCCGGCTCGAGTAGGAGCGGCCTGTCGGCGGTAGGGGCGAGAATCGCAGCATGAGGGCCTTCCTCGAGAACAGCGACCGCGGCGTCCACCTGCGGGTACGGGTGCTGCTCACCTTCGCCTGGCTCGCCGTCGGGTCGATGGTGCTCACGATGATCGGCCGGATGAGTGTCCTCTTCGTGCCGATGACGTTCTGGCTCGACAACGTGCTTTCCGGACTCATGTTCACCGGGTCGGTCGCGGTGGCCGGGGCGCTCGTCGCCTCGCTCGTGGGACTCTGGGCGTCGCGCCACCCGCGCGTCGCCGCAGGCGACGAGGTCAACGAGGGCTGACACGCGTGGATGTCGCGGTCACTGCCAAGGACGAGCCCGTCACGCTCGAGCAGCTCCGCGGCATGGCCGTGATCCCCGAACTCTGGTGCCCCGGCACCATCCGCCCAGACGGCGGCGAGTGCGGCGGGAAAGCATGGCCGGCCGCACTGCACAGCCGCAAGAAGGCGGCATACTTCGCGGCACACCACCAGCCCGGATGCGATGCCTCATCGGAGCGCAGCCAGGACCAGGACGGCGACGCCGGGCACCCGCACCCGCAAGGAGTGCTCCGGCCGCGCTGGAAGGTCGCCGTCGCACGAGTCCCGTCGACCGGGCCCGACGGGCGGAACCGGCCCGACGAGAGCAACCCGGGCGGCCGCACTCGCCGAACCTTCGTCGACGGCGCCCACGGGCACGCCGACGAGACCCCGCAGAAGTCTCTGACGACGATCCTCGTGAACCTCGTCGCCGGCACCATCCCCGCCGACCTCGAGCTGCAGGTCGGCGCCCAGGAGTGGAAACCAATCGGCGACGTCGTCCACCACATCAGCGACGCCGACCCCGAACGGTTCGCGGGCACGCACGGGATCTTCTGGGGCGAAGTCGACGACCACGTCCGCACCAAGTACGACAGCTGGATGATCCGCCTCAAGAACGCCGCCGCCGGCGTTGCGATCCTCATCGACGCGGCCCTCGCCGCCCGCCTCGGCCTCAAAGACCCCACCGCGCTGACCGGCCGGCACGTGATCTGCCTCGGCGAGTACAAGCCGGTCAAGCCCGCCGCCAAGCCCCACATCCGCGTGCTGGAGATCGGCCAGCTCGCATTCCTCCCTCGATTCCGCCGGCAGTAGAAGCCGCCGCGGAATCGGGAGACCCCCTCCGTACACTTCCGTACATGCAGCGCATCGGAGTCACCCAGGCACGCAAGCACCTCGCGAAGTCGATCGACAGCGCCCGCGCCGAACCGATCGTCCTCACCGCCCAGGACCGCGACCTCGTCATGGTGCTCGACGCCGACCTCGGCCGCCGCGCCCTCGCCGCCCTCGCCGCGGGAGGTCGCGCCCAGCCCGTCGACGACGGCGCCCGCCTGCTCCAAGCCATCGGCGATGATGGGGCTGCAGAGATCTACCACCGAGTCGCACAGAAGCTCGTCGACGCGGGCCTCGACCCGAAGGCCCACACCGCCGAACTCGCCCTCGCCGCGGCCACCGCCGCAGCATCTCGAACTGAATTTGGCGACTCGGGCGCCTCGACACCACCCCGTGTAGGTAGAGAGCTCACGCACGAAGAGGGGAGAGCGCGATGATCACGCGCTTCATCAAGGGCACCGGGGCGCTCGTCGTCCTCGCCGCCATCATCATCGGGATCCCCGCGTTCCTCGTGACCGCGTTCGGGAACCCACTGCCAAACCTCGAGCAGCTGCGCGACATCGTCACGCTCGTGCCCGACTACGGCAACGAGATCCTGGTGTTCAAGCTGCTGCCCTGCATCGGCTGGATCACCTGGGCGCTGTTCGCGATCCCGTTCCTCATCGAGATCGGCGTCAAGATCGCCGGCCGCACCTCCCGCAAGCAGTTCTGGCTCTTCCGCTGGCAGCAGCACAAGGCGGCCGCCCTCGTCGGTGCTGTCTTCATCATGTTCACCGGCGCAGCCACCCTCGCCGCCCCCGCGCCCGCGATCGCCGAGCCCCTCCACGCCGACACGCAGCACGCCGCGACGGCCACCTACGAGGCCCCAACGCCGCCCGCACCAGCGCCCGCGCAACCGGCCGCGGCACCGGCTGCCGAGCAGCGCGCCGACCTCAACTACGACGTCCAGCCCGGCGACACTCTCTGGGGCGTCGCGGAGCAGTACCTCGGCGACGGCAGCAAGTACCCCGAGATCGCCAACGCCTCGGCTGGCATCGTCCAGGAAGACGGCCGCCAGCTGCAGGACCCCGACCTGATCTACCCCGGCTGGGACCTCGTCGTCCCCGAAGCCGGCGCCATCGAACAGGCCCCGGCACCCGCACCTGCCCCCGCCCCCACGCCGGCGCCGGCGCCGGCGCCGAGCAGCGAGATCACGCCCGGCGCGCCCCTCGGGCAGGACCAGGCCGCCGCGATCGCGACCGGCATCGACGCCGTCACCCAAGCCGCCGAAGCCGCCGCCGCCCAGCCCGACGCCGAGGCCGCGCCCGCGCCCGAGGCCGCGCCTGCGCCCGCGGCTGCCGCCGACGCGGCCACGGCCGACGACGTCGACGAGGCCGAGATCGACTTCACCATCCCGCTCATGACCGCCGGCGGTATCGGCGGACTCCTCGCCGCAGGAGTCCTCTTCCACCTCGGCCGCCGCCGCCTCCAGCAGCGCCGCCGCCGCGCCGTCGGCGAGCGCATCGCGATGCCCGCCCCTGACGTCGCCGCGTTCGAGCTCGAGCTGCGCATGGTCGAGAACCAGATCGGCGCCGAGTACATCGACCACGCCCTCCGAGGCCTGCAGATCTGGGCCGAAGACACCGGAGCCCGACTCCCCGAACTGTTCGCCGTCCGCGTCGACGGCGAGGAAGTCGCCCTCTACCTCACCAAGCCCGCCCAACTGCCGGCCCCGTTCGAACCGGCCCACGCCGACGGAACCGCCTGGATCCTCCGCCCCGGGCACACCGTCACCCCCACCCGAGACAGCGTTTCGCCCTACCCCGCGCTCGCGACGATCGGCACCGACGCCCAGGGCGGCGTTCTGCTGCTCGACCTCGAGCAGGTCGGATCGCTCAACGTCGTCGGCGACGACCAGATCGTCCGCGGCGTGCTGAACGCGCTCGCCGGAGATCTCGCGGGCAACCCGTGGAGCGACGGTGTGCGGATGACCCTCGTCGGCATGCCCGTGGATCTCGTGCGCGACCTCGACCGGTACCGGGTGCAGCACGTCCAGGACGTGACCGCCCTCGTGCGGAACCTCCGCGCCGACCTCGAGGACCGCCGCGCAGCGCTCGACAGCTACGGCGCGAAGGACGTGCTGGACGCCCGTGCGCACGCCGCGGATCTTGAAGGGTGGCCTCCGCACGTGGTGATCCTCGCGGAGACCCCGACGGAGGATCTGCGCGAGCAGCTCGCCGAGCTCGTGGCGAAGATGCCGCGGCTGGGCATCGCGACCATCGCTTCGGGGAACGCCGTCGACGCGGGAGCGACGATCACCGTCACGGACCGCGAGACGGCCGAGTACCGAGCTCGGAAGAGCGACGACGCGGAGGCCGAGCAGATGCCGCCGCTGCCGTTCCGGCCCCAGATCCTCGATGGCGAAGAGCTCGCGCTCGCCGAGCAGCTCTTCGCGACGACCCGCGAGGACGCGCACGTGGCCGAACCCGAGCTCGTGCCCGGCGAGGTCGAAGCCGCGTCGGCCGAGGAAGAGCTCGAGCTCACTCCCGTACTCGACCTCGAGCACGAGGTCGAGTACGTCGAGCCGGCGGATGCCGCAGCCGAGGATGAGATCGTCGCCGAGGTCGCCGAGGTCGCCGAGGTCGCCGACGTCGAGAGCGAGATCCAGGCGGCCACAACCGTGGAGCCCGCCGCCGGATCGCTGGGCGCGGAAGAGTCGCCGGTCGTCGTTCCCGATTGGCCGGCCCCGTACGTCCGCCTCCTCGGCCCGATCGACGTGCTCAACGTCGACGTCGAGGCGCTGCCCGGTCGCGGCGCCGAGCTGATGACCTACCTGCTGCTGCAGAACGGTGCCGTCCCCGGTGCGCAGATCCAGAAGGAGTTCTGGCCTGAATCGGCCGACCGGACGAACAACAACACGCGCACGCTCGCCAAGCAGCTGCGCGCGGTGCTCGGCAGCGACCCCTTCGGTCGGCCCCTACTGCCGGAGGGTCGCAAGGACGCGGGCTTCACGATCCACGAGGCCATCCGCACCGACTGGACCGACTTCAAGGAACTCATCGGTCCCGACCTCAGGAAAACCCCGAACGAGAACCTGATCGCCGCGATCCGACTCGTGCGCGGGGAGCCCTTCACCGGGGCGAACCGCCGGCGCGGATGGTGGGTCTGGCGCACCTACGTCGAGCAGGAGATGATCGCCGCGATCCTCGACGCAGCTGACGAACTGGCAAGCCGAGCCCTTGGCCGCGGCGATCTCGCCCAGGCACGCTTCGCCGCCCGAATCGCGCAGTCCACCGACCCGCTGAACGAGGCAGGCTGGCGACTCGAGATCCGGACCGCGATGCGCGCAGGGGACGCCGCCGAGTTCAACCGCGTCGTCGACGACATGTTCCGCCGCGTCGGCGGCACCGACCCCAACTACGAGCTCGACGAGAGCACCCAGGAACTCGTTGACGCCGGCCAGGCGAGCTTCGACCGGCCATGACCGTGCTCGACGAGCCGACGACCCCCGCAGGGGCCACCGCAACCCGGTGGCCCCTGCCGGCGGCGGCCGTCGCGGTCTCCGCGGTGCTCGTCGTCGTCGCGTTCGCCGCCCCGGGCGCGTACCCGCTCACGCTCGTTGCCGCGGTCGCGATCGCCGGCGGCCTGATCGCTGTCTACGACGTCCGCACCCTCACCCTGCCCAACCGGTTCACCGGCCCCCTCGCCGCCGCCGCAGGCGTGCAGGTATGCGTCGTGGCCGCTATCACCGCCAACGCCTGGGTGCTGGGAGAGGCCGCGATCTCGGCGGGCGTGCTGTTCGCCGTGTACGCGGCCATGGGGTTCGCCGGCCACGTCGGCTTCGGCGACGCGAAGCTGGCCGCCGGCCTCGGCCTGGCAGCCGCGATCCCCGCCGGTCTCGGCGCCATCTACATCCTCCCGGCCGCAATCCTCCTCGGCGGCCTCGCACGCATCATCCGCACCCTCGCGAAGCGCCCCGGCAAGACCCAGCCGCACGGACCCGCGCTCGTGATCGCGACCCTCCTCGTGATGATCGCCGGGATCCTCCTCCCCGGCTGATCCAGAGCAGAACGAAGCCCCCGACCGAAGACCGGTCGGGGGCTTTTTTGGCGACTTGAGGCCCTCGAACCCACCCCGAGTAGGTAGGAACGGACGACTCCCTCTCGGAGGCTTCCACTCCCGCGATCCGGTCGATCGCGAAACTAGCACTTGTCAACAGACTGCATATTAATTAATATAACAAACGTCAGGTTGAAACAGGCAGGAGAGGAGGCCCCCGATGATCACCACGCTGCACCGCAACGACATCGTCAGGACCGAGACCGGAATGTGCAACTGCGTCGTACTCGACACGTTCGCGGACGGAACGATTGCGGTGATCGCCCAGATCACCCCGGCCGGCATCGTCGACGAGAACACTAAGTGCGCCCACTCGGTCGCCACGATGAACCTCGTCGAGCGCGCACCGGAGACGGCCGAGGTGGGGGCATGACCATGTCGCTCATCGCCCAGCCCCAGTTCGTCAACCCCGCGCCCGTCCGCCAGCACATCCAGGAGCTGATGCGCGGCCGCATGACCGCCGAGGAGATCGCCGAGCGGGCCGGCATCGTCGTCGGCCTCATCGACCGCCTCGCGACGGGCGCCGGCATCGGCGACGCCAGCCTGCCGATCAACCGCGCCATCGCCGAAGCCGTCATGCGCGTCGAGACCGACGAGATCACCGCGACCCCTCCCGGCTACGTCCTCGCCCGAGGCACCCGCCGCCGAATCGAAGCGCTCGGCGCGATCGGTTGGTCGTTCACCACCCTCGCGCCCATGCTCGGCCTCACCGAGCTCAGCATCGAGGCCATCCTCGGCTCGCTCATCATCCCCGAGCAGAAGGCTGCGGCCGTCGCCGCCCTCTACGAGCAGCTCTGCATGACGCCGGCGCCCGATACCACCGACGAGGAGCACGTCCTCAAGGTCTGCGCGATCGCGCGAGCGAAGGTCGAGGGCTGGGCCTCCGAACTCGGCTGGGACGACATCGACGAAGACGACGAGCCCACCACCGCGCCGCGCCCGCGCCGCACCTACGTCGACGAGGTCGCCGTCCGCCTCGCGATGGAAGGCGCACGGATCACCCTCAACCGCAAGGAGCTCCGCACCGCGATCCTCCGCCTGCGCGACCTGGGCGAGACCGACAAGGAGATCCGCAAGCGCCTGCACTGCAGCAAGAGCTCGGTCTGGCGCGCGGAGGCCAAGCGCCAGGCGTCCACGAAGGACGGCGACGAGTCATGACACAGATCCAGGCGCGCGCCCTCGCATCGATCACCCCGGAGACCATCCAGTGCGAGGGCTGGGACCGGCCGCGCGAGCTCGGCTGCGTCGCCGTCGACGGCGACCAGGTCACCGTCAGCGTGTGGCCCGACACCGAGGAGCCAGAGGACTTCGAGGAGTTCACACTCTCGGCCTCCGACGTCGTCGAGGTGACCGGATCATGACCCGGCGCGGCGTGCCCGCCGACTACTTCCCGCCCGATCTCGAGCACGTGCCCACCGCGCACGAGCTCGTGTACCAGGGCCTCGCGACCGTCGAGGTCGCTAGCAAGGGCGGCCACAAGGTCGTGCGCATCAAGCCCGAAGGCTACGAGCTCATCAACCAGGCCATGACCCGCAACGCCGCCCGGATGCGCCGCTGGCTGGAGATCCACACCGCGCCGTCGACGACGGCTCGCGAACTCGCCCATCACAGCTGACCACCACGACCACAAGACCACGGAGCACCGCATGTTCATCGGCTACACCCACGACAACGAGGAACGTCACCTCATCGAATTCGACGACGGCTGCACCCGCGACGCCGTCGGCATCGACCGCACCGACGCCGAAGCCAAGGCCCAGGTCGACCACGAGGACTGCAACGTCCACACCGAGGCATGCCGCTACCTCAACCAGATGCTCGGCCAGGCCCTCGCGCTCACCATGCACTGCAACGGCGAGTGCGGCCTCACCGACCAGCAGGTCGCCGAACTGCTGTCGCCGCCGTGCGTGCAGTACTCGCCGGCGGGCGGCCGTAAGCGCGAGCGGGAAGCGGGGGTGGTCCGATGAAGAAGCTGCTCCTCGGTGCGGTGACCGTGGTCGCCGCGGTGGTCGTGCTCGTCGCCGGCAAGGTCTCGCTCCCCGACGCCCCCTCGAGCGAGGCGACCCTGCCGGCTGCGGCCGTCGACTCCGGTGCAGGCTCCGCGCCGGTGCAGCAGGAGAGCCCGAGCGGATCGACGATCGGGGCACCCGCCGATGCCGTGCTCATCGTCGCGGGCCTCGCTGACGACCGAGGGGTGATCGACGGACCCGCGGTCGAACTGATGCTCGGCGAGATCCCCGTCGACGACATCGCCCCCGCGGCCGAGTACGACCGGGATCTCTTCGGGCAGCGGTGGGCTGACACCAACCGCAACGGCTGCGACACGAGGAACGACATCCTCGCGCGGGATCTGACCGAGGCGACCTTCAAGCCCGGCACCCGCGACTGCGTCGTCCTCACTGGCGTGCTGCCCGACCCCTACACCGCCGCCGAGGTGCCGTTCGTCCGAGGCGAGGGCACGAGCGATCTCGTCCCGATCGACCACGTCATCCCGCTGTCGTGGGCTTGGCAGAACGGCGCCGACGAGTGGGACACCGCCACCCGCGAGCAGTTCGCCAACGACCCGATCAACCTGCAGGCCACGACCCGCGAGCAGAACACCTCGAAGAGCGACCGGGGCCCCGCCGAATGGCTCCCCGCCGCCGAGACCTACCGGTGCGCGTACATCGCCCGGTTCGTGCTGATCGCCGCCACCTACGCCCTCACCATCTCCGCCGCCGACGCCTCAGCCGCGGCAACCGTCATCGACCGGTGCCAGCCCGCGCCGGCCGCCAACTGATCGGAACGACCATGAGCGACCAGACTCCCACCCTCATCTACCGCGAAGCCGGCCCGTCTCAGGACTGGTACGTCTGCTCGGTCTGCGACGAAGAGATCGAGACCGATCCGGCCGACGCCCTGATGGAGTTCACCGCGCACGTCCAGGAGAGGCATCCCGAGTTCGCCGCTGAACAGAAGGCGACTGTCACCTCCCGTCGCGGCCGGTTCATCCACGGAGGCCTCGCCGTCCCGCCCACCGCGCTCCCGGACCCGCGACTGGCCACCCCTGAGAGCGTCTACCAGGACTCCACCGGCCAGGTTTGGCGTATCGAACCGGCGTGGGTCGGCGGCCGTACCGAGCGACGGCTCCAGCACGTCTGGGCCCGTGTGCAGCCGGTCATGGCACGCCACTACGCCCGCGTCGAGGTGGCGCTGTCGATCGCCCTTCTCGTGACATTCAGCGGGCTCGGCTCCGTCGCCATCGGGATCTACACCGGCTCCGCCGAGCACGGTCTCGACGCCGGGATCGTGCAACTCATCCAGGCGAGCCCCCTGATCCGCAGCGGGCTCATCATCGTGAGCCTCGCCGGGGCCGCATTCGTCGGACTGGC
>CAYSFN010000042.1:11575-15480 GCA_964430045.1 uncultured Gemmatimonadaceae bacterium
CGTGAAGGTCACGACCGCGGAGTACCTCGACTGCCTGAACACGATCGCCACCTCGTCACACCCGCGCCTGACCGCCGGCGGGAAGTCGTGATGGCCACCGCCGACCGGGGCGAGCGGAAGCCGGGCGTCCTCGCAGAGCGGATGATCGCCCGCTACACGGCCGAGCTCGCCGACGCCCACCCCACCACCGACACCGAGATCGCCCACTGCCACATCATCGAGCAGCTCGTCGCCGACTGGCGCCGCCGCCTCGAGGCCGTCACGACCGTTGAGGAGCTCCAGCGCCGCGAGACCAACGGCGAGGTGAGTTCCTGATGCTGATGGCAGCACCGCCGCTCGTCGGATCCCGGATCGGCGAGAGCGAGATCGACTACATCGACGACTACGCCGGCGCCGGCGGCAGCTCGCAGGGCCTCCGCGAGGCGGGCCTGCGCCTCAAGCAGGCCGCTAACCACGGCAAGAAGCAGATCGAGACCCACTCGGCGAACTTCCCCGACGCCGACCACCTGCTCACCGACCTCATGCTGTGCAACATGGCCCGCCGCCCGCGCGCGACGCTCTACTGGGCCTCACCCGAGTGCACCTGGCACTCGCCCGCCGGCGGCCGCAAGCGCAAGCGCCAGGCGCTCGACATGTTCGACGACTACGTGCCCGACGAGCAGGGCGAGCGGTCGCGACTCACGATGATGCAGGTCATCGCGTTCGCCGAAGCCAAGCGCCCCGACGTCGTGATCGTCGAGAACGTCATCGAGGTGGCCGACTGGGAGCTCTTCGAGACCTGGCTGCACGGGATGACCTCCCTCGGGTACGAGCACCAGATCCTCTCGGTCTCCGCCGCGCACATCTGGTCCGAGGTCAACACCCCCGCACCGCAATGGCGAGACCGGGTCTACTTCGTCTTCTACCGCAGCGGCATCGAGTTCCCAGATGTGTCACCGCGGCCTTGGGCACTCTGCCCGGAGTGCGGGCCCGTGCGTGCCCGCCAGTCGTGGAAGCGGCCTGACCGACGCCGAATCGGGAAGTACCGGGCGCAGTACGTGTACGTGTGCCCCTCGACCGCGCACTCGACCATCCCGGTCGAGCCCTACGTCGCACCCGCGATGGACGCGCTCGACCTCACCAACCTCGGCACCCGCATCGCCGACCGGCCGCTGCGCACCTTCACCGACAAGAAGACCGGCGAGAAGTACCAGGACCATGTCGCCCGCGCGACCGCGCGGCGCATCAAGGTCGGCGCCGTCATGTTCGGCGGCGAGCAGGAGATCGTGAAGACCTCCGGCCACACCTGGGATGCCGCATGGCCCGGCCACCGCGCCCACGGCAAGGCCGACGGCTACTACCGCGTCCAGGGCGCAGCCGAGCCCATGGTCGCCCGCACCTCCACCCCAGGCGACGCGCTCGTAAGCCCGTTCGTGACGAGCACGAACCACGGCGCCAACGACGACGGCCGCATCTTCGACCCCGCCCTGTTCCCGATGCCGACCCGGTCGACCAAACTCGGCGAGGCCATCGTCACCCCGCAGCCGTTCGTCACCGAGTACTACGGCACCGGCACCACCAAGCCCGTCGACGAACCGCTCGGCACCGTCTCCACCCGCGAGCACCACGCCCTCGTCGCCTCCCCGTACGCGGTCACCCTGCGGAACAACTCCCAGCCCGAGCTACTCGAGGCGGCACCGCTGGCAACCGTCACCGCCGGCGGCAACCACCACGGCCTGATCGTGCCCGCCGGCGCATTCCTCTCCAAGCACCACGGAGGCGTCGACTACGCCCGCATCGAGCACATGAACAAAGCGCTCACCGAACCGCTGCCGACCATGGTCACCAGCCCGAACGTCAGCCTGGTCGTCCCGCCCGCCCGCCGACCCAAGCTCGAACTGCCGATGGACGAGCTCGACCGCATCGACATCTCCGACTACCGGTTCCGGATGCTCGCATGGCGCGAGCACGCCAACGCCCAACGCTTCCCCCGCGACTACATCTTCACCGGCAACAACTCCGAGAACACACTCATGGCCGGCAACGCCGTCGCCTCGAACGTCGCCCACTACCTCGGCATCCTCACCCGCATCGCCCTCGGAGACCTCGCCTTCGAGATCGCCCACGACGAGTACGGCCTCGCCGCCTAACCCCTAGGAGATCCACCAGATGAAGCCCACCAAACGCACCATCCTTCGCTGGATCGCCCTCGCGACGATTATCGCCCTCACCGCTGTGGCCTGGTTCCTCGCGATCACGTTCGCCGCGGGCGCCGCGCTTCTCTGGCTCCGCGTCGCCGCGAAGGCAACGAACATCGACACCGCATCCGAGATCGGCGTCTACTCCGTCGCCGCGGCCGCCATCGGATTCGTCGCCTACTGGCTGGTTCGAGTCATCAGATCCCTGACCCGCGAGCCACGACAGACCACAGGCGGCATCGCCATCGCTCGACCAGCCTGGCCGGGCAGAACCCAACTCATCAACGAGCACGGCGCCGACGTCGTCGCGCTCGCCGAGGAGATGAGCGCGCGAGCCAGCCACGAGGACACCAGCCGAACTGTCGAGCTCCTCGGCGAGCAGGTCCGCACCGGTGCACGCCTCCGCCCCTCCGAAGGGGTCATCCGCCACGAGGCCGGCCACGCCCTCGTCGCCGTAGAGGTCGGCTTCCACGTCACAGAGATCCGCATCGCACCGACCAACGGGCACATCATCGCCGCCGAGGTCGGCACCGCGATCACCCCCGACGAACGATGGGACGCCCTCACCGTCCTCGTCGCCGGCACCGCCGCGTACGACGACGCAGGCTGCGAGAACGAGCTCACCCGGGCCGTCGCCCTCGCCACGACCATGCTCATCAACGGCGAACGCCCCATCGATTACACCGCGGAGTTGAGCATCGGCGGGCTCATCAGCGGTGCACGGGATCGCGCTCGCGAGATCCTCGCCCGCCGCGCTGACACCTACGACCGGCTCGTCGCGTCTCTCCGGTCGGTAGAGATGCAGTACTTCGCCCTCCGGGGCGACCGGCTTGCGACGGTACTCACGAACACACAGGGGGTGCTTGCGGCCCATGTCTGAGATCGACGGGCGACTCCCACGCCCCCAGCGGATCGCCACCGGCCGGACCGCGCGGGCCGACGGTCGGTACTGGCGTCTCGAGCGCTCCCATCCGGAGGAGCGAGGAAGCTGGGCACCGATCGAAGATGCTGCTGCGCGGCGCCAGGCCGCCGCGGAGTACTGGGGGCCTCGATTCGCGCTCGGCCTTGTCGCGCTCTCTGTTGCGCTCTGGGCGGCCGCGGCCGCTGCCGGCGCTCTCCAAGGCGCGGTCGCGATCCCGCTCGCCTACCTAGCCGATGCTGCGATGGCGCTCGCCGTGGTGGCCGGCGTCGTCGGATACACCCTGTCGCGACCCGCGCTCCCGAAGCCGGCGGATCCCGAGATCTGGCCGGGGTTCCGTCCTGACGCCGTCGACGAGATCGCCAAGCGGATCCAGGCGACCCCATGACGAACTGGAGTCGCGCCGGCGTCCGCCTCGCTCCCGCCGAAGCAGAGGAACGTCGCCGTCGGCAGGCAATGCGCGCGCGGCAAGACCGCGCAGCGCGAGCTGAGCAGCTCGAGCAGGCTCGTCGACGATGGTCCCGCGGCCTCGTGCGCCCCTGGTACATCACGACCGCGCTCGACCTACGTGGCCTGGAAGGCCCAGAGGTCGATCTCGCCTGTGGGGTCGCAGAGCCCACGGTCGACCTCTGGGAGGCGGGCGAGATCTACCCGACCTTCGAGCAGCTCTGCGCTCTCGCCGAGCTCACCGATTCCTCCGGGAACGACGAACGCCGAGGTGACGCTGCCCGAGATGCCGGGAACGATACACGTCTCGTACAACGTGAGCTGCGGTGGGATCTCCTCACCGGAGCAGTCCGACGTGCTCA
>CAYSFN010000042.1:15490-19808 GCA_964430045.1 uncultured Gemmatimonadaceae bacterium
CCGAGCTCACCGAGATGCTGCCGATCTGGTTCGTCACCGAACACCGACCGATGGACGATGACCGAGTCTTCATCTGCAGCCGCGGCCGCCGCCCGCCCGCCGTCGAACCGCAGTCGCTCGTCGTCGCGTTCAAGCGCGAGGCGATCGACGCCACCCTCCTGCAGGGCGACGAGTTTGGCGACTCCGCGCCTTCGACCCCACCCCGTATTGGTAGGAGGGCCCATCCGGGCTCGCGAACGATCCGACCGGGGGAGTAGTGGCAACCATGCAGAAGCAGGACGCGGCCCAAATGGGGAAGGCGCTGCAGGGCGACGGATGCCCCCGGTGCGGTGACCAGATGCCGTTCCCGCTGGCTGCATGGATGAACTTTTGCGGCAACTGCCGATACCCGCTGCGCCCCGACTCGGAGCAGCGAGCTCGACGAGCCCGCGCCCGGCACCGCCGTCGGAACTCGAGAAAGGGACGATCATGAGCACGCTCGCAATCGAAACCCCGCGGACCACCACCGCGAAGCAGATCACCGACATCGCGGTCGCGATCCTCGGATGGCAGGCACTGAATGCCTACGTCGTCGACGACGACGAGATCCTCGACCTCCTCCGCGAGCGCGAGCTCGAGGACAGCGACGAGAACGTCGCACGAGTCCGGGAGGAGCTCGCGCGCCTTGACGAATAGATCTCGTGCAGAGCGCAGGCCCATCGGGTCCGCTGCTGCAGGCATGAGAAAAGACCCCCGGCGAGCAAGCAAATGTCAGGTTGCAAGCAGTCCAGGAACACCTATAGGAGGGCTACTGGCTGCCGGGGGTCCATCCACATCAAGGGTACTCGCCACCTCTACCGCTTTCCAGAGGTCGAGCGCCCGGGCGCCGCCCTCGGCCAGGCCATCACGGCCTCGAAATCGCAGACCGATCACTTCAACAGTTAGGACACCATGCCCATTCGTCACCTGGTCACCGCCGGAGCCGCCGCGCTCGCTCTCGTCGCGCTCACCGCTTGCACGAGCCCCGCTACCGCTGAGGGCGCAGGGGCGAGCGACAAGGCGGCCGGGGCCTTCGCCGCGGCCGCCTGCAGCAGCTGGGCGACCTTCGCCGAGCTCGAGGAGACCAACGCCGACGTGCCGATGGCGCTGACCGGAACCGGGCCCGAGCAGCATGCCGCGGCGATCGACATCGCCAACGCGACCGTCGATGAGCTCAATGCCAGCAGCGAGGCCGTCGACGAGGCGGCGGCCGGCCTGACGGACGATGGGAAGACGCAGCAGCTCTTCGCCGACTACTTCCAGCTCCGCATCAAGAACAGCCAGGCCGCGATCGACGTCTTCGCGGCGACCAGCACCGACGCCGGCCCCAACGGCAGCGACGTCCAGGTCAATTCCTTCGACCTGTTCGCGGGCATCGCCCACTTCGGCACGAACGACTACAGCAACCCGTTCAACGAGATCGAGGACCAGGCCGCCATTAAGGCCCTCGGCGAGGAGCCAGCCTGCGCCGACATCGTGACGGTCCACGAGTACTTCTAGAACAGCACCCCGAGCAGCATGGCCGCCGCAGCGCAGATCGCGGCGGCCATACTGCTGCACACGTTCAGAGGAATCGAACGCTTATGCGGTGAAATCGAAACCCGCACCGTTATATTTACTTATATAGCAACCCTTGAAGGAGGGGGACATGACCACCGCACTGAACGACACCGTCGACTACGTCCTCACGGTGGCCGTGATGAGCTGGCTCCAGAACGGCCGCGGCACGCCCGACGAGCTCACCAGAACCACCGAGCGCGCCGATCGTCTTGGCGAGAGCATCATGGGACACCTCGTCGACGCCGGCGCCATCCAGGCTGTCCCGACGTCGTACCGGTGGCGCCCGGTCTACGAGCTCATCCTCGAGCCCCTCCTCGACGAGGTCTTCCGCCCCGGCGAGGACACCTTCACAGCACTCCGCGGCCAGGCTCGCCGCGCCCAACTCGACCGGTGTGTCTCCTACCTCATCGGCCTCTGCAGGCAGAGCCCCAACTGGGCAGGATCCAGCGAGGGTGGCCTCCTGGAGAACCTCGCGAGCCGGATCGCCGAGCGTCGCACCGCCCCAGCCGCACCGCCCGCGGAGCCTTGGGAGCGCGAACTGATCGCGCCGTCCGGCACCCGGGCCAACATCACCGACGAGAACTGAGAGGAACCAGCAATGGCCAAGCCCAAGACGCCCGAGGACGACCTGGTCGACTACGACGGTTTCGCCGCGATCGCTGGACTGAGCCCCGCGTCGTTGCGAACCTACGCGACCAGCGAGGTCAAGAAGGCAGTCCTCGGATTCCCTGAGCCGGTCGGTGTCTCCGACGACCGCAAGAAGCTCTTCCGTCGAGCCGACGCCGAGGCCTGGCAGAAGCGCCGAGTCGAGCGCTCGAGCCCCAAGCGTGGCCGGCCCCTGCAGGGCCCGGGCGGCGCCGCGCCGCGTGTGCGGCTGACCGAAGACCAGACGCACTCCGTGCAGGCGCGCCTCAAGGCCGCCAAAGTCTCCACCGTCGAAGCCGCTAAGGTGGCCGGCCTCACCCGCAGCGCACTCAACATGCGCATCATCGGCAAGAGCGGTTGGCAGAAGCGTGAGCTGCAGGCGATCGCGAAGCGGCTCGGGACGACCTACCGTGAGCTGACCAAGCCCATCGACGAGGACGACGCCCGCCGGCTCCAGATCGCCACGGAGCGCGAGAAGCTCCAGGCCGAACGAGCCCAGCTCGAGCAGCGCCTGCTCGAACTCGACGCCGAGCTCGACCGATGACCCGCCGATGAACAGCTACCTGGTGCGTTTCCAAGCCGTGATCGACTTCCGAGTCGAGATCGACGCCGACGACGAGATCCAGGCCGAGGACCGAGCATCCACGCTCGCCGAGGAATATGCACGAACCGTGCACGGCGATCGCGCCGGCGTCTCCGCAACGGTGAGCCTCGACGGTCTCGCCGCGTACGAGGTTGTGAACGTCGAACGCGGCGCAGCGCCAGCCGCCGGCGAAGGGCCAGCGATCAGCCCGGACTGTCAGGCAGGCAAGCATCACGCCTGCGACGGCGGCGCATGGGACTTCGCGAACGACGAGGCCACACCGTGCACGTGCGAGTGCCACCGGCCCGTGAGCGAGAGCGAGTCCCCCGCGGCGGGCGGAAGCGCCGATGCGTCGGAGATCTGCCCCAACCCGATCAGGGTAGACGGACCGAAGCACTCCTGGCTCTGGGATGGCGACGGCCCCCAGACGAAGTGCGCCGGCTGCAGTGAAGTGCGCGATGCCCTGAGCGGCCGCGTCATCACCCCCGGAAGACCTCCAGAATGAGCTACCGCGTTTGTATCAAATACGGATACAATTGACGTATGAGTTTTGCTGATGTGGCACGCCGCCTGGGTGCGGTCGCCGAACTCCAATGGGGTCTGGTGACCACCGCCCAGGCTGCCGACGAGGGCGTCACCCGGCTGCAGCTCTCGCGCATGGCCCAGGCTGGCGCGCTCGAGCGCGTCGCCCAGGGCATCTACCGCCTCGCCGGCGTCCCCTCGGCCGAGCATGAGGAGATCCTCGCCGCATGGCTCAGCCTCGAGCCCAAGGACCCCGACCCGAGCGCCCCGCAGCCGCCCGTCGTCGTTGCCGGCGCCGCGGCCGCGCGCCTCCATGGCATCGGCGACCTCTGGCTCGACCGCATCGACTTCATCACCCCGAGCCGCAGATCCAGCCGTCGCGACGACATCCGCATCCGCATCCGCGCCCTCGCACCCGATGAGATCACCACCGTCGAGGGCGTCCCGACCCTCACCGCGGCGCGCACGCTCGCCGACCTCGTCGAGAGCTGGACCGACCTCTCCCTCGTCGCCGACGCCACCCGCGACGCGATCGACCGCGGCATCCTCAACCGCACGGAACTCGCCACACGCCTCGACCCACTCGCCGCCCGCGACGGCTACCCGACCGGCGCCGCCCTCCGTGACCATCTCCTCGAGCTCGCCGGCGTCCCCACATGAGCTCAACCGAGTACCCCGGCTGGCCGCCACTCTCCCAGGCGATGAAGGCGGCCGCACAGAAGAGCACCGTCACCGGCTCCTCGCACAGCACCGGCGACCGGCTCGCGCAGGCCATCCAAGACCGCTTCCTCTCGCGAGTCTTCGCCGATGGGGAAGAATCCGGCTGGCTCCTCAAGGGCGGCACAGGCCTGCTCGCCCGCGTCCCGACCGCGCGCCGCACGCAGGATCTCGACCTCGCCGGATCCTCCACCGACCTCGACGAGGCGATCGCCGATCTCAGCCGCCGCGTGAACACCGAGCTCGGTGACCACCTCCGCTTCGAGCTCAGCC
>CAYSFN010000043.1:0-19563 GCA_964430045.1 uncultured Gemmatimonadaceae bacterium
CGCTCCAGCGCGTGGTCGCGGCCGCGGTCGCGCGCAATCATCGCGTGCCCGAGGCCCTCGGGGCCTACACGGTGCGCGTGGAGAGCGAGATCTCGCTGGGGGCCCTGCGCCGCGAGGGCCAGGAGACCGCGTTCACCATGGAGCAGGCCGCGTCGGAACTCGCGTGGGACCGCACGGGGGCCTTCCGGCAGCACGTCGTCGGGTACCGGGTGCAGCAGGTGGGGCTCACCTTCGCCACGTTGCCGTTCTTCCGGGACGCCTGGGTGGTGCCGTCGCTGTACGGCAACCGCCTGGCGCTGCTGTTCGGCACCGACTCCAGCCGCAACAGGCGGCGCAGTGAGTCCGGCACGCGGGTGCTCGCCGTCCACCCGTTCGCGGACGACCGCGAGACCTACTACCGGTTCCGGGGCGGCGACACCGTGCTGACCATCGCGGTGGGCGGTCGCACGATCCCCATCGTGCGCGTCACGGTGCACCCGCGCGAGACGCTCACGGTGCCGGCCGTGCTCTTCACCGGCGACGTGGACCTCGACGTGGAGCGGGCGCACATCGTGCGGATGCGGGGCTCGTTCACGCGGGTCGGCGAGACGGGCGGGGGGTTCCTCGGCGTCGGGCTCCGCAGCGTCGCCAACGTCGAGCTGATCAACCGCGAGATCGACGGCCAGTTCTGGCTGCCGGCGGAGCAGCGGTTCGAGCTGCACGCGAGCGCGACCCTGCTGGCCGACGCCCGCGCGATCTTCCGGATCGTGACGCGCTTCGGCGACTTCCACGTCACGGCACCGGTGGGCACCGCCCTGGCCATCGACACGCTGCGCTCGCAGCGGCACGCGCTCTCGCTGGCCCCGCGCGACTCCCTGGGCGCGTTCCGCGGTTGGCGGGACCCCCTGGGCACGCAGAGCGCCGCGGTCTCGGCGCGCGACTTCGACGACGTGGCCCCGGCCCACTTTCACGCCGATGGTCCGCCACAGGTGCTGTTGCAGGCGGAGACGCTGGGCGACTTCGTGCGGGCGACGCGCGTCGAGGGGCCGTTCACCGGCGCCGGCCTGACCGTGAAGTTCCGCGACGCGGCGCCGGGACTCACCGCCCGTGCCACGGCGGGCTATGCGTGGGTCGAGCAGACCGTGCGCGGGCGGGCCATCGTCGAGTGGAAGCGCGGCCCCTGGATGCTGGGTGCCCGTGCCGGGCGCGGGCTCGACATCACCAACGACTTCCGCACGGCGATCGACTCCGGCCCCAACATCGGCGGCTTCGTCGGTACGCTCGACCCCTACGACTACGTGGACCGGCGCAGCGCCACCGCGCAACTGGTCCGCAGGACCGGCGACCGGTTCGGCTCGGAATGGCGGCTCGACGTCGGAGCCGTGAACGATCGCGGCCTGCCCGCGCGCTGGGTCACGCCGCTGTGGCGGGGCGAGACGCCGCGCCTCAATCGCGGCGTGCAGGAGGGGAGCTACGCCCGGACCATCGTGACCTACGACTGGCGCCCCGACGTGAGCGGGGAGTTCCTGCGCACCGGCGTCGGTGGCCGCATGCTCTACGAGCGCGGCGACGGCGGCTTGCAGTACCAGCGCCTCGAGGGGCGCCTCGCCTCGCGGGTGAACCGGGGCCGCGCGACGCTGGCCCTGCGCGGCGACGCGGGCGTGCTCCTGGGCGACGCCCCACCCCCGCAGCAGCTCTTCGAGATGGGGTCGCTCCAGGGGCTTCCCGGCTACGGCTACAAGGCCTTCGCCGGGACGCAGGCGGTGCTGGCGCGCGGGATGGTGATGTACCGCCTGCCCCTGCTCGAGTCGCCGCTGGCGATCACGGCGCGGCAGTGGATACCCGGGCTCGCGCCCGCGCTGACCTTCGCGGTCCAGGCAGGCCGCACCGACGCGCCGTCAGCCGCGGCGCAGGCGGCGGTGCGCCTGCTGGGCGACGCGTGTTCCAGCGGGGCGACGCCAATCTGCACGCCGGCCGCGAGCACGAGCGGTGGGTGGCGCGGCTCGGCGGGGGCGGGAATCCGGTTCTTCGGTGGCGCGGTCACCCTGCTGATCACGCGCCCTTTCGAGGGCAACCGCTGGCGCTTCGTGTACGCTTTCGGGGGGCAACTATGAGGCTGGGAAGGCGCTGCAGGGCACACCGTGCGGGTGGGTACAAGCGCCGCCATGAAGCCACTTACGCGGTGTGTCGGGACATCGACATCGGCCGATCCACCGGCGATCACTGGTCAAATTGGCCCCCTCACGGACGCGTGCAGGCTGGTCCTGCCCGGGCGTGATCGTCACCCCAGCAACGCGTCCTGTGATGCGAATCACAGCACCGCGCCGTCCCTGTGACGATATTGCGTCGCAAGTACGAGTTGCGGGAGTGTCTCCGGGTTGCTACACTCTCTTTTTGTACGGACCGTCGTCCACCAATCTATTCTGGAGAGTCCCGTCGTGGGAACGTTCTCAGGTATGCAGCGCTCGCTCTCGGTTTTCGCTTTGGTCCTCGCGTTCGGCGCCTGCCGTGACGTCGAAGTCACCGCGCCTTCTGCAGATGAACCCGGCGCACCGCCGCCGTGCGCCACGCCGGACTGTGCCACCTTCCGTGCGCTTTCGACCGGGCAGATCGCGTCACTGGTCAACACCAGTCTCACCATCACCACGGTCAGCCTTGGCAACAAGAGCACCGCGTCCCGCATCGAGAAGCAGCTCAACACGTTGAAGACCACGCACGCGGCCGGCAACATGAACGACGCGCGCTCCTCGCTGCTCGCCGCGCTCATCGAGATCGACAACGCGATGACGGACCCGGCGCAGATGGGTGACCTGGCCGACCTCACGGCGATCCGTCTCAACCTCGAGCCGGTCATCATCAACCTGGGTCTCCGCTGATGTCGCGCTATCGGATCGCGGCGGCCGCCTTGGCCGTGGCGGGGTTCTCCTCGACCGCCGTCGCACAGCAGAACTCGGGCTGGCATTTCGACGTGGCGCCCACCTTCGTCTCGCACGTGCAGGGGCCGCAGGCCAAGCCGCTCGCCTCGCTGGGCGATGGAACTGTGGCCGGCGCGATTGGCCTCGATGCCATGATCTCGCGCACCGGTGGGTTCCCCCTGGGCCTGCGCGTCGGCTTCAGCACCAGTGACATCGAGAACACGTTCGTCACGTCGCGGATCACCGGCGACAACATGATGCTGCGGGCGCAGTTGCTCACGCATCGGATGCTGGATGAAGGCGGGCGCTTCCGGTTCGACCTCGGGGCGGGACTCCTGCACGCCATCAGCGAGACGCGCGTGCCGCAGGCCGGAACGGTCGCCGGGCTCTACGGCGCCCGTGGCACCATCAAGACCACCGAGACCGCGCCGTTGATCGGCACCGGGATCACGTGGAACGTGCTGCGCTCCGGTCCGATGCGCGCCGGCCTTCGCGTCGGTGCCGAGATGGCCTTCACGCAGGATCAGTCCACCCTGCTCATTCCCATCGGCGTCCAGATCGGTCGCTGAGTTCGCTGTGCAACGCCGACCGGCATATATTGTGCCGGTCGGCGTTCTGCGTTTCCGCCCCTTGCCGCCCCACTACATCAGGATCGATATGCGTTCGCGAACCACCCGCGTGTTCTGCTCCTCTGCTGCGCTCATTCTCGCTGCGTTCACCGCCTGCGCCCCCGCGCCCGATCACGACGCTGATCCGTCGGTGCCACCCGCCGGTGCCTTCGACCCGATGGCCGAGGCGCTGGCCAAGATGCAGCAGGGCGACGGCCTCGCGGCCTCGGAGAACCTGCGGATCCTCCTGGCGGCCAATCCGGACCACTACGGCGCGACCTACCAGATCGCCCGTGCGCTCGACATGGCCGGTGTGCCCGCCGAGGCCCGGTCCTACTGGGAGAAGGCCTTGGAGAAGGCCGAAGAGTTCCAGGATTCGGCGAGCATCGCGGCGATCCGCGACCGGCTCGACCGGCCCGACACGCTGTCCGACGAGCAGCGCATGACCCGCGGCGTCGACCTGATGTACCGCCTCGACGACCCGGCCGGCGCGGCGGTGTTCCTGCGCGAGATCGTGCAGCGGAGCCCGACGCACTACGGCGCCAACTTCCAGCTCGCCACCGCGCTCGAGCGCAGCGGGAACGCGGCCGAGGCCCGGCAGTGGTGGCAGAAGTTCGAGCGCCTGGCCATTGCGATCGGCGACAGCGCGAATCTCGCCGTCGCCCGCGAAAAGCTCACCGCCGCGCGCTGAGCACGAGAGGTCGCCCGCAAGCGCTGCGGGGACGCGCCCTGGTCCCCGCAGCGTTAGAAGTCGCCGACGAAAGCGATCTCGGGCTCCAATGACACGCCGAACCGCGCGAAGACCTGCTCCTGGGCGTGCGCGATCACCCGCCGGACGTCCGCCGCGGTGGCGCCGCCAAGGTTGACGATGATGTTGGCGTGGATGTGCGAGATCGCCGCACCCCCCACGCGGTACCCCTTCAACCCGCACTGATCCACCAGGCGGCCCGCCCCCAGCCCGTCGAGCTTCTTGAAGATCGACCCGGCGCTGGGGTGGAGGTCCAACCACGGATGCCGGGCGCCGCGCCAGCTCAGGTTCTCCTGCATCACGCGGTGCATGGCCCCCGGGTCGCCCGGGGTCAGCCGGAACGTGGCGGCCAGCGCGACGTGCCGCCGGTGGTGCAGCAGCGAGTCGTCGTACCCGAACGCCATCCCCGCATGGTCCACCGTGCCGCGGGTCCCATCCTCGAACAGCAGCTCGGCTGACGCGAAGACCTCGGCGATGAAGCACGTGCGCTCGCGCTCCGGCGCCGGCGACAGAAAATGCAGGTTCTGCCAGATCGCGCCGCCGATCGTGCTCGGAATGCCGACGTAGTGCTCCAGGCCACTCCAGCCGCGATCGACCACCTGCGGCAGGACGTCCCCGACGACGGCACCGGACTCCGCCCACAGGCGGCCATCGTCCCCGAGCGACCACGCGGCGGCCCGATTGCGGATCACCATGCCCCGAAATCCCCGGTCGCCGACGAGGATGTTCGCGCCCAGTCCGAGCACGAACCACGGCAGGCCGAGGGCGCGCGCCAGCAGCACGGCGCTGGCGAGATCGTCTGCCGACGTGGCAACATACAGGACGTCGGCGGGACCACCGATCCGGAATGTGGTGTACGGGGCGAGTGCTTCGCCCTCGGCGAGGCGGTCGGGGGCGAGGTGCGCGTGCAAGGCCTCGCGCACGGCCGAAGTGACTCTGGAGCTCATCAGTGACTGAAAGAAACGGAACATCGCAGACCGCCGCCAGCCGGTGGGGACGCCCCGCACGGCGCCAGCGCCTGACCGGCGCCGCTGTCGCCGCGGCCATCCTCGCCGTCGGCGCCAGCGTGCGCGCGGAGGCCCAGCGTGCAGAGCTGGAGTCGTTCATCCAGCGCCGGGTGCTCGCCAACGGCCTGGAGGTCATCGTGGTCGAGAACCGCGGCGTGCCGCTCGTGACGCTCGAGGCCGTGGTCAAGAACGGCGCCTTCACGCAGACCGCCGAGACCCAGGGGCTCGCGCATCTCTACGAGCACATGTTCTTCAAGGCCAATGCCGACTTCCCGCGCCCCGACGGGGTGATGAACCGGGCGGCGGGGATCGGCGCGGTCTTCAACGCGGAAACACACGAGGAGAAGGTCAACTACTACCTCACCCTGCCCGCCGACTCGGTCGAGTCGGGCATGCGCCTGCTCGCCTCGGCGCTGCAGCGGCCCCTCTTCCTCCCCCAGGAGCTGGCGGCGGAGAAGGTCGTGGTCCTCGGGGAGTACGATCGTGCCGAGTCCGAACCCTTCTGGCACCTCACCAACGCAATGGACCGTGCACTCTGGGGCGAGGCCTTCCCGCAGAAGAACGTGATCGGGCAGCGCGCGGTGCTCAGCAACGTGACCCCGGAGCAGATGCGCGACATCCAGACGCGCTACTATGTCCCGAACAACACGGCGCTGGTCATTGCCGGCGACATCGCACCCGCCGACGCCTTTGCGCGGGCGGAACGCATTCTTGGCGCCTGGCCGCGTGGTGCGGACCCCTTCGCGGCGCACCCCGTGCCACCGGTGCCGCCGCTCGCGCGCGACACCGCGCTGATCGTCGAGCAGGACGTGCAATCCATCACGGTGCTGATCCAGTGGCACGGCCCCTCGGTCGGGGCCGACCCGGCGGCGACCTTCACCGCCGACGTGTTCTCCGACTACCTCAACCTCGACGGCTCGGAGTTCACGACACGCCTGGTGGATTCCGGGCTCTGGGAGGGGGTGCTCGTCAACTACTACACGCTCAACCAGGTGGGCCCGATCACCGTCAGCGGGCAGACCACGCCCGGCAAGCTGCGCGAGGCCATCCCCGCCCTGATGCGGGAGCTCCAGCGCGTCACGCAGCCCGGCTACTTCACGGCGGACAAGCTGCAAGAGGTCACCGCCCGCCGCCGCACCGACTCGGCCTTCGGGCGCGAACGCACCAGTGGCTTCACACGGACCATCGGCTTCTGGTGGAGTGTCGCCGGCCTCGAGTACTACCTCGACTACAACGACGAGATGGCGGGTCAGACGCCCGACGACCTGGTGCGCTACGCGCGCACGTACATCGTGGCAAAGCCCCACGTGACCGGGATGATCATCGCCCCGGGCACGCGCGCGACGCTGAACCTCGGCGCCGAGGAGCTGCGGCGGCTCGCCAGTTGGCCCGCGGGGGCGGCCCGATGAGCCCCGCAGGCGGCCGTAGGGCGTCGCTCGTGGCGCGTGCCCTCTGCGGGGCGTGCAGCGTCGCCGTGCTCGCCCAGCCACTCGCCGCGCAGCGCGCCGGGGGGATGGGCATCACCGACCGCGCGCGTGCCGAGCAGCAGGCCCCACGGCCGGACTCGACGACGGCCAGTTGGGAGGTGGGTGGCCTGCGGGTGATCCACCGCCGCGCCGCCGCGAACCAGATCGTGGTCGCGAGCCTCTACCTGCTCGGCGGCAGTCGCCAGGTGACCAGTGCCAATGCCGGTGTCGAGCCGCTGCTGCTCGCGGTGTCGGAGCGTGGCACCGCGCAGTTCACCCGCGATGCCCTGCGCCAGCGCCTCGCGCGCAGCGGCAGCCAGATCGTCAGCGCCGTGCAGCGCGACTGGTCGATGATCAGCCTGCGCTCCACGCGCGACGCCTTCACGGAGTCCTGGGCGGTGTTCGCCGACCGCGTCGTCGCACCGCAGATCGAGGCCGGCGACGTCGACGTGGTGCGTGCGCAACTGGTGACGGCCGTCCGGCAGCGCCGCGACTCGCCGGAGTCGTGGGCGGAGCACCTTGCCGACTCGCTGGCCTTCGCGGGCCACGCCTACGGGGTGACCCCCCTCGGCACCGAGCAGTCGCTGGCGTCGCTCGACGCGGCCGCCCTGCGGGAGTATCACGCGGCGGAGTTCGTGACCTCGCGCATGCTCCTGGTGGTGGTGGGCGACGTGACGCGCCCCGTGATCGACTCCCTGGTCGGCGCCTCCCTCGCCACGTTGCCGCGCGGCAC
Organism: uncultured Gemmatimonadaceae bacterium; assembly: GCA_964430045.1. Classification (GTDB taxonomy): domain Bacteria; phylum Gemmatimonadota; class Gemmatimonadetes; order Gemmatimonadales; family Gemmatimonadaceae; genus DASRAP01. The sequence continues at coordinate 7,457 of CAYSFN010000043.1, forward strand.
CTACCAGTGGACGCTGCCGGACACCCTGCCGCGGCGGCCCACCGCCGTGGTGCGCGACGCGCGCACGCTCGCGACGAACTATCTCGTGGGCTACGCCCCCGGTCCGCGTGCCGGGGATCCCGACTACGCGGCCCTGCGCGTGGCGACGGCCATCCTCTCGGGCGAACTCTTCGGCGAGGTGCGCTCGCGGCAGGCGCTGACCTATGCCGTGTCCGCGCCGTTCAGGGAGCTGGCCGTCGGCACCGTCGGGCTCTCCGTCAGCACCACCGAGCCGGAGGCCGCCCTCGTCGCGATGCGCGGCGTGATTCTCGAGCTGCAGGGTCTCGTCATCGACCCGCGAGCCCTGGGACCACTGATCCTGCTCTTTCTCACGGAGTACTTCCTCAGCAACGAGACGAACGCGGCCCAGGCGGACTTCCTCGCGCGCGCGCAGCTCTACGAAGGCGACTGGCGCCGGGGCGCCGACTTCGCGCGGGCGCTGCGGAACGTGACGCCGGCCGACATTCAGCGCGTGCTGCGCACCTACTACCAGAACATGCAGTTCGCGTACGTCGGCGACCCCGGCAAGCTCGACGACGCGGTCGTGCAGGGCGGTCGCTGACCGCGTGATCGCCGTCGCCGCGGCGCTGCTGCTCGCCTGTCCCGACTCCGCCCGCGCGGTCCAGGGCACCGAGCTGCCGTGGGTGCACGTCGTCGAGCACCTGGGCTGTGAGCGGCTGCGCCTTGCCGACGCGATCGCGACCGGGCATCGGCACCTGCGTGCGCGGGCACAGGCCGAGGCACCGGCGCTGCTGGCGCGCATCGACCCTGCGCCGCCCGCCCCGACGCCAACGGGCTACGGCCTGCTGCCCGCGCTCACGCCGGACCCCGGGCACAGCCCCGTGCCGCTCACGGAGACGCAGTACGCCCTGGCGTGGCTGAGCGACCAGAGCGACGGGGAGCAGCGTGCCGCCGCGCGATTCGTCGCCGCGACGGCGTCCGACACCGCCGCGCTCGAACCGCTGATCGGCGAGTACGACCGGCTCAAGGGCCGGCTCCGGTGGCTCGAGGAGAGCGTCGCGTACCACCGCTACTGGCAGCAGGCGGGCGACGACTTCGCCGCGTGGTTCGCGCACAAGAACCGGCTCGTGCAACAGGCCCGGACCCTGCGCACGAGGCTCGCCGACGAACAGGCCCGCGCACAGGCAGCGGCGTTCCGAGATTCGCTTGCACGCGAGGTCGCGCCGTTCACGCGCGTGCCCGCGCTGCGCATCGTGACCCGCGACGACGGGTGGCGCGAACTGGCGGTCACCGTCCTCACCGACATCACGGACTCGCTGTTCCTCCGCGCGTTCGCGAGCGCCGTGGACCGCGAATGGAACGGCAGTGCCGCCGCGCGCGACGCCCGGTTCCACGTCGCGCTGACCATCACGCGCGTGACACCGGCGTTCCTGTACCCCGAGGGCGCGCCGGCGGTCGGCGCCGCCGTCGACGAAGCCGCGCATCTCAAGCGCTTTCCGCCCGGTGCCTTGGTCCTGACCACCGGCGGCGCGAGCACGCACGGCGTCGCGGCACACTACGTCCAGCTCGGCACGGCGGCGCTCGGCCCCCGCGTGCTCGCACACGAGTTCGGACACCTGCTGGGGTTCGCCGACGGCTATCTGCGCGGCACCGAGGGAGCCGGCAGCGATCGGTGGGGCTTCACCATTGTCGAGTGGAGTGGCATCCTCGACGACCTGATGGGTGCGCCGGGGTCCGGCCGGGTGACGGCGGCGATGATCGCGCAGTTGCTGGAAGCCTACGGCGGCGCCTAGCGCTCGCGACCCCGCAACACCGCGCGGACGCCGTCCACGCCCACCCCCACCCCACGCAGCGCCACGGCGGTGTGGTACCACAGGTCGGCGCCTTCCGCCGCCGCGCGCGCCGCGTCCCCGTCCACGCAGGCCGTCGCCAGCTCCACCGCCTCCTCGCCCAGCTTCTTCAGCCGAAGATTGCGATCGCCCAGGAGCGTTGCCGTGTAGCTCGGTGCCGCGGCACCCGCCGCGCGCGCCGCGATGGTCGCGTCGAGACGCGCGAACACCTCGGGCGCATACGCGCCAAAGCACGACACGGCCCCCGTGTGGCACGCCACGCCAGCGGGACGCACCTGCGCCAGCACGGCGTCGCCGTCGCAGTCCGCCCACAGCGCCACCACGCGCTGCACGTGCCCGCTGGTCTCGCCCTTGTGCCACAGCCCGCGCGAGCGCGAGCGGTACCACATCTCGCCGGTGGCGAGGGTCCGCTCCAGGGCCTCGCGGTCCGCGTGGGCGACCATCAGCACGCGCCCATCGTCCGCGTCCTGCGACACGACGGTCACCAGCCCGCTGCCCTTCGCGAAGTCCAGGCGGTCCAGGTCTGCTGCCGTGGTGATCGCCAGCCCCGGTGTGTCCGCTCGTGCACTCATACGATCGCTCCAGCGCCGAGCACGGCGCGCGCGTGGGCGGCGAGCGCCGCGTTCGTTGCAACGGCATTCCCCCCGAACGCCGTGCGGTGACCTCCCCAGTCGGTGAACACGCCTCCCGCCTCGGTGATGATGGGCACGAAGGGCGCCGCGTCCCACGGGTTCATCACCGGGTCCACCATCACCTCTGCGCGGCCCGTTGCCACGAGGAGGTAGCCGTACGCGTCGCCCCAGCTTCGTGCCACGAAGGCCTGCGCGGCCAGCGCCTCCCAGCCCTCGCGGCGCGAGAGCTGGTCGGTGAAGCGCGTGTCCGTGGTCAGCACCGTGGCATCATGCAGGACATCCACCGCCGAGACGGCGCACCGCGCGTCGTTCCACCAGCACCCGGCCCCGGGCGCTGCACAGAGCAGTTCCGCCGTCGCGGGGTAGTACGCCGCGCCCGCGAGCACCTCGGTGCCCTCGCACACGGCGATCAAGGTCCCCCACATCGGCACGCCCCGCACGAAGCTCTTCGTTCCGTCGATGGGGTCGATGATCCAGCGCCGCCCGGCGTCGCTGCGGGACGCACCGAACTCCTCGCCCAGGACGCCGTCTCCGGGAAAGCGCGCCTCGATCCACGCCCGCGCGACCTGCTCCGCCTCGCGGTCCGCGATGGTCACGGGCGACCCATCCCCCTTGGTTTCCACGCGCAACGAGGTCCGGAAGTGGCGCGCCGCCGCGTCGCCGGTGAGGCGTGCCAGCTCCGCGACCGCGTGCAGCAACAGGTTGCTCGTCACGAGGCCCCCGGCGCGCGGGCGCTCACGCCGCGACCTCGCGCACGGCGACCCCGCCGGCCTGCAAGGTCGCCTTGATCGCGCGCACGGTCGTCACGCCGTCGTGGACGATGCCCGCGACCAGCGCGGCGTCCGCGCCACCCGCGTCGAGCACATCGAGGCAGTGCGCTGCATTGCCCGCGCCGCCACTGGCGATCACCGGGACCGCCACGGCGTCGACGACCGCGCGGGTGAGCGCGAGGTCGTAGCCCGTCCGCGCGCCATCGCGGTCGATCGACGTCAGCAGAATCTCGCCCGCGCCCCGCGCAACGCATTCCTGCGCCCACGCCACCGCGTCGAGCGCGGTGGGTGTGCGACCGCCGTGCGTCCACACGCGGTACACACCATCCACCAGCCTGGCGTCGATGCTCGCCACCACGCACTGGGCGCCGAAGCGCTCCGCCGCTTCGGTCAGCACCGCGGGCTGTTCGACGGCGACGGTGTTCAGCGACACCTTGTCTGCACCGGCCCGCAGGGCCAGCCCCACCTCCTTCGCCGACCGCACGCCCCCGCCGATGGTCAGCGGGATGAACAGGCGCTCCGCCGTGCGCCGTGCGACGTCCAGCAGCGTCGCACGGCCCTCCGCCGACGCACTGATGTCCAGGAACGTGATCTCATCGGCACCCTCGAGCTCGTAGCGTTCCGCGAGCGCCACCGGGTCGCCCACCTCGCGCAACGCCTCGAAGCGCACGCCCTTCACCACGCGGCCGTCCCGTACGTCGAGGCAGACGATCACACGCCGGGTCAGCACTCAGGGCGCCTCCCACTTGACCGCGCCCTTGGTGCTGAACACCGCGCCGGTCTCGACCAGGGCGTCGCGCAGCGCGAAGCCCAGGCCCTTGAAGGCCGCTTCGACGACGTGGTGCCGGTCCGTTCCCCGGAGCACCCGCACGTGCAGCGTGACCTTCGCGTGATCCGCGAAGGTGCGCATCCAGTGATCATAGAGCGAGGACGGCAGCGGACCGCGGTAATACGGGCGTCCGCCAAGGTCGAGCACCACCTGGACCAGCGCGTCGTCCATGGGGACCACGCGCTCGCCGTAGCGCGCCGCCGTGGGGGGGATCATCGCCTGCAGCGCGGTGCCGACCGTGATCGCCACGTCCTCGATCAGGTGGTGCCGCAGGTCGCCGCTGGCCTCGACCGTGAGATCGAGCCCCGCGTACCGGGCCAGCGCCGTCAGCATGTGGTCGAGAAAGCGTTCACCCGTCGCGACGGCCGCCACCCCGGTGCCACGCGCGATCACCACGCGGACCCGGGTCTCCGCCGTCTCCCGCAGCACCTCGGTCATGCGCAGAACTCCTCGGCGGTGGAGCGCGCGTCGAGCGCTCCGGTGTACAACGCCATGCCGATCACGGCCCCCGCCACGCCCACGTCGGCGAGCGCCTCGAGGTCGCGCCGCGAGCTCACGCCGCCGGACGCGATGACCGGGACCGTCGCGACGTCGGCGACGTCGTCGAACAGCCGCAGGTCCGTCCCCTGGACCAGCCCTTCCTTGTGCACCGCCGTCACCAGGACACCCGCCAGCGCCAGCTCGCGCGTGTCGTCGACGAAGCGGACGATGTCCAGCGAGGTCTGGGTCACCCACCCCCGCGTGACGATCCGGCGCTCGCGCACGTCCGCCGCCACGATGATGGTGTCCGGAAACTCCCGCGCGATCTCCTCCAGCCAACTGCGCTCCTCGATCGCCCGCGTGCCGACGACGACCGCACTCGCCCCGTCGCGCAGCAAGGCCTCGATGCGCTCCGTGGTGCGCACGCCGCCGCCGACCTGCACCGCGCCGCCCCACTCGCGCAAAATCTCCCGGATCACCCCGTCATGGTCACCGCGCCCCGTGGCGGCGTCGAGGTCGACCACGTGCAGGCGTGAGAACCCGGCCTGCGCCCACTGCCGCGCCACTGCGACCGGGTCGTCGAGCCGCACGCGCTCATCGGCATAGGAGCCGCCCACCAACTGCACGCAGGCCCCCTCGCGCAGGTCCACTGCCGGGATCGCGATCATTGCACTGCCTCCAGTCGGGTTGCCTGCACGCTGGCCAGCCACGCCCGCACGAAGCGCAGCCCCTGTGCAGAGGACTTCTCGGGGTGGAACTGTGTTCCCACGACATGGCCCCGGCGCACCGCCGCCGGAAAACGGTCCGACTCGTGCGTGGACCACGCGATCACGCACGAGGGGTCCGCCGCACGGCACACGAAGCCGTTGGCAAAGTACGCCGTGCGCAGGTCGCTCGCGGTGAACAAGGGGTCGCGGCGCTCGTCCAGGGTGTTCCAGCCGATCTGCGGCCGCCGCGTCGCCACCAGCCGCTCGACGCGCCCGGCGAAGATCCCCAACCCCGCCCCGCCACCCTCCTCGCTCTCGTCGAAGAGAAGTTGCATTCCCAGGCAGATCCCCAGGGCCGGGAGGCCGGCCTGCAGCGCCTCGCGCATCACGGCACGCCCGGGCGTCAGCGCGGCGGCGGCCGGGCCGAACGCGCCGACCCCCGGCAGGATCAGCGCATCGGTCTCGACCGCGCGCACCGGGTCGCGCTCCACGCCCACCGTACGGCCCTCCCCGTCGACCGCCTTGAGCAACGAGTGCAGATTGCCCGCCCCGTAGTCGAACAGCGTCACGCGCACGCGCGCACCTCCTCCAGGGCATCGAGGACCTGCTCCAGCGTTTCCCACGGCGCGAGACCAATGCGCACCGCGTCGCCGATCCCCGGCAGGCCCGGCAGCCCGCGTAGCGCGATCCCGCGCCCGTACAACGCCGCCACCACGCGCCGGGCGTCGGGCACGGGCACGCACACGAAGTTCGCCTGCGAGGGCAGCGGCGCGAGGCCGATCCCCCGGAGCGCGTCGGAGAATCGCGCCCGCAGGGACTGCACGTCCGCCGCCACGCCGGCCATCCACGCCAGGTCCTGCGTCAGCGCCGCCGTGGCCGCCAGCTCCGCGAAGCTGTTCACCTTGTACGGGCCGCGCGCCTTGGCCACTTCGGCCACGAGCGCCGGAGCCCCCACACCGAAGCCGATGCGCAGGCCGGCCAGGCCGAACGACTTGCTGAGCGTGCGCGTGGCGAACACGTTGGGAAAACGCACGGCGTCGCCGGTGAACACCTCGTCCGCGAACTCGCCATAGGCTTCGTCGAGAATGACGATGCCCCGCGCCTCGCGCAGAACGCGCGCCACGGCCTCGCGCGAGTGCGCGGTCCCCGTCGGGTTGTTCGGCGTGCACAGGTAGAGGATGCGTGCGCCGGTCGCCAGCATGGCCGCGGCATCCAGGTCCCCGTTCGGCAGCAGGGGCACCCCGACGGGCACCAGCCCGTTGGTGCGCGCGAAGATCGGGATCATGGCGAACGACGGCGACGGATGCGCGATGGCATCGCCGGGCTGCGCGAGCGCCCGCATTGCCGAATCCAGCAAGTCGTCCGAGCCACATCCGCAGACCACCGAGTCCGCCGGCACCCCCACGTACGCGCCGGCCGCCGCCGCCAGCCGGTCCGAATACAGCGACGGGTACTCGCTCACGCTGCGCGCCGTCCACGCGCTCAGCGCCGCCAGCGCCGCAGGAGCGACACCCCACTGATTGGTGTTGTCGCTGAGGTCGATCGTCACCGGGGGCCGCTCCACCCGGTACGCGTCAATCGACTCGTAGCCTGGTCGTACCGTGAAACCACTCATTCCACCGTCCATTGCCGCGCTGCCGCAGCGTGCGCGGGCAATCCCTCGGCCCGTGCAAAAAGGTCCACGTCCCGCGCCAGTGCCGCCGCCGCAGTGCGGGGGACGCGTTGATAGGTCGTCCAGCGCACGAAGTCCAGCGTCGAGAGGCCGGAGTACGAGCGCGCCAGGCCGCCCGTCGGCAGGACGTGGTTCGCGCCGGTCATGTAGTCCCCGAACGCCACCGAGCTGCATTCGCCCACGAAGACCGTGCCCGCGTGCCGCACCCGCGGCAGCCACTGCTCCGCCTCGGTGCCCGCCAGCAACAGGTGCTCGGCCGCATACGCGTTCGCGAACGCAATCAGCGCCTCGACGGATGCGGCCACGAGCACGCCGCCCCGCGCCGACAAGGCCGCCTCGATCACGTCGGCGCGCGGCTCCAGCGGCAGCAGCTCGGCCACCGCCCGCTCCAGCGTGGCCGCCCAGCCAGCGTCCGTGGTCAGCACCACCACCGACGCCCGCGGGTCGTGCTCGGCCTGCGCCAGCACCTCGCGCGCCACCACCACGGGCGTCGCAGAACCGTCGGCGAGCACCAGCAACTCGCTCGGCCCAGCCGGCGCATCGATCCCCACCACCGCCATGACTTGAAGCTTGGCCTCGGCCACATAGGCATTGCCCGGACCAACAATGCGGTCGACCCGCGGGATGGTGTCCGTGCCGAAGGCCATCGCCGCAACCGCACCCGCTCCCCCCACCGCGAACACCCGGTCGGCGCCCCCGATCAGCGCGGCGGCCAGCACCACGTCGCTGGGGGCCCCGCCCCGGCCGGGCGGTGAGCAGACAATGACCTCACCGACCCCGGCAACGCGCGCCGGCACCACGCCCATCAAGACCGAGCTCGGGTACGCTGCACGACCACCAGGGGCGTACACCCCGACGCGCGCCAGCGGGTCAGGCCGCCGACCAACAGTCACGCCGTCGACAGTGACGGTCTCGACGGCCGACGGCCGAAACGCCTCGTGCACACTGCGAATGTTGTTGGCAGCGCGCCGCATAGACGCCACAATAGCACCATCAACGCGCCGTAATGCTGATTCCCACGCTTCGCGCGGCACTTCCAGGCTCGCCAGTTCGGCGCCATCGAACTCGCGCGCCATATGGCGCAACGCCGAATCGCCATCGGTCCGCACCGACCGCACCATGGCGGCGACGCGCGCGCTCAGGTCGGCGTCCGCCGAGTCCGGTGCACGCGCGAGCAGCCCCGCGCGGTCCGACTCGGCGAGTGCCTCGAGCGCGCCGGTTGCCCGGAAGATGCTCACGGCGTGATGCGCTCGATGCGCGTCACAAGGATTCCCTCGCCGCCCAGGGCCTTGATCTGGTTGGTCAGCCGGTAGATCGCCGCCGACGGAACGACAGCATGTACCGCCACCATCGACCCACCATTCAGAATATCAATGACAGTTGGGCCGTTGATGCCGGGCAGGATCTCCTTCACCTGTTCCAGCGATGCGCGCGGGACGTTCGCCATCAGGTAGCGCTTGCCGCGGGCGTGGAGGACCGAGCCGAGTGCCGTCACGAGCTCGTCGAGGCGCTCCTTGCGGCTGGCGTCGGCCAGCGTGGCCTGCGACGCGACCAGCCGGGCGGAGGCGAGCATCACGGTTGCGATCTCGCGCAGGCCGTTGACCTTGAGTGTCGACCCGGTCGAGACCAAGTCCACGATGATGTCGGCGATGCCAAGGTGTGGCGCGATCTCGGTGGCGCCCGTCACGGGGACCACCGTGACACGGCGACCTGCGGCGGCAAAGAACTGCTCGGTGATCCGCGGAAAGACCGTCGCCACACGCGCCGCGTCGGCGATGTCCGCGACCGCGCGTGCCGGCGACTCGTCTCGAATCGCGACCGCCAGGCGGCACTGGCCGAACTCCAGGTCCAGCAGCTCGACCAGGGTGCGGCCGGATTCCGCGACGAGGTCGGCTCCGGTGATCCCGGCGTCTGCCGCGCCGTCGGCCACGAACTCGGGGATGTCCTGCGCGCGGACGAAGATCGCCTCGAACTCGTCGCCCATCGTCGCCACGAGGGCCCGATCACCGGCGGAGCGGAGGTCGAGGCCCGCGTCGCGGAACAGCTCGCGGGTGTCGTCCGACAAACGTCCCTTGTTGGGGAGCGCAATGCGCAGCATGGGGTGGTACGTCAGGGGAGGAAACAAAAAACCCGTCCGAGATCGGACGGGTCGAGGGCCAGCACCGGGGGTCGGCGTCAGATTGCCGAACATGCCCATGCGCGACCGCGACCCGACAGGCCGTGGACGTGTGAATGGCGGCGATGGAGCTGCGCTGGCATCATCATCCCGAACAGTACTCGACGCACGGCGGCGCGGTCAATGGGGCGCACGCGCTTGCCTGGTCTCGCGACTTGGAATATCGGGACTTTGTGAATAGTTTCACTAGCATCGGCGAGGGCCCTCGCCGAGTGCGGCACCCACTCATTTTCATCACGTGCTCCCCTCACGGGGAATTCGGAGGCTTCCAAATGCAGTTCAGCAAGTTCGTGGCAGTGGCCACGCTCGCGATCGTCGCGGCGTGTGGCGGTAGCGACCAGGCAGCGGAGACCCCGGCGGAGTCGCCGGCGGCCGCGCCGGCCGAGACCGCGGCGCCTGCCGCTGCGGTCACCGGGACGACCCACGTCGTGCAGATGCTCGGCGACGACAAGGGCTACCGCTTCGAGCCGACGGCCCTCACGATCAAGGCCGGCGACGCGATCAAGTTCGACTTCATTTCGGGCGGCCCGCACAACGTCGCGTTCGACGCGACGAAGCTGTCGGCGGAAGCCAAGGACGCCCTCATTGCCGGGCTCCCGAACCCGATGATGGAGCTCGCCTCGCAGATGATGTTGCAGGCCGGTGAGTCGGTGACGATCAACTTCGCGGGCGTCCCGGCAGGGACCTACGAGGCGATCTGCACGCCGCACCTCGCGATGGGCATGACGATGAACATCACGGTCGTCGAGTAAGGACGTCACGGGCGCGTCGCTCCGGCGCGTCGCCATTGACGGACACGAGGGCGACACCGCACTATGCGGTGTCGCCCTTCGTCTTTTTCCACGAGTCTCGTGTCGATCTCTGGCTACTCGGACCGTCTCACGCACGCGCTCGCCTTCGCCGCCAAGCACCACGACGGCGAGGCACGCAAGGGCACGCGGGCCCCGTACTTCATCCAGCCCGCCTCGGTGGCGCTGATCCTCACGCGCTACGGATGCGGCGACGACGTGATCGCGGCGGCCATCCTCGCGCGCGTGGTCGAGGACTGGGTGATGGCGGGCTACACGCGCGCCCTGCTCGAGGAGCGGATCGGCAGCAAGTTCGGCCCCGGCATCCTCGCGCTGCTCCTCACGGTCACGCGCCGCCGCCATGACGATGCCGGGGTGCCGCTCTCCAGCGACGAGCAGCAGCGCGACCTCCTTGTGCGCCTCGCGGCCGCGCCCAGCGACGCGCGGTGGATCCTCGCGGCCGACCGTCTGCACGAGGCCTCGACGATCCTCGCCGACCTCCGGCGCACGCAGTTCCCCGACGGGGTGTGGTCGCGGGTTCCCGGCCGCCAGGCCGGCCTGCTCGCGCGGCACGAGCGCACGCTGGCGGCCCTGACGGCGGCCGGGTTCGCCGCGCCCATCCTCACGGAGTGGCGCGACGCCCTCGCGGCCCTGCGCGACTACACCGACGCGGACTGACGCGCCGGGTACCGGCGCGCCACGTACTCGTTGAGGATCGCGATGAACTCCGCGACGATGCGGTCCCCCTTCAGCGTGACGCGCAGCGCGCCGTCCACGTAGACGGGCGCCTTCGGCTCCTCGAAGGTCCCCGGCAGCGAGATGCCGAGGTTGGCGTGCTTCGACTCGCCCGGTCCGTTCACCACGCAGCCCATCACGGCGACCTTCAGCTCCTCGACCCCGGGGTGCGCGTCGCGCCACACCGGCATCTGCTCCCGCAGATAGGTCTGGATGTCCTCCGCCATCTGCTGGAAGAACGTGCTGGTGGTCCGGCCGCAGCCGGGGCAGGCGGTGACCTGCGGCGTGAACGAGCGCAGCTCCAGCGACTGCAGGATCTGCTGCGCGCAGATGACCTCGTCGGTGCGCGCCCCCCCGGGCCGCGGCGTGAGGGACACGCGGATGGTGTCGCCGATGCCCTCGCTGAGCAGGATGCCCAGCGCGGCGCTCGACGCGACGATGCCCTTCATCCCCATCCCCGCCTCCGTGAGCCCCAGGTGCAGCGGGTAGTCGCACCGCGTGGCGATGCGGCGGTACACGTCCACGAGGTCGGGCACCTGCGAGATCTTGCAGCTGATGAGGATCTTGTCGTGCGCCAGCCCGGTCTGCTCCGCCAGGGCCGCCGAGCGCAGGGCGGACTCGATCATCGCCTCGATGTACACGTCCTTGGCTTCGCGCGGCGTCGCGCTGGCCGCGTTGGCGTCCATCATTTGCGTGAGCAGCTCCTGGTCCAGCGAGCCCCAGTTGACGCCGATGCGCACCGGCTTGTCGTGGTCGACCGCCACCTGGACGATGGCCCGGAAGTTGTCGTCGCGATGCCGCGTCCCGACGTTGCCGGGATTGATGCGGTACTTGGCCAGCGCGCGGGCGCAGTCCGGGTGCCTGGTGAGCAGCAGGTGCCCGTTGTAGGGGAAATCCCCGACGATGGGGGTGGTGACCCCGGCGTCGCGCAGGCGCTGGACGATCGCGGGGACCGCCGCCGCGGCCTCGTCGTTGTTCACCGTCACGCGCACCAGCTGGGACCCCGCCGCGCTGAGCGCCGTGACCTGCTCGACGGTGGACGCGACGTCGGCCGTGTCGGTGTTGGTCATCGACTGCACGACGACCGGGTGAGCGGAGCCGACGGCAACGTGGCCCACGAGGGCGGTGACGGTGGGGCGGCGGGAACGGAAGACCACGGGAACTCCTGGGAGCGGATCGGGCAGGGTGGCGCACCGAAAACTAAGGGGGCGAAGGGGCTGCGGACCTGCACCGCCCGGCCCGGTCCAACAATTTGGTATTGATGAATCCGCCGGATGGTCCTATATTCGCCCCGTCTGCCGGGAGTCTCCGGGGGACCATCCAGCTCGGGGGATCACAGCCCGGGCGAGCACGGCTTTCGGCCGGGGGGCACGGTGCTGCACCCCGGTCGAGGCATCACGAAAGGAGTGGCAGGAAGATGCGCACGACTGGCAAGGTCAAGTGGTTCAACGATGCGAAGGGCTTCGGC
>CAYSFN010000044.1:0-19182 GCA_964430045.1 uncultured Gemmatimonadaceae bacterium
GTTGATCTTGGGGCAGGCGATCACGGGGTTGAACGCGTTCGGGGGGTAGGGGGCGACGCTTGACATACGTATGCCGCTAATTAGTGTATACGCATGCGCCGCACCTCCCTCTTCCTAGACGATGCGACCTTGGCCGCTGCCCAGCGCGCGGCCAAGGCCCGTGGTATTCCCTTCGCGCATCTCGTGCGGGAGGCGCTCGCCGAGTACGTGGCGAAGCCGCGGACCAACGCGCTGCCGTCTGTGGCGGGGCAGTTCGCGAGCGGTGAGACGGACACCTCCGAGCGTGTGGACGAATTGCTGTGGCGCGACCCGCATCGCTGATGGTCGTGGCGGACACCGGTGCGTTGTACGCACTGATCGACCGCTCCGACCGTTGGCACCGCGACGTGGTCACGTGGTGGGCACAGCGCTCGGGCGACGTCATCGTGCCGGCCCCCGTGCTACCTGAGCTCTGCTACCTACTGCAATCGCGCCTGGGGTCGCGCGCGGAGCTCGCATTCCTCCGCGCTGTGGCGGACGGAGAGTTCGACATCGAAGCGCTTGAGGCCGAGGACTACGCGCGCGTTGCCGCGTTGACATCCTCGTATGCCGATCTCCCGTTGGGATTCACGGACGCGGCGATCATCGCCGTCGCCGAGCGGATGGGGACGCGGGACGTGCTGACTACGGATCGCCGACACTTCGGTGTGGTGCGGCCGGGGCATGTGAAGGCGTTGCGGATGTTGCCGTAGGCGTCAGGTCAGCCGATCAGCGTCGCGGCGCGTAGCCGCAGCACTGCGATTAGCCGGGGCGCGCCTTGCGCCGCGAGGGGAGGACGGTATATTCTGCACGACCCCGAACGGAGTAGTTCCGTGGACATGCGATCAACGCTGGTGGTGCGCGCGTTCTTGGCGCTCGCTCTCGTCTCCTCTGTGCTCGCTGGCTAGGAACGCACCACCAAACTTGAGTGGGGCGTCGACCGCGGCCTCATGGCCGGGGTGATCGGGAACGACGGCGGTGGCACGTTCGGCGGGCTGATCACGCTGCGGTACCGGCGAATCCACGGCGACGACCGCCGATACTCGCAGGAATTTCGCTTCATGCTTCACGATCGACGGCCGGGTGTCGATCCCACCAGATACGGCTCGGCCATGGCCTTGGCCCAAATCATCGAGGCCAAGAACACCGGCAGCCGACCCGCCCACCTCCGGCCCTTCGTCAGCTTCGGGCCTATCATTGGCGGCGGCCGTGGCGCCGTGTCCGGCGAGTCGACCACGCTCTGGGGCGCCATGGCCGGCTACGGCATCAAGTTCCCTTGGGGCACATCGGCCATCCGGCTCGAAGCGACGACCCAGTATGACTTTGCCAAAGGGAAGCGGGACGGCGGGGACTACTTCCCGTCGCAGCTACGCGGTGGCCTGTTGGTGGGTCTATCCGGCTTCCGGTAGGCAGCCGCCGCGTCGCTCAGTTCCTTCAGCTAGCCAACGCCCCCACTCGCCCGCAGGCGATCCCACGCCTCGCGCGGCGAGACGACCGGAAGCGGTGACTGCTCGGCAATACTGAGTAGGTCCTTGTCGCCCGTGACCAGCATCCCAGCCGACGAATCCACCGCCGACGCAAGTACCCACGTGTCGTCGGGGTCGCGCACCGGAATCGGCGAGGGTACAGCGGGACGCGGAGTCACCATGTCCTCAACGAAGACCGCGAGCGCTGCGGCGATCTCGCTCTTGGTCGCCGCGAAGCGGTCTCGGAGCGTCCGCTCCAGTTCCTCGATGTTCACCTCGCCCGTCACCAACTCGTGCTCCGCGAGCACGAAGCGCAACAAGTCGGCACACAGCCCGCGGGCCGTGAATGCCGACACCAGCACGTTCGTGTCGAAGTAGACCCTCACGCCATCAGGTCGAACACGTCCTCGTCGGTTAGCACGCCCTTCGCCTCAGCGCGCAGGAGCAGGGCTTTGCGTGCGCGCTCGAAGCGCGCCAGCGCCACCTGGCGGCGGATGGCATCACGGATCAGGTCGCTACGGCTGCGGCCCGATTCGCGGCTCAATCGCGCCAAGTCCCGCTGCAGTTTGGCGTCCAACCGGATCGTAACGGTGGATGGTGTCATGTAAGACAATGTAGCACAGTCTGACCCGCGAGGCCAGTCCGCTCCCTGGTCCTACCCCTACCGCGACAACCCCCGCATCCGGTCCCGAACCAAGTTCGGCAGCCACTGCGCCATGGGGATGGCAGGACCCAACAGCATCTGGTAGGTTCTGGCAACTCCAACACCCCGGGTGGCTCCAGTGCTAGTTCGGATTGCCGTTGGTTCCGAAACGTATGAACGTGCAGTGGCTTCGACGGTCGGTGGGCACCGCGACGCCGGCAACGTCACGATGGTACGGGGCGCGGCCATCCGTATTGAGCGCACCACCATCGATGCGGTCGTGCACGCCGACCCTGCGGAGGGGACGGCGAGCATGCGAGCACCCGTCGGGCCGACGAGTGACGACGAGTCCTTTCTTGTCGTCGATCTCAACTGCATCGCCGATCTAGGCGTACTCCAGCGGCTGGTGGCCCGATGCCGTGGTTCCCTGCTGGCGGTTTACAGCAATACAGCGCGCTGTCACCAGTTGCTGGCACAGATGGTCGCGCAGCGGTTGCGAGTACATGTCGCGCCGGCACTCAGTGGATTCCTCGAGCCGCTTCTGCGCGGAGCGCTCTTGCACGATCCACGCAGTGCCGTGCCACTGTCCGAGGTCATTGCACCTTTACTGGGCGCGAACGCGGAGCTGGACGGTCGCGATGGAGCCAGTTGCGCGGGGGGGGGGGGAGGGTCACCCTGCTTACTACCGCGGCGCTGGTCGCAGCGTGGCGACGACGTGGGACGAGTCCACGATTTCGGCCGACGCAACTCCTCGCGGTGGCACTGGGCGTATCCGAGGCCACCGTGCAGCGCCGCTGCGGCCTGCTGCTGAAGTCGTCGCCATCTCGAGTCGTTCAGCGTGTCACAGGTGCGTGGGTAGTGGCCTTGGTGGAGCGCGGGATGACGGTGACAGCTGCTGCACGACTTCTGGGACTTGCCCGTCCCGCCTCGGTGTACCCGCTCGTGCGGCTCGCTTTCGGGTGCTCGCTGCGCCATTTGCGGTCGCGGTCAGGCGGGGCGTTCACCGATTCCGGCGGCGATTGCGGGGATTAGGTACCAGTGTGCGCGATTTAGGTACTGGCCGACCTCAGACTGTGGCCCCATCGTTCCCTCGCGGCTTGTCGCACATGGGCGCTCCCACCCTAAAGAACTGCTCATGAGCTTCAATTGCCTGTAGCAAAGAAGATGCGATGTCTCCAGTGTGAGCCAGTCCGGCTGCCAAGTCATTCTTCCGTCCGTATCGACATGATGCACGCCAGTCAGTTCGAGTTCGCTCGCATGTACGGCAGGCGAGTTCGAGGCTCCATTGTTTGTGCCACGGTCGTTCTCGTAGCCTGCGGCACCGACGCGCCTATGCCATTTCAGGATGCCGTTGTGGATTGGAGCGACGGCGTCGCGGTTCCAGTCCTCGTGTTTGATGGGATTGATACTTTGTGCGGCGGTGCGACGAGCCCGTGCGGGTCACGTCCCCCGGTGACGATCGTGTCGTCCGGCGATGGACACCTCGCGATGGCGGACATTGACCGTCGTGTCGTGGTGTCCGTCGCGAACGGTGCTGAATGGACCGTAATCGGCGGTCGAGGGTCAGGCCCGGGCGAGTTTCAGGCTCCCACGACCCTGTTCATCGGCGACACAGGTCGGCTGGTGACTATACTGGACCAAGCGCTCATGAGGGTCACGACAGTGTCCCCGGCTGAAGGAAAGAGCCGGGTCTGGGGCACGGAGAATCTTGGTTTGGCTGATGCCGCTGCGCTAATGCACGACACGGTCGTGGTCATGCGAGGGTCGCGCTCCGGGAAGGACTCCGAAGCCGTGCGAAATGTCATCATGATTACGGAGTCTGGCCCGCCAGATACACTGCTCAGTGTTGCTGTTGCGCCACACGAGCAACGGCGGAACTTCAACACTGACTTGGTGCCGATCCCACCACCGTTCGCCCCTCGACCATTGATCGGCGCGAGCGCTGGCTCGGTGGCCGTCTCCACCGGATTCTCCGACTCTCTTGTCCTTGTGCAAGTTGCCGAGCGCCCACGCCGGGTGGTACGCGTGGTTCTGGGGTGGCGGCCTGAGGAGGTCACCGATTCCGAGATGGCTGCTGCCCGAGCAGACTTGGACCGAAGGTTGTCATCCCTCGGGCCGTTGTCTGGCGCCGCCGCGGCGTCGGGTCAAGGCGGTTCGGGTGGCCGTCATCATCCTGTCGTGAGCGCAGTGGTTGGCTTGGCTGACGGGGTATTTGCCGTCAAAGGCACTTCTCGTCCGGTGGCGGATTCAGTGACGTGGGTATTAGTCGCGCGCGACGGGACACCGGCTGGTAGGCTCCGTCTTCCCAGTGAGTTCACCGTCATCGGCGGATTCTCGTCGGCTCCGGTGCTATGGACCGGGACAAGCCGGGGAGATGCAGTGGTGGTAGGGCGTGCGCGCCTACGCTAGCCACCGTGGGGCGGTATGGGTCGGGTGACCTCTGCCGATGTCGTCAATCCTTCAAGGGGGAACAGCACATGGTGTAGTACGTTCGGACCAGCGAGTCCAGTCCGCACCATGGCCCTTCGTACATCCCTTACCCCTACCGCGACAACCCCCGCATCCTTCGCCGCAGCGCGTGCGGCACCCACTGTGCCAACGCCGTGATCAGCCGGTACCGCCACGTCGGGATCAGCACCGCCGGCCCGCCGCTGGCACAGGCCGCCAGCGACGCATCCACCACCGACTCCGGCGACAGCCACAGCCAGCCGGGAATGTTGCCCTTGTCTACTCGCATCCGTGCGTGGAACTCCGAGTGGGTGAAGCCCGGGCACAGCGCCTGCACCACCACGCCCGTGCGGTGCAGCTCGGTGTCCAGCGACAGCGTCAGCCGCGTCAGGTAGGCCTTGGTGGCGCAATAGTTGGCGTTGCCCGGCCCGTACAGGAAGCTGGCCACGCTGCTGTTGTTGATCACCCAGCCGCGGCCGCGCGCGACCATCCCCGGCAGCACGGCGTGCGTGAGCCGCATCGGCGCCAGCACGTGCAGGCGCAGCATGTCCATCTGCGGACCCAACGCCGTCTCGTGCAGCTTGCCCTTGGTGCCAAAGCCGGCATTGTTCACCAGCACGCCCACCTCCCGCTCGGCTTCCAGCATCTGCGCCAGCGCCTCCATGCCCGCATCGGTTGCCAGGTCGGCGACCATCGTCCGGCAGGCCACCCCGTGGGCCGCGCTCAGCTCTGCCGCCAGCGCCTCCAGCCGCGCGGCGTCCCGCGCCACCAGCAGCAGGGCGTACCCGCGCGCCGCCAGGCGCTGGGCGAAGACGCGGCCGATGCCGGCCGTGGGGCCGGTGATCACCGCGAGGGAGCCGGGGGAGGGGAGCATGGTGGTCGGAACGGGGGGAGGAGATCGCAAGTTAGCCGTGGGGCCGATCCGGCTCGTGTGTGCCCGCCACCTCCACCCCACCCGTCCGGGGGGCTAACTTTCCCCGGTCACCATCCCAAGGAGTTTTCGCGGTGAAGATTGCCGTGTGCATCAAGCGCGTCCCGGACATGGACGTCAAGTTCAAGATCGCCCCGTCGGGCACGGCCGTCGACGAGGCCGGCCTCAAGTTCGACATGTCCGACTTTGACGGCTACGCCGCCGAGGCGGCCATCCAGATCAAGGAGAAGCTGAACGCCGGCGAGGTCACGGTCATTGCCCTGGGCCCCGACAGCGTGCATGAAACGCTGCGCAAGGCGCTGTCCATGGGGGCCGACAAGGCCGTGCAGCTCAAGACCGACCAGGTCCCGAGCGACCCCTGGGCCATCGCCGAGGCGCTGGCTGCGGAGTTGCGCGGCGGCGGCTTCGACCTGATCCTCTTTGGCCGCATGTCGCTCGACGCCGCCAACCAGTCGGTGGCCCCCATGGTCGCCGCGTTGCTGGACCTGCCCTGTGTCACGGCGGTCTCGCAGTTGGACACCACGGGCGGTGCCGTGAAGGCCCGCCGCGAGCTGGAGGGCGGTGCCGAGTTGGTGGAGGCCCCGCTGCCGGCCGTGGTGTCGATCGACGAAGGCGTGGCGCGCCCGCGCTACCCCTCGCTCAAGGGCATCATGGCGGCCAAGAAGAAGCCGCTGGACAGCAGGCCCGCGCAGTTGGGCGCCATTCGTCTCACGCGCACGGCTGCCAGCCTGCCCCCGGAACGTGCCGCCGGTCGCATCATCGGCGAGGGCGCAGCCGCCGTCCCCGAACTCGTCTCGCTGCTTCGTACCGAAGCCAAGGTGCTCTGAGATGCCGAACATCCTTGCAGTCGCTGAAGTCCGCGCGGGCGAGCTGCGCCGCATTGCCTTCGAGGCCGTCACGGCCGCCCGCGCCCTGGCCGCCGGTGGCGAAGTACACGCCGTGCTGTTCGGCCCTCCGGGCACGGCCGCGCAGGCCGCCGCCCTGGGCGAGTACGGGGCGCAGACGGTGCACGTGTGCGAGCACCCGGCCTATGCCAGCAATGCGCCGGAGTCGCAGGCCGCGACCATCGCCGCTCTGGTGACCAGCGGCGGGTACCGCGCCGTGGTCTTCGGGGCCTCGGTCACGGGCAAGGACCTGGCGCCGCGGGTGGCCGCTGCGCTCAAGGTCCCGGCGGCCACGGACGTCACGTCGCTGCGCTGGGAGGGCGACGCGATCGTGGCCGACAAGCCGGGCTACACGGGGAAGGTCATTGCCACCGTGTCGCTGACGGCCGACCCGGCCGTGGTGTCGGTGCGCCCGGGGGCGGTGGTGGCCCAGGCTGCGCCGGTCCCGGTGTCCACGCAATCGCTGGCACCGGTGGCGGATCCCGCCGCGGCGCGGGTCAAGGTGACGGAGACCATCACGGGCAACAGTGCCGCGCTGGACCTGGGCGAGGCGCCGGTGATCGTGGCGGGCGGCCGCGGCCTCAAGGAGGCGGCCAACTTCGCCCTGCTCGAGGAGCTTGCGGCGGCGTTCGGCAACGCCGCCGTCGGCGCCACGCGCGCCGTGACCGACGACGGCTGGCGTCCGCACGCGGACCAGATCGGCCAGACGGGCCGCCTCGTGAGCCCGGACCTCTACATTGCCGTGGGCATCAGCGGGGCCATCCAGCACCTGGCGGGCATGCGCACCTCGCGGACCATCGTGGCCATCAACAAGGACAAGGAGGCCCCCATCTTCAAGGTGGCCGACTACGGCATCGTGGGCGACTCGCTCGAGATCGTCCCCGCGCTCACTGCGGCCGTGAAGGCCGCCAAGCAAGGGAGCTGATCAGATGGCCGCGTCGCAGATCGTCTGGCTGTTCGTCGTCGTCCTGGCGCTGGGCTTCTTTGCGTCCAACGTCCAGCGTCTGGTGGGCTACCTGCGTCTGGGCACCCCCGACGACCGCCGCAACGATCTGCCCGCGCGGTTCAGGAACTTCCTGGAGATCGGCATCTTCCAGCAGAAGATCTTCCGGGACGGCGTGGCCGGGCCCATGCACGCGGTGATCTTCTGGGGCTTTGCCGTGCTCACGGCGGGCACGGTGGAGTTCATCATCCGTGGCGTGGCGCCGCACTTCACGTACCAGGCGTTCCTGCCCGGGTGGCTGTACACGTTCTACGCGGTGAACCAGGACGTCTGGGGCGCGCTGGTCCTCGTGGCCCTGGGGATGGCGCTGTGGCGCCGCCTCACGCGCCGCGTGCCGCGCTTGCAGGGCGCGGAGACGCACGAGGGCGACCCGATCCTCATCCTCACGTGGATCGCGCTGCTGATGGTCACGATGTTCGGCACGCACGCCTTCGAGATCGTGCTGGAACCGGGATCGCCGCACCTGGCCAAGCCGTTGAGCGTGGCGCTGGCCGGTGCGCTGGGCGGGCTGGGTGACGGTGCACGGCACGTGGGGCTGGCGCTCAACTGGTGGGCGCACGGCCTGCTGGTGCTGGGCTTCCTCAACTACCTGCCGTACAGCAAGCATCTGCACGTGCTGGCGTCGCTGCCCAACGTGTTCCTGTCCAACACCAGCGGCCCCGGCCCGGTGGGCGTGATGCGCCCGATGGACCTGGAGGCCGAAGACGCCGAGGTGTTCGGGGCGTCGGACGTGGCGCAGTTGTCGTGGAAGAGCCTGCTGGACGGTTTTGCCTGCACGGAGTGCGGGCGCTGCACGTCGGTGTGCCCGGCCAACCTCACGGGCAAGTCGCTGAGCCCGCGCAAGATCGTCATCAACGTGCGCGAGCGGCTGGAGGAGTTCGCGCCGGTGGCGTTGGCCGAGCGCGTGGAGGACGAGGGCGCGGTGGCCAGGCGCCTCCTGGACGACTACATCACCGAGGAGGAGCTGTGGGCCTGCACTTCGTGCCGGGCCTGCGTGTACGAGTGCCCGGTGTCGATCGATCAGTTGGACATCATCAACGAGCTGCGGCGCAACCTGGTGCTCACCGAGTCGCGGTTCCCGGAGGAGATCCTGCCGGCGTTCGAGTCGATGGAGTCGGTGGGCTCGCCGTGGCAGTTCGACCCGGGGGACCGCGGCAAGTGGGCCGAGGGGATGGACATCCCGACCATGGCCGAACTGCACGCGCGGGGCGAGACGCCCGAGGTGCTGTACTGGGTGGGCTGCATGGGGTCGTTCGACGACCGCGCCAGGAAGACCACGGTGGCCTTCGCGAAGGTGATGCAGGCGGCCGGCGTGCGCCTGGCGATCCTGGGGCAGGAGGAGAAGTGCAACGGCGACCCGGCGCGGCGCATGGGCAACGAGTACCTGTACCAGATGCTGGCCAGGGACAACGTGGCCACGCTGGCGCAGTACGGGGTGCGGACCATCGTGACGGCCTGCCCGCACTGCTTCCATCAGCTGGGCAGCGAGTACCCGCAGTTCGGCGGGGAGTACGACGTGATCCACCACTCCACGTACATCGAGCACTTGCTGGCCGAAGGCCGGGTGCCGCTGCGCAGCCAGCAGGCGCACGAGGGGGTGTCGCACTTCACGTTCCACGACTCCTGCTACCTGGGCCGCTACAACAACGTGTACGAGGCGCCCCGGGAGACCCTGAAGCGGGCGCTGCCGGTGGTGCAGTTGACGGAGATGCCGCGGTCCAGGGACCGGGGGCTGTGCTGCGGGGCCGGCGGCGGGCGGATGTGGATGGAGGAGACCCAGGGCACGCGGATCAACGTGGAGCGGGCGCGGGAGGCCCTGGCCACGGGCGCGCAGGGGATCGCGGTGGCCTGCCCGTTCTGCATGACGATGATGCAGGACGGGGTGAAGGCCAACGGGCAGGAGACGCCGGTGCTGGACATCGCCGAGGTGGTGGCGGGGCAGTTGGCGTGACGGCCCTGTTACGGGCCTCGGGGGGTCCCCCCCTTGCTTGTTGGACAGGGACGGCAGTAGCTTTCCGGAGTGTCCCGCTTTCACCGATGAGAGCGACATGTACGTGAGGACCAGACGGGATCTGGCACACGCCGGATCCCGTTTCGTTTTCACAGCCACTGCGTGGACACCGCGGGGGCGCTCAACAACAGGTAGTCGGTGTTCGCGGCATGTCCGTCTCCGATTACAACATCAAGGAGTAGGGCAATGCGTAGCACCGGCACCGTGAAGTGGTTCAACGACGCGAAGGGTTTTGGCTTCATCACGCCTGAGGGCGGTCAGAAGGACTGCTTCGTTCACCACTCGGCCATCCAGGGCCAGGGCTTCCGTACGCTCGCCGAAGGCGAGCGTGTCGAGTTCGACATCGTGCAGGGCCAGAAGGGCCCCGCCGCTGAGAACGTCGTTCGCCTCGGCCGCTAGTTCACTGGAGTCATCGCCGCCGCGCGCGAGCGCGGCGGCGATGTGCTTCGGATCTTCCACTTTTTGATTTGGCCCTGCGGGCCGCAGGAGACGGGTTCGAATGAGCGAAGTGCAGCTGGCTGACGACGATCGCATTGACGTCGCGCTGAAGCGGTTCAAGCGGTTGGTGCAGCGGTCGGGGCTCCTGCAGGAGTTGCGTCGGCGTCGGGAGTACGTGAAGCCGAGTGAGGCCCGTCAGCGCAAGGCCGCCGCCGCCAAGCGTCGCAGCCGGAAGAAGCGTCGCGGGGAGTGAACCGTCGCGGGCTGCGCGTGGGTGCGCGGCCTGACCAAGAGAGCGGGAAATGAAGACGGCGCCCTGTGTGGGGCGCCGTTTCGTGTTTTGGGGGGTGGGGGGCGCGTGCCTTACCCCCGATCCCGCCGCACCAGCAACTTCTTCCCCTTGATCGTCGACGCCCGCAGCGCGTCCACGATCATGTCGGCGCGGTCCTCCGGCACTTCCACCAGCGAAAAACGGTCCGAAATGCGGATCGCCCCCACCTCGGAGCCGCTCACGCCCGCCTCGCCGGTCAGTGCGCCCACGAGGTCGCCCGGACGGATCTTCAGCTTGCGCCCGCCGCCGATCCACAGCCGCGCCATGTTCGACGAGGTGCGCGTGGGGCCACCGGCACTGCTCCGTGGTCCCCACGCATCGTCCCCGCGCACCGGACGCGCGCTGCGCGACTCGCGCTCACCGCGCTGCGGCCGGTCACCGCGACTCTCGCGCATGTCCCGCTCGCGCGGAGCCGCCGCGTTCGGGATATCAGCCTCGTCGCTCGCCGCCTTGTGCGCCTGCGACAGCGCCACGATCCCCGCCGCCGCGATGTCCATGATGTCGAACTCCTGCGCCAACTGCTCCACCACCGCGCGGCCCGTCTCGAAGCCGCCGCCCGCCAGCACTTCGCGCACCGCCTCGCCGATCCGCTCCAGCTTCCGCGCCCGGAGGTCGGCCGCCGTGGGCACCGCCGCAATGGCGATCTTCTGCTTGGTCAGTCGCTCGATGTTGCGCAGCAGCCGGTGCTCGCGCGGCTCCGCGAACGTGATGGCCACGCCCGTCCGCCCCGCACGCCCCGTGCGGCCGATGCGGTGCACATAGCTCTCCGCCGCGCTCGGCACGTCGTAGTTCACCACGTGCGACAGGTGGTCCACATCCAGTCCGCGCGCGGCCACGTCGGTGGCCACCAGCAGGTCCGTGGTGCCCGACCGGAAGCCCTTCATCACGCGGTCGCGCTGCTCCTGCGACAAGCCCCCGTGCAGCCCCGCCGCGCGGTACCCGCGCGCATTGAGCGACTCGCAGAGCTCGTCCACCTCGCCGCGCGTGCGGCAGAACACGATGGCCGACGTGGGTTCCTCGATGTCCAGCACCCGCCCCAAGGCCGCCGGCTTGTGCGAACGCGGCACGATGTACGCGGTCTGCGACACACGCGGCGCGGCACCCGCCGGCACGACTTCGCGGTCGATCTTGACCCGCACCGGCTCACGCAGGTGCGTGGCCGCGATGTCGGCGATGCGTGGGGGCAAGGTCGCCGAGAAGAGGGCGGTCTGCCGCTCGGCCGGCGCGGAACTCAGGATCGCGTCGAGGTCCTCGGCGAAGCCCATGTCGAGCATTTCGTCGGCTTCGTCGAGCACGACGGTCTCGACCGACGCCAGCGACATCGAGCGGCGCTGCAAGTGATCGAGCGCGCGACCGGGGGTCGCCACGACGACGTCGACGCCGCGCGCCAGGGCCCGCAACTGCGCCTGCATGGGCGCGCCGCCGTAGATGGCCAGCGAGGTCACGCCGAGCGACTTGCCATACTTGTGCACCGCCTCGGCCACCTGCATCGCGAGTTCGCGCGTGGGGACGAGCACGAGGGCCAGGGGACCGCCGGTGCGGCGCTCACGCTGCGCAATGCGGTGCAGCATGGGCAGCGCGAACGCGGCGGTCTTGCCGGTGCCGGTGGCGGCCATCCCGAGGAGGTCGTGGCCCTCGAGGAGCGGCGGGATCGCCGCGGACTGGACAGGGGTCGGCTCTTCGTAGCCGAGGTCGGCGAGCGCTTTCGCAAGCCGGGGATCAAGCCCCAAGGCGGCGAAGCCGGCCGGGGGGCTGGTATTATCAGACATTCCGTAATCTAGCGGGTCCGGGGGCGCGGTGCGCGGCAACCGCGCCCCGGCCCGCTATTTGACGACGTCCACGAGCTGCAGGGTCACCACCAGCGTGGAGTGCGGCGGAATGTTGCCCCGCCGCCGCGACCCATAGGCCAGCGCCGGCGGAATCACCAGGGTGCGCCGCCCGCCCACGCGCATGCCCTGCATGCCCTCGTCCCACCCGGCGATGATCTCGCCGCGCCCATAGCGGAACACGCGGTTCGGGTCGTCGCCACCGGTGCCGTCCACGCGCGTCCCGTCGCTGAGGTACACCGTGTAGCGGACCTCGATCTGATCACCGGCGGTGATCGGGATCCCCGTGCCCACGACGATGTCACGCACCCACACCCCGGAGGGGCGCCTGGTCATCGAGTCCGGCTCGATGCCGAGCGACGGCGCGAAGACGGCCTCGAGCGGCGGCGGCGGACCGGCGGTCCCGGCGCAGGCGGCGGCCAGGCCCAGCAGGAGCGCCAGCAGTGGACGGGAGCGCATCACTGCCCGCCGCGCCCTCCGGCGCCTGCCGGTCGCGGCACCGGCGGTGCCGGATAGATCTGCGCCAGCGAGCGATGCCCGTTGCTGCCGATGGCGCGCACGCCAACGAAGCCGTCGTCCAACTGCTCATCGATCACCAGTGCCGTCTGCCCCGCGGGCACCGGGATCACCTTTTCCCACTGCGCGCTGATGGAGCGACGCCAGAGGATCTCGTACCCCGACGCCTGCGGGATCGCGTCCCAGAGGATCTCCCACTTCTGCCCGCCCGAGGCGCGGTCCCGGCGCGTGCGCACGCGCGTCGGCATCGGCGGCGCCGCCGCGAGCGAGCCGACGGTCGCCGCATTGAGGCGCGCGACCTTGGCCACGTAGTCGAAATCGACGTTCGCCAGGTCGTCGGTCGGGAGGTGCTGCCGCTTGTAGTTCTCGTACATCTCGGTGAAGCGCAGGCCGGCGTCTCCCTGCCGCACGAAGGGCGAATGATCACCGCCGCGACCGATGCGGTCCAGGCGGAACACCGGCAGGACGTGCACACTTGGCGTGTACGTCGCGCCGATCGCCCACACGTAGCGGCCCAGCTCGCGGCTGGGCCCGTTGTCGGGGTCGTCCGCGAAGATGCGGATGGTGTTGTCGTCCCGCGTCCCGTCGTCCGCGACCACGTTGCCGACGATGTCGTCGGTGAACGCCGCCACCACGGTGTAGCCCTCGGCGCGCAGACGCTGCGCGAGCGCCGTGGACCCGAGCAGGCCGTTCTCCTCACCCGCGTACAGCGCGAAGATCACCGACGTCTCGAGCCCCTGGGGGTAGTGCTTCGCGAACACGCGCGCGAGCTCCATCACCGCCGACGTGCCGGAGCCGTCGTCGTCGGCGCCGGGCGCGTCCGAGGTGAAGTCCCAGGGGTCCTGCGAGCACACGCACGAGTCGTAGTGACCGCCGATGACGACGACGCGCGAGGTGTCGCGTCCCTTCATCCAACCGAGCACGTTGACGACGTTGACCACCGGCCGGTCGATGCGCCGCGTGATCGGCACCGCCGCCTCGTGATACTGCACGCCGAGGCAGCCATTGCAGTCGCGGTCCCACGTGCTGAGCTGCTGATGGATCCAGCGCCGCGCCGCGCCGATGCCGCGCGTCGTGGACACGGTGTCGCTCATGGTGTGCCGCGTCCCGAAGGAGACGAGCATCGAGTCGTACATGCGCATGCGGGCGGGCTCGATGTCGCCGAGCGCCGCCGCGAGCCGCGCGTCCTGCACGAGGCCCGTGGTGGACGACGTGGACTGCGCCGCGAGCGGCGCGGCCATCAGCACGAGGAGCAGGGCCGCGAAGGCAGATCGAGTGGAGGGCATGTGAGCCGGAGGCAGTGAGGGACGCCGCGACATGAACATGGGCGCTGGGGTCGACGACGGCTACCTGTCGATAACGCTCAGCGCGACCGCAACGTTCGGGTCACCGTGAACATGGTGATGCGCCGCGCGGAGGCCGCCGGGTGGGGTGCCTCGGCGCGTTCGACCCGCAGGCCGAGCGCATCGCAGCGCTCCGCGAAGGGCTCCGCCCCGACCCGTCCGGGGTCGCTGATCCACGCGCGCCCGTGCGGCGCGAGCGCCTGCGCCAGCACGTCGGCCACCAGCACGCCCATCGGACGCTCGTAGAGGACGTCGGCGCCAAGGACGAGGTCGTACCCGCCGAGGTCCGGCGGCCAGGCGCGCCAGTCCGCGTGCCGTGTCGCCAGGGGAGCCACACCGTTCTGCTCCGCGTTGAGGGCCGCGAAGTGCAGCGCGTCGTGATAGTAGTCGGTCGCGAGCACGTCGATCCCGCGGCGGCGCGCCGCGAGGCTCGCGAGGCCGAGTCCGCAGCCGAGTTCGAGGGCGCGCCACGCGGACGAGGCGTGCAGCAGGACGTGCTCCGCGAGGACCGCCGCCGATGGCCAGAGGTCCGCCCAGTACGGGAGTCGCTCGTCCACGGCGAAGTCCGCCTCCGAGATCAGCTCCTCGGCGGACCGCGGCTTGGCGATGGTCAGGGACCACGAGCCGACCGTGAGCGACTCGTCCACGACGACGAAGCGATTCCGCAGCGGGGCGGTCACGGCGTTGGCGACAACAGGGGGTCGCTGCTCAACGGCACCGCGTGCAGGGTGGTCCCCGCCGGGAGCGGGTCCGTGCCGGGCGGCACCACGAGCAGGGCATCGGCGCGGGCGAGCGAGGAGACGATGTTCGACGCCTGCAGGCCGGTGGACTGCGCCACCAGCGCGGCGTCGGGGCCCGCCGAGATCACGACCCGCAGGTACTGCGTCAGCGACGGCACCGGCTGGATGCGGTCGAGGGTGCGCACCGGCAGCGCACGCGGGAACACGGCGGTGGCCCCTGCCAGACGCCGGATCGCGGGGGCGGCAAACAGCGCGAACGTGACGAGGGTGGACACGGGATTCCCGGGCAGGCCGATCCACGGCGTACTGCCGATGCGGCCGGACGCCAGCGGCGAGCCGGGGCGCATGCGAACGCGCCAGAAGTCGACCGTGCCGTCCAGTGCGCGCACGCAGTGCCTGACGTGATCGCGCTCCCCCACGGAGACGCCGGCGGTCGTGAGCACCAGGTCGCTGTCGCGTGCGGCACGCTCGAGCACCTCGGCGAGTGCGGCCGGGTCGTCGGGCACGATGCCGAGGTCGACCGGCACCGCCCCCAGCGCCCGCACACCCGCCACCAGGGCCAGCGAGTTCGACGACACGATGCGGTCCGGCTGCGTCCCGGCATCGAACGCGTCGAGGGTGACCAGTTCGTCGCCCGTTGCAACGATGGCCACACGGACCGGTCGATGCACAAGCACCTCGCGCATGCCGACCGAGGCCAGCAGGCCGATCCGCCCGGGCGTCAGGCGATCACCGGCGTCCGCGAGCGGTGCGCCGACGCGCAGATCCTCGCCGGCGGTCCGCACGTTGCGGCCCGCGTCGCGCGCGTCGCGGATGGTGACCCGGGTTTCCGACGCCGTGGTGTCCTCGACGCGCACGACGGTGTCGCTGCCGGGCGGCACGGGTGCGCCCGTCGCCACGCGCATCGCCGTCCCACGGGGCAGCGGCGGCGCGGCGCCGTCCCCCGCGCGCGAGTGCCCGACGATCGGCAGGACGACGGGATCCCCGGCCGTCGCCGCCGCGACGTCGGCGGCGTGGCAGGCGAAGCCGTCCATCGCGCTGTTGGTCCAGCGTGGCATTGCGATGGGCGCAGCGAGCGATGCCGCGAGGACGCGGCCGTCGGCCGCCGCCAGCGCACAGGACTCCGCGCCCACCGGCGTGAGGGCGTCGACGATGCGCGCGGCGGCGTCGCGCGGCTCGAGCATCACCGCGCGGGGGGCGCGGTGCCAACCGCCGCTGCGGTCAGCACCAGGTGATCCAGCATCGCCTCGGCCGCCGCCGCACTGCCCGCGTAGTGGTTGACCATCAGCACGATGGTGAGCGTGCGTCCGTGCGCGTCGGTGAGATACCCCGACAAGGTCCGCACGCGATTCAGCGAGCCGGTCTTGCCGGCGAACCGGCCCGCCGCAGGGCTCGCGACGAACCGGCGCTCGAGCGTCCCGTCGACCGCGGCCACGGGGAGTGCCCGGCGGAACACGGCGCTGTCCGCCGTGCGATGCATCGCGGCGAGGACCATCGTGAGGGCGTCGGCCGAGAGCAGGTTGTGGCGCGAGAGGCCGCTGCCGTCGGCGAGTTGCACCGCCGCCTCCGGGATGCCCCAGGTGGCCAGGCGGCGGCGCACGACGGCGGCCCCGCTGTCCGCACGGCCGACACCCGTCACCTGCCGCGCGATGCTGCGGAGCCACAGTTCGCCGTGCTGGTTCTGCGAGGCCTTGAGGAAGTGGGGCAGCAACGCGTCGAGCGTCGGCGAGGTGAATCGCACCAGGGTGTCGTGCGGCGCACTGCCGCTGCGCTGCGGCGCGACGGCGCCCGGCCGCAGCATGCCACGCGCCTCGAGCACGGAGGCGAAGGCGTCAAGGAAGGCCAGCCGGTCCGTCGCGCGGCCACGCAGCAGGGAGTCGCCTCCGACCACGACCTGCGCGTGCGCGTAGCGATCGTTGTACATGAGGTCGCCGAACGACGCGGCGTACGCCGCGCCCAGGTCGTCCCACTCCCATCCGCTGCCCAGCGGCGCATCGCCGAAGGCGGGGGGACCCGCGCGCAGTTCGCCGCGAATGTGGTGAACGCCGCGCTGCTGCAGGGAGTCGGCGAGCGCTTCGAGGCCCAGGATCGCCCGGCCGCGGACCTGGTCGCTGAACGAGGGGTCCCCGCTGCCGAGCACGACGAGGTCGCCCTCGAGCACGCCGTCGCGCAGCGGGGCGTCGGTGGCGAGCGCGGTCTGGAAGGTGAACGTCGGCCCGAGCTCGGCGAGCGCGACGGCGGCCGTGACGAGCTTCTGGTTCGAGGCAGGGATCAGCAACGCCTCGCCGCGATGCCGCGCGATCACCGTCGCCGTCTGCGCGTCCGCGATGGCGACGCCGAGCAGGGCCGACGCCCACGCGGGGTCGTGCGCGACGGAATCGATCACGCGTTGCAGGCGTGCTTCCGTGGCCTGCGGTGGCGGCTGCGCGCTGATGACCGGCCGCGCGCAGGCCGACGCCAGCAGCAGGACGGCGAGACACGCGTGCCGCGTCACGGCGCCTCTGCGAGGCGCTGCGCGACGTCGAGGTCGTGCGGCGTGTTGACGTTGCAGAGCAAGCGGTCCGCCGTACCCAGCGCGGCCAGGGCGTCGCGCGGGATGCGCGTGCAGCGTACGGTGTCGAGGGCGGCATGGACTCCCCGGTCGCCGCGCGCCCAGGCGCGCTCGATCGCGTCCGCGACCGGCGGCGTGTACCACGCGCACAGCGGCTCGAGCGTGCCGGGGTCCGACCCTTCGATCACGACGGCGTCATGGGCGCGACCGCCCTGCTCGCCGTGTGCGGCGAGCAGGGCGAACAGCTCGGCCGTCACGAAGGGCAGATCCCACGCGACCACGAGCACGGGCGAGGCCACCTGCCGGAGCGCCGCGTGGATGCCCGCCGCACTGCCTCGCCCGGGCAACAGGTCCGGGGCGACGCGCAGTCCGGGGCACCACGTCGACGCCACCTGCGGGTCCCCCACCAGCACGACCTCGGTGGCGACCGCCGCCAGCGCACGGTGCACGCGGTCGAGGATGCGCTCCCCACCGACCGTCAGCAGCCCCTTGGGCGCGCCACCCATCCGTGCCGCCGCGCCGCCCACGACGATCGCGCCACGCACGGACGGGGTCAGTCGCACTCCCACGTGGCCCAGAGATTGGGCTCCTCGCGGACCACCACGCGCTGCACCTGCGCGACCCCGCCGAGCGCGGCCTGCACGCGCGTGGCGATCCAGCGCGCGATGTTCTCCGAGCTGGGGATCTCGCGCCCCTCCGCGAACTCGGCGACCTCGAGGTTCAGGTTGCGGTGGTCGAGCGGCTCGCGGACCTCGCGCTGCAGGATCGCGTCGAGCGACCCCAGGTCGGCGACGAATCCCGTGAGCGGGTCCACCGGACCCGTGACGGTCACGTCGCAGAGGTACGTGTGGCCGTGGTAGGTCTCGCGCGCGCACAGGCCGAACGTCGCGGCATTGCGGGCCTCGTCCCACTCTGGGCGGCGGTAGCGGTGCGCGGCCGAGACGTGCAGGCGACGGGTCAGCGAGACGCGCGGCACCGTCAGCGCGCCACGTGGTAGGTGACCCCGAGGGTCAGCATGCCGTGCGTGCGCCACGCCGAGCGCGGCGTGCCGGGCGGCAGGATCGGCGTCGAGCCGGTCGGTGCGCGGAAATACGACGCGGGGTACCCCGCCTGCGACAGGAACGCGTGCGCGTCCGCGCGGGCTTCCCACCGCGAGTCCCTGGGGATGTAGCGCAGCCCGCCGCCGTACCCGAAGGCGAAGTTGAGCCCCAGCGAGTATCCGTGGTCGTCCTCGGGAATGAAGTCCGAGATCAGCCCCACGGTGACCAGCGTGCTGGGCACCAGGCCCCGCCAGCTCTTGCCACCGGTGAGGTTGAGGTTGATGCCGACGTCGCCGATGGTCATGATGCTCGAGGACTCGCGGATCACGCGTGTCTCCTCCGGGCGCGTCGGGTCCAGCTCGTCGCGCGTGGTGGGCGAGACCAGCAGGCGCGCCGTGAGCTGTGCGGGGCCGCCGATGTGCGTGTCGTACCGGATGCCGCCGAGCGGGCCGCTCTTGGGGAGGGCGCCAGCGGGGTCGCTGGCACCGACGTAGCGCCCCAGCACCAGCGTGAACCCGTGGCGGTTGTTGATGTCGCGGTACGGGCTGTCGGCGGGCGGGTGCCCGACTTGCGCGAACAGGGACGCCGGCGCGAACACCAGCAGGGTGGAACAGAGCAGTCGTCGCATTCAGGGGATGGGCGGGAGGCGCAGGTCGCGCCCCGTCATGTCGGAAGGTTGTGGTACACCGAGCAACGCAAGAACGGTCGGGGCGATGTCCGCGAGGATGCCCGTCTCGCGCAGCCGTGTGCCGACGGGCGCGTTGGCGATCGAGAACGGGACCGGGTTGGTCGTGTGCGCCGTGTGCGGTGCGCCGGTCGCGGGGTCCACCATCACCT
Source organism: uncultured Gemmatimonadaceae bacterium (assembly GCA_964430045.1). Classification (GTDB taxonomy): domain Bacteria; phylum Gemmatimonadota; class Gemmatimonadetes; order Gemmatimonadales; family Gemmatimonadaceae; genus DASRAP01. The sequence goes on from CAYSFN010000044.1 coordinate 19,027, forward strand.
CGCAGTTGCCGTGATCGGCGGTGACGCACACGAACGCGCCCTGCGTCGCGGCGGCGTCGAGCACGCGGCCCAGGTGGTGATCGACGGCCTGCACCGCAGCGATGGCGGCGGGGAGCGACCCGGTGTGGCCGACCATGTCCGGGTTCGCGAAGTTCA
>CAYSFN010000045.1:0-18740 GCA_964430045.1 uncultured Gemmatimonadaceae bacterium
GCGGGCCGATGCCGCGCAGCTTGAACATGTGCGGCATCAGGTCGCCGCCCGAGCCGGCCATCTCGTTGATGATCATCACCTTGGGCCCCCAGATGCCGGCCGACGGCGAGGTGAATGGCACCCGGTCGCCGGCGACGTTGTTGAAGTAGCCGTCGAACGTGCGGCCCAGCACGTCGATGATGTAGTCCGCCGCCTGTCCGCCGCCGTTGAATCGCTCGTCGATCACCGCACCCAGCTTGTCCTGCTGCGCGAAGTAGTAGCGATTGAAGTTCGTGTAGCCGCCCTGCCCCGTGTTGGGGAGATGCACGTACGCGAGCGTGCCGCCGGAGAGCTCGTCGACCTTGCGCCGGTTGCCCTCGACCCACGCGCGGGTGCGCAGCCCCTGATCGTTGGCGATCGGCACCACGGTGACCTTGCGCGCGCCCTGCATGGACGGCGTGCCGTTCACGTGCAGCGTCGTCTGCCGGTTGGCCGTGCCGTCGAGCAGCCGGTACAGGTTGTCCGGTGCGCGCAGTTCCTCGCCGTTCACGGCGATGATGTAGTCGCCCACGCGCACATCGACACCGGGTTCGGCCAGCGGGGCGCGCAGGTCGGGGTTCCATGACTCGGCGTCGAGGATGCGCGTGATCCGGTAGCGCCCGTTCTCGATCGCGAAGTCGGCACCCAGGTGACCGCCGGGCACCGTGGTGCCGGGCGTCTCGGGCATCTCGCCGCCACGCACGTAGGAGTGCCCCACCGCGATCTCGGCGCCCATCTGGTCGAGCAGATAGTTGAGGTCCGCCCGGTGCCGCACGTGCGGCAGCAGCTCGCCGTACATCTTTTTCATTGCCGGCCAGTCGCTGCCGTGCGCGTTCTGCACGTACAGGTAGTCGCGCTGCAGACGCCAGCCTTCGTTGAAGATCTGCGCGAACTCCGCCTTGGGATCGTGGTACATCCGCAGCGTCGTGTTGGCGATGCGACCGGCGCCGGCCGCGGGGGCCGCACGGTCCGCGTCGACGATGTGCAGCGCAGGACCACCTGCCGCCGCGCCGCCACCCGCACCACCGCGTCCGCCGCCACCGCCGCCTCCCGCCGCGCGGTACAGCATCTTGCGGCCGTCCGCCGACAACGTGAAGTCGCCGCCTGCGGTGAAGGTCGCGGCACTGCGTGTGCTCAACTGGTAGCGCGTGATGTTGCCGCCGTCCGAGTAGAACACCGAACCCGCCACGCCTGCCTGCAGGCGCGAGTACGCGCGCTGCGGCACGCCCGGCACCGCGAGGATGCGGTTCTGGATGCCGTCGAAGTCGATGGTCACGGTGACGGCGGCCTGTCGCGGCGCCGGCGCGGGTGCGGCACCGTCCTCCGCGGCCGCACCGCCTCGACCGCCTGCGCCTGCTGCTGCGCCACGCCCACCCGCACCGGCGGCGGGTGTCGCGCCTTCTTCGTCCGACTGCGGCGGGAAGGGCGTCGTCTCGCTCTTGCCGAGCAGTGCGATGTACAGCCCGTAGTTGGGCGTGTAGGGATACGCGGACATGTCGAGCCACTGCGAGCGCAGCCCGTAGTCGGTGGAAGCCATGAACCACAGGTACTTGCCGCTCTTGTCCCAGGTGGGCCACACGGCGTCGGCCAGGCCATCGCTCACCTGCCAGTTCTTCCCCGACTCGGCGTCGGCGACGAAGATGGCGCGGTACAGCGAATTGAGGTTCGCCGAGTAGGCGATGTACCTGGAGTCCGGGGACCAGCGCGGGTTCATCGTGCGCTGCGGGACCATCCACGGGTCGCGGCCGACGATCTTCGAGGTGCCCGACGCGATGTCGGTGACCCAGAGGTTGAGGTCGGTGTCGTGGAAGAGCAGCTTGCGCGAGTCCGGCGACCACTCGGGCGTGTAGTAGAACTTCTTCGCCGGAATGCTGATGGTGCGGTCCGTGCCGTTGCCGTCCGCTGAGCGGAGCACGAGCGCGTACTCGCCGCTGGCGTCGGAGAAGTACGAGATCCACTTGCCGTCGGGGCTCCACGCCGGCTGCCGCTCGGCGCTGCCGCTGGAGCTGGTGAGGTTGCGGACGTCGCCGCGCTGCGCGGGGATGGTGAAGATCTCGCCGCGGGCCTCGACCACGGCGCGTGCGCCGCTGGGGGAGAGGGCCATGGTGGACATCCGGGCCGAGACGTCCTTCCACTGGGCCATCATCCAGGGGAAGTCGCCCGTGGCGGTGATGTCGAGGCGCGTGGCCTGCTTGGAGGCGGGGTCGATGGTGTGGATCCAGCCGGCTTGTTCGATGACCAGCGTCCGGAGGTCCGAGTCCAGCGACTTGACGTCGTAGTCGCGGAAGCGCGTGACCTGCTCCATCTGCTTCGACTGCGTGTCGTAGGACCAGACGTTGGCGACGCCGTCGCGATCCGAGATGAAGTACACGACGTTGCCGATCCACGTGGGATCGATGTCCTTGGTGTCGGTCCAGGGGCGTGCCTCGGTCACGTCGAGGGACTTGACGTCCATGATCCAGATGGGGCGGTTCTGGCCGCCGCGGTAGTTGCGGCGCTCGTCGTCCCACGAGGTGTTCATCCGGTAGGCGATGCGGGTGCCGTCGGGCGAGTACTTGCCCTGCATGGCGCGGTCCATGCCGACCAGCTGCTCGATGCCGCCCTCGACGGGGATGGTGTAGAACTTGGGCGCCGCGTTGGGGCCGTGCGTGTCGCGGGTGGAGGAGAAGAGGATGTGCCGGCCGTCGGGCGACCAGCCCTGGACGACGTCGGGGCCCGAGTGCCAGGTGAGCCGCGTGGGTTCACCGCCATCGATGGGCACGGTGTAGACGTCCGTGTTGCCGCCGTACTGTGCGCTGAAGGCGACGAGGCGGCCGTCGGGGGAGATCTGCGGGTTGACTTCGTCACCCGCGAAGGACGTGATGCGGCGCGCATTGCCCCCGGCGCGTGGGGCGACCCAGATGTCCTGCGCGTATTGGAACGCGACGTGGGTGGGCGAGATGGACGGGTTGCGCAGCATCCGGGTGCCGGACTGCGCGGGGGCGGCAGCCAGTGGCGCGAGGAAGGCCGTGGCGGCAAGGAGTCGCAGGTGCGGTCGCATAGTTGGGGCGGCGGAGGTGAGTGCCCAACTATACGGGTGGTGTGCGGGGGGCGTTAGACGGGGGCGAGCAGTTCGGCGCCAGGCAGCGCTGCGAGCGCGCGGTCGAAGGTGACGAGGCGGGTACGGCGATCGAGCGCGCGCTGGAGGATCAAACGGTCCACAAACCCAAGGTCGCTGTCCGTGGCCCGGGAATCGGCCAGCACCGTGGGTGCTGACTCGCCGCGGAGGGTGGGATCCTGCAAGAGGCTGGCAAGGGCCTCCAGGATCGCGGGGTCGGGGATGCGGTAGTGGTGCCGCAGTGCGTAGAAGGCCTCAGCGACCACCACGTCCGACACGAAGGCCCTCTCGCCGATGCGCTCCAAGCGATCCAGCAGCGTCCGCGCTGCGAAGGCCTGTGTGGCCGGTCGGCCAGTGACCAGTCGGACGACGACGCTCGGATCGAGTGAAATGCTCACCGGGCCCCTGCGTCACGTGCGCGGGCGACGCTCGCGCGGACGGCAGCCGGATCGTGCGAGTCCGCTCGGTCAGCGTAGTCAGCGAGCGCACCGAAATACGGGCGTGGTGTGGGCTCTGCGACACGCCGCGGCTGCGATTGCGGGGGGTGCAGCAGGCGCTCTACGGCGGTGGTGAGCAGGTCGCGCACCGTTCGTCCTTCGATCGCGGCTTTGGCCTTGAGTGCGCGGTAAAGATCATCGTCGAGATCGACAGTCGTGCGCATAAAAGCATAATAGCATAAATACGCCCGGCGGTCAACTTCTGCCGGGTCTGTGTGTCCTTGGCTACTGAAGCGCGCCTGGCAAGCCACGGACCCCGCCGCCGCCCTCGTCATCCCGGTCGCTCTCCAGTGCCCGCTCCACCAGCTCCTGCCGCAGCGCGCCCTTCGCCGGCACACCGAGGTCGCGCAGCATCTCGACCTGGCGCACGAGATTTCCGCGGCCGCTGCTGAGCTTCCTGACGGCATTGTCGTAGCTGCTGCGTGCGGCGTCGAGCCCGGCACCGACGGCTTCGAGGTCGTCCACGAAGCCGCGGAACTTGTCGTACAGCGCGGCGCCGCGATCGGCGATGTCCTGGACGTTCCGTGCGCGCTTGTCGGTGTCCCAGAGCTGTGCCACGCAGCGCACCACGAACAGCAGGGTGCTGGGGCTGACCAGGATCACGCGGCGGCCCCAGGCGTCGCGCGTGAGGTCGGGGTCCTCGCGCAGCGCGGTGAGGAACGCGCCTTCGAGCGGCAGGAACATCACCACGAAGTCGGGAGACCGGTCGCCGTGCAGCCTGTCGTAGGACTTGCCGCCGAGATCGCGCACGTGCCCGCGGACGGAATCGACGTGGCGCCTGAGCAGGGCCTGCTGCAGCGCGTCGTCCTCGGTGCCGTTGAGATCAGCGTACGCCGTCAGTGAGACCTTGGAGTCGATGACCAGGCAGCGATCGCCCGGCAGCAGCAGCACGACGTCGGGCCGCAGGCGGCCACCCTCGGGGTCGGGGAAGCTCTGCTGCACCTGGTAGTGCACGCCCTCCTGCAGACCTGCGTGCTGCAGGAGTTGTTCGAGCACGTGCTCGCCCCAGTCGCCCTGCTGCCTGCTGTCGCCCTTGAGCGCGCGCGTGAGCTGCTGGGTTTCGCTGCCCAACTGCGTGTTCAGCTCGCGCAACTGCCGCAGTTGCTCGGTCAGCTCGCCGTGGCGTGCGGTCGTGCTCTGCGTGGACTCCGTCACCTGCTTGCGAAACCCATCGAGCTCCGTGCGCAGCGGCGTCAGCAGCTCCTGCATCGACGCCTGGTTCTGCGCGACGAAGGTGCGGCGCTTTTCGTCGAGGATCTCGTTGGCCAGCGTCTTGAAGCGGTCCGACAACTCCTGGCGCGCACCCTGCAGTTGCTCGACGGCCGCCGCGTGGCTGCGGTCGCGTTCGTCGAGGCGTGCGCGCAGCGTGGCGGCCTCGGTGCGGGCGCTGCCGAGTTCGGTCTCGAGGGCCGTGCGGCCGCTGGTCGCGGCGCGGCGTCCGAGCACGAAGCCGAGGATGGCCGCAAGCAGCACGCCGGCGGAGAGGAGCAGTTCGAGGGTCGTCATTCGTCGAGCATGGAGGTCCGCCGCCGGGGGCTGGGCTGAGGGGAATGTGGGGTGGGGGGCTGACAGGAGGGAGGGGGCGTGGGTGCCGGCCCCATGCAGCAGGATCTCCGGCGGCCCACCCGGCCCCGGGATCCCCTGCGTTACGCCAATCGCGCGACCAGTCCCGAGGCCCGCGCCGCCACGCGTGCCACGCCCGCCCGCACCGCCGCTTCATCGCCGACCACGGTGACGCGCGTGCGGGCCCGGGTCACTGCAGTGTACAGCAGTTCGCGGGTGAGCAGTCGCGACGCCGCTGGCGGCAGCACGACCACCACGTGGTCGAACTCGGAGCCCTGGCTCTTGTGGATGGTCATCGCGTGCACGGTATCGACGGCACCGAGTCGCACGGGATGGATCGCACGCAGGGCGCCGTCGCGACCGGGGAACACCGCCCGCGGGCCCGAGGCGCTCGCCACGACCACGCCCAGTTCGCCGTTCATCAGGTCGAGCCCATGGTCGTTGCGGGTGATCAGCAGTGGTCGGCCCAGGTACCAGAGGTCGCCGCCGCGCAGCAGCAGCGCCTGTTCCACGTGCCGGTTCCAGCCGCTGACGCCCCAGTCGCCGTCGCGGTGCGCGCAGAGGGTGCGCAGTGCGAGCATTCCGTGCAACGCCGCCGCGCCGTCGCCTCGCCGGGCGATGGTCGCCACGCCCTGCGCGTGCGCGGCGATCGCTGCCTTGAGTGACGCCATCCGCGCGGCACCATCGCCTGCTTCGGGGTCGACCCACTGGACGTCGTCGGTCCCTGCACGGAGCGTCGTCAGCGCCGCCTCCGCGTCGCCGGACCGGAGCGCGGCAGCCAGGCGGCCGATGCCCGAGCCCAGGCCGAAGCGATACTGCGAGCCGAGGTGCTCCATCGCGCCGTGCAACGCGCCGCCTGGCGTCGATGCAGGCGCCTGCACGATGTCGGCGAGCACGCATCCGGCCTCGACCGACGCCAACTGGCCCGGGTCGCCGACCAGCCACAGCGCTGCGTGCGGTGCGAGCGCCGCGAGCACGCGCGCGAGCAGCGGCAACGAGACCATCGAGACCTCGTCGATGATCACCAGGTCCGCATCGAGTGGCGGCGCCGCCGGTGCGTCGTGCGCCTCGATGCGGCCGGGGCGCAGCCCGAGCAGGGTGTGCAGCGTGACGGCGCGCAGGACGTCGAAGCGTGCGAGTTCGTCGGTATCGGCCTGCGCGTGCTGCAGCACCCCCGCGAGGGCCTCGCGCATGCGGGCCGCGGCCTTGCCCGTGGGGGCCGCGAGCGCCACGCGCAGGGCGGGACGTTCGTGCAGCAACGCGCGCAGCGCGTGGGCGATGCGCGTCGTCTTGCCACTCCCGGGACCACCAGTGACCACCCGCAGACGGCCATCGGCGAGTGCGCGCAACTGGTCGGCCACGTCGCGCTCGTCGCTCCACAGCCGCGCGAGGTAGAGGCGTGTGCCGTCGAGCACGAGCGGGCGCTGCGGTGCGCCGTCGATGGCGTCGGCGAGCTGCACCAGCGATGGCTGCGTCGCGAGGGCCTCGCACCACTGCGCCGGCTCGGGCCACGGCAGTGGTGCCCCCGCATCCACGGCGACCTGCTTGGCGACGCGCGTCAGATCCACGCACACGTGCCCCTGTCCCGGCGCACGCACGGTGAGCGCGGCGGCGAGCAGCACCTCGGCAGGCGCGTCGATGGCCTCGACGATGGTGAGGAGCTCGTCGGTGAAGGCCAGCGTGTCGGCGTCGAACAGGCCCGCGTCCACGAATGGCGCCAGCCGCTGCGCGACGGACGTCGCCGCGGCCATCATGCCCGTGACTCCCGGGCGAGGAGGTCGCTGAGCGCGGGGATCACGCCGGGTGGCGCCTGCCAGTGGAACACCCCTGCCCGGCGGCCGCCAGCGTCGGTCGGTGTGCCGGGGCCCGTCAACCCGCGCAGGTACAGGTGCGCGAAGCCGCCCAGCCGTGGCGATGGGTCGGGCTCGCCTGTTCGCCAGCGCAGCCAGCGGTGCACCGCGACGCTGTAGAGCAGGCCTTGCAGCGGGTAGTGATGCTCCAGCATCGACGCCAGCACCGTGGCCGCGTCGTATGCGGGCAGCCGGTTCGACTTGTAGTCCACGATGAGCAGGTGTTCGGGCCGCCGCGGATGCCGGAGCACGAGGTCGATGGCGCCGGTCAGCATGCCGCGCAGCGCGGCGGGCAGCGCCCCCGCGGCCAGGCGCTCGGCATACCCACGCAGCGGGTCGTCGTGAGCGAGCCGCGTGGCCAGGAGTTCGCCGATGCGCGTGAGCGGCAGCGCGGCGTCGTCGGGCAGCGCGAGGTCGAAGCGCAACTCATCCATGCGGTCGGCGCGCGTGACGTCGGCAAGGCACAGGTCCAATGGCGGCCCGTTGCCCAGTGGCGTGCGCAGCACGTCGAGGACGCCACGCGTGATCGCCTCGTGATGGTCACGCAACGCGGGCCCCTGCGCGAACCGCGCCAGCAAGGGCGCGAGGGCTTCGGCCGGATCAGACGCCGCGAAATCGAGATGTTCGAAGAGCGCGTGCAGTACGGTTCCCACGTCGGCACCGGCGGGCAGCGCGACCAGGGCCCCCGGGGCGGTCAGCGCTGACGGCGTGGGGGAATCCTCCGCCCCGAACTCGTCTTCGCCGCCTCGTTCGTCCGGCAACTCGACGCGGGTGCGACGCGACGTGGCAACGGTGAACGACCAATGCCGGAATGGCGCCAGCACGACACCCGGCGGTGGCGCCGTCGCCAGCTCGCCCGCCGTGACCTCCGGCGGTGGTGGCCGTTGCGGCGGTGACTCTGCGAGCACATCCTCGAGTGCGGTGATGCGGACGCGATGATCGGCGTCCGCCAGCCGCGCACGCAGGGCCCCGCGCACCCCGTCGACGTCGGGCGTGCCCTCCGGGATGCCGAAGCAGCGCATCGGCGCGGTCGTCCTGCCCGTGACCGGTGCGTTCCCGGCCTGGATCAGTGGTACGACCACGATGAGCTCGTGCTGCGCCCGGGTCATGGCGACGTAGAACAGCCGGTCGTCCTCGGCTTGCAGCGCCCGGAGAAAGCTCTCCTTGCTCTGCACACCGAACTGCTTCGTGCAATAGCCGACGTCGATGGCGCGGGACGTCGGATCCGCGGGGTCGAGTCGCGCGTGCGGCACGCGGCTCGACGCCTGCCGACTCGAATCACCCCAAAGCTTGGCCACGACCACGCAGGGGAACTCCAGGCCCTTGGCCGCGTGGATCGTGAGGATCTGCACGGCCGCCGCGTCCGACTCGATGCGCCGAGTGACCAGCTCCGACTTCTCGTCCAGCGTGGCGAGGCGCTGCAGGGCGGTGCGCATCGCGGCGGCGTGCGTGGCCCGCCCCCCGCTGACCTCGTGCAGCAGCTCGGACAGGTGCGCGAGGTCGGTGAGGTGCCGCGCCAGGTGCCCCGTGGCGGCCATGCGGTCGATGACGGCCCGGTCGAGAAGCAGTTGCTCGATCAACGCGGCAACTCCCAACGTCGACAGCACGGCGCGCCGCTCGGGCAACTGCTCCTGGAAGGGCAGGAGGCGATCGCTGTCCTCGCCGAGCAGGTCAGCGGGCGCGAGGTCGCCGAACCATCCCAATGCCGCGAGCCGCAGGACCCTGGTGTGCCCCGGTTCCTGGATCGCGCGGAACAGATTGCGCAGTTCGGTCGCCGCCGTCGCCGTCGCGACGCTGGAGGTGCCGCTGGTGACGGCTGGCACGCCAAGGCGCGCAAGCTCCGTTGCGACGGCGGCTCCCTCGTGGCGTGAGCCGACGAGCACCGCGATCTGCGGGGCGGTCCAGGTCTCGGCGGCGATCAGTGCCGCCACGCGCCGCGCCGCCGCTTGAGCGACCGGCCCCGTCCTGCGGTCCGGGGTGACGAGCAGCTCGAGCACGGGTCGATGCAGTGCGACGGGCGACGTCTGCCGATCGGGCGCGGCCTGCACGGGCAGGTACGCGATGCCCTCGCCGAAGGCGTAGGCGCCGAACAGCGCGTTCAACGCAGCCAGCAGGGGCTGGTCGCTGCGAAAATTGGTGCCGAGCGTGCGTTCGGTGGCTCCCTCGCCACGGGTGCGGACGTAGCCGTCCACGTCGGCGCCGCGAAAGGCGTAGATCGACTGCTTGGGGTCGCCGACGACAATGAGCGTGCGTGCGGTCTCTCCCACGGGGAACAGCGCCTGGAGCAACTCCCATTGCAGCGGGTCGGTGTCCTGCGCCTCGTCCACGATGGCAAGGGAGAAGCGCTGGCCCAGGGCGTCGCGCACGCCGTGATCGGCGGGGTCGGTGACCAGCGCGTGCGCCCGTGCCAGCAGGGCATCGAAGCTCAGCTGCCGTGCCTGCCGCGCGCGGACGTCGCGGAGCACCTGCTGCACGAGATCATGCGCCCGGCTGAGCTCCGGGCTGAGTCCATCCGCGCCGGATGCGACGTAGAGTCGCGACTTCGGGTTGTCGACTGCGACTGCAGCAACGCTGCGCAGCCGGTCGACGTCGATGCCGGCGCGCTGCGCGGCCGCTTCCCGCACGACGAGGTCGTTGATCACCTCGTCGAGCAGCACCGTCGCATTGCCACTGTCCTCGTCGAGCGTGACGTCCTGGCCCGCGATGCGGAGGATGCGCTGGCAGAGGCTGTGGATGGTGCCGATGGTCAGCGATTCGAACTCGGCGACCGCCGTGCGGGCTCGGCTGAGGCGCAGGGTGCGCCCGGCCCCGTCCGTGGCGAGCAGCGCGTGGGCGACGAGGTCGTCCGCAGGCGGTACGGCGCTGCCGTCGAGCAGTCGCACGGCGTCCACCAGGCGCGAGCGGATGCGCTGCCGCAGCTCGCTCGCGGCCGCCCGTGTGAAGGTGGTCACCAGCAGCGTGTCCGGCGCGCGGTCGGTCTCGATGAGCGCCCGCGCGACAAGGCCGGCGACGACGTAAGTCTTGCCGGTGCCGGCGCTGGCCTCGATCACGAGGCGACCGCCGGGCAGCGGTGCGCGCAGGTCGAAGGTGGTGCTCATGTCGCCCGGCCCTTGCCGGACGTGCCGGCGGGTTTGTCGGAGCGGGGCCACCTGGCTGTGGAAGCCTTCGACGTCGTGACGCTGACGGGCCAGTCACGGAACGTGATCCAACGCTGCACGAACGGTGCGATGCCTTCGTCCGCAAAGACCGCATCGAAGTCCGGTGTGCTGCCGTAGAGCCGGGCCTCGGCGCGATACGCCGCCAGGGGCCTGCGGCAGAACTCTGCGAACGCCTCCAGCGCGTCGTTGCGCGAGCGCAGCAATCCTGCGCCGGTGTTCTGGAACACGGGTCGCGGATGCCGGAGGGCCTCGTCGTACAAACCGACCAGCTCATCCATGGCGTCAGCGAGTTGCGGAACTCCCGTGCCCTCGACGACCGCCCCCGTCCGGCAGAATGACTTGTCAGACTTCTCCTTGTGCTGCCCGAGGAAGGCCGAATCAACTCGGACGTCCGACCGGTGCAAGGCGAGCAACCAGGTGTCGATGCGCTGCCGGATCTGCTCTGTGTCGGTGTTCCGTTCGGTGAACACGCGGAGGAGGCGTGGTGACTCGGCCGCGTGCTGAAGACCGGAGAGGCTGGTCGTGATCCACCGAGTGCCACCGCACACCGGAATGCGGACCTCTTCGCTGCCGCCCACCGTCAGCGGCCAGGCACGCAGCGCCGCCTGGCGCTGCAGTTCGGAGACGAGATCGGCCGCCCTGTGCAGTTCCTCGTCGCCGAGGGCCAGGGGGGGCAGCACGCCGCGCCGCCCGATGCGAGCGCGCCATGCCGCTGCAGCGCGAGCGACGATCTCCGGGTCCAGGGGCGCACCACGCACCACCTCCAGCAACTCCGCCGCGGCCGCCGCGTAGTCCTTGCGCGCCACCTCCGTCGGGAGTGTCGCGCCGGCGTCACCATCCGACTCGTACACGTCGATGCCCAGGGTGCGCTTGACGTAGAGCTCCAGCGGGTTGTCGAGCAACAGCACCAGGTCACTGGCCGGAATCTCGATGGGTTGCGGGGGCATCGTTGCGTCGAGCCCGCGGTCCGTGACCTGCACCGCGCTGCTCACGCGACCCGGCCCGAGGAGCGTCGCCGCGTGGCGGTGCGCAGCCAGGTGACCAAAGGGCCCCTCGCGGCCCAGCGTGCCCGGTTGGAAGTTGCGGGGGTCGGCGGCGTGGCGAGGGTGATCCACCGTGATCGCCTCGGGCCTGCCCCCGACGGTGCGCACGAGGTCGAGCAGTTCGCTGAGCGGCGTGATGGGCTCGACGGCGGCGTTGTTGCGCGGGTCGAAGCCCGTGCAGGTGATGAGCAGTCGCTCGCCTGCCTGCAGGAGCGCATCCAGCAGCGACTGTCGCTGCTCGCCCCGGGGGTCAGGGTCGCCGACCACGGGCTGCACGCGCAGCAGGTCGTCGCCATCACCGTCGCCTGCCGTGAGCGCACCATCGTCGAGGCCCACCAGGCAGACCACGCGGTAGGGCACCCCGCGGAGCGGCACCAGCGACGTGGCGGTGATGCGGCCACTGCGCAGGAACACGCGGCCCGGGTCGCCGCCGAGTGCCGGTGAGACCAGCACGCGCAGTTCCTCGAAGCTCACGGGCGTACTGCTCCTTGCGGCGTCGGCGCGCACCTGACCCAGGAGCCGCTGGATCCGCGCCTTCTGCGCCGAGGACTCGCGCGGGAGGTCCGCAAGCTGGTCGACGAGGTCGAGCAGCAGGTCGCACCACGCGGCGACGGGTCGCTGGCGTTCGGCCGCGTCCACAAAGTCGATGAGCAGGCGCAGCAGTCGGGCGAAAGCCCCGATGGACGGGAGCTCGCCGACCTCGACTCCCCGGGCGGGCAGCGGCGCATATGGCGGCAGTTCCGCGCGTGGTGCAGCCGTCGGCATCACGGCGCCGGTGACCAGCCGCTGCAGCGCGTGCCGCCAGGTGTGCGCCCGGAGATTGCCGGGCAGGCCGTACCGCGTGCGTTGCTCCGCGGTGAGGCCCCAACGTACGCGCAGCGCCCCGGCCCAGCCGAACCACAGCGCGAGGGTCGCGTCGTCCACGTCGAGGGCGCGCTGCACGGCGGGCACGGCGGTGAGGTCGCGCAGCTCACGGATGCCGACGCGACTCGAGGGCAGCGCGAGCAGCAGCGACAGCACCTGTGCCACCTCGTTGGTCGTGGTCAGCGAGCGGTCGGCGACGCGGACGGGCAGTGCCAGCGGGTCGGGCGCGGCTCCGGGCGCACGCTGCGGAAACACACCGTCCAGGTGCGGTGCCACGGCCGCGATGTCGGGCGCAACGATGAGCACGTCGCGCGGGTCGAGATCCGGCAGCTCGCGAAAGGTGTGCAGCAGCAGTTCGCGCAGCACCTCGCACTGCCTGGCCAGCCCGTGGCAGCGGTGGAGCTGCAGCGAGTGGTCCGCCGCGACGGCAGGGGCACCGGTCGGCGGCTCGTCCGCACGCAGCGCGTACTGCATGCGCTGCAGCAACGTCATCTGCGCCATGGACGCCGACGATGGCTGCGCCGGCATGTCCACGGCGCCGCCGCTGCCGGCCAGGAGCACCTGCATGCCCTGCGAGGGCCTGGTCCAACTGTCGAGTTGCGGCAGGTGCGCGAGTTGCCGAACGGGATGCCGTGCCGCGCTGACGCGGCGTGCGCTGCGGACCGCAGCGAGGCGCGCCGCGGTTCGCTGCAGCAGGCCCGGGCTGGGATGTGCAATCCAGCACTGTACGGCGGCGTGCCGCCCCAGTGCCTGCAGCAACTCGAGATGCTGCGCGGGCAGCGCCGTCACGCCGACGATGAAGCAGCGTGCAGGCACCGCGTCGGGGCGTGCCGTGCCGCGCAGGCGTTCGAGGGCAGCGCGCGCCCGCTCGGGCGGCGACGTCGGACCAAGCCGATCGTGCACGGCGCACCACAGGTCGTACTGCCAGCGGCATGCGGCGGGCAGTGCGGGTTCGGGCTCATCATCCACTTCCTGCAGCACCGGTTCGCGCTCGGCCCAGCGCCGCATCATGTCGGCCCGGTGGAAGTGGTAGCGGTCGAAGAGGTCCGCGATGCGGCGTGCGGCGGGCAGCGGACCATCGCGCAGGCGACCGGCGGGCACCAGAGTGGGATCGGCCGCGATGACGTCGAGCAGGGCGATGGTGAGGCGCTCGACGGACCACGGATCCCCCGCGGCAGGCTGCCCGAGCACGCGGGCCACGAGGGCACCCGGGTACACGAAGTCGATGCTGGCCACGATGCCGTCGGCCCCTCCGGACCGCGCGCCGAGCACCGTGGCGAGCCGCTCGGTCAGCCACTGTTGCACGCCGAGGCTGGGCACGACGAGCAGTTCGCGCGTGAACAGGTCGCCGGTGGGTTCCGCCAGTTGCGCCGCGAGCGCCGGGAGGGCCTCACCGAGCGAGGACACGAAGTGAGGTCGGAACGGCATTGCGGGGAATGTGGGGCGGGGGACTGGCGGTGGGAAGATCGTGCGATGCGCACACGTGTTCAGGTAACCCTTTTATGGTGCAGGCAACGAACGGCGCTCGTGGCCGACGCATCGATGATGCGGCTGTGCATAGCGGTGACGCGGGCGCGCTGCCGGTGTCGTCGGTTGACGCAGCGTTCGGAAAGGGGTATGTTTGCTACACAAATGGGTTGGGACTACCCGACCGGCGCTGGGCTCTTGGGACTACCCGGGGGTCCTTTTGCTTTTCAGGGCCTGTTGTTCTACGGGAACACTTTCAGGCCGTTGCCCGGTATGACCCCCGAGGCGCCTCCGAACAGTTTCGTTTCCAGGACATCCCAGGCGCGGTTCGCCTGCCTGGGGCGAAGGACCTTCAGCCCTATGGGACGCGCTACGAGGTCGGCCAATTGCAAGCCCTCGGAGTTCGTGCTTTTGGGGGCGATCAAGATGTCCAGCGCGTATGGTCTTCCGTCGCGGTTGTCTCCGTCGCGTACGCGGCGAAATGCGAGCTCCATCTCCCGGTCTTCCTGCTTGCCGCGGGCCTCGCACGACCACGGTCGTGCGCCGAGTCGCTTGTCCCTGAAGCTGCAGAAAGTGATGCACCCGTTCGAGCCCGAACTTCAGAGCCAGATGGTAGGGGTGCTCCGGCGCTGAATACTTCTTCGTGTGCTTCGTCTTGTCGATCACGATGGCAATCAACGTCATTGGTGATTGACTGATGATCACGGTGAGTTCCTCCATCAGACGATCGCGGACCGGCTTGCTCAGCTGTGAAAAAGGTCCGGACTTCTTCCGGATGTCATGCTCGTGCAGGATGACGAGGTCATGCCCGAACAGCTTGTGCTTCAGCGTGCGGACCGCTGGCGTGAGCGTCGAGATGCAGTCCGCCGTCGGCAGCAGGCAGAAGGCGAGCACGAAGATCGGATAATCGGGGTTCACCGACTCCAGGCTGTGGTCGCCGCTCTCGTCGACGAAGACGATGTAGTCGCTGAACTGCGGGTCGGACCCGAGCTCAGGCGCGATGGGGGCACTGCTCACCGGAGGGTTCCTGGCGTGAAAGGGGTGGGTGCCCGCCGAAGGTAACGCAGCGCTGGTGGACTCCACAATTGACATACAGCAATACTCAACGTATGGTTTTCCATATGAAGACCACCCTGAACATTGACGATACCGTGATGGCCAGTCTGCGCCGCGAGGCGGCCCGCACGGGCCGTACCATGTCGGAGCTCGTCGAGACGGCGCTCCGGCAGCTCCTGCGGCGGCGCCCGGGTGTCCCGGAGTTGGTGCCGCTGCCGAGCTTCGACTCCGGCGGCGCGCTCGTGGACGTCGCCGATCGCGAGGCGCTGTATCGCGTGATGGACGGAGAGTAGATGTTCGTCGTCGACACGAATGTGCTGGTGCATGCGGCCGACCGAAGCGCCCCGGAGCACGCGCGTTGCCGCGCCTTGCTCGAGCGGTGGCGTGCTCGGCAGGGCGCGTGGTACCTCACCTGGGGCAACTGCTACGAGTTCCTGCGGGTCGTCACCCACCCCCGCGTCCTGCGGCAGCCGTGGTCGGGCCAGGCGGCGTGGGAGTTCCTCACCGCACTCCAGCAGTCACCGGGCCTGTCGATGCTCGTGTCGACCGACCGGCATGCCGCCGTGCTGGCCGAGGTGCTGGCGGAGGTCCCGCTGATCGGTGGCAACCTGTGGCATGCCGCCGAGACCGCGGTGTTGATGCGGGAACATGGGATTCGTCGCATCTGCACGCGTGACACCGACTTCGCACGGTTCCCGTTCGTCGAGATCGTCGATCCGCTGACGTCGGAGTTGTGATGGGGGCCGACGACGCGTCAGCAGCGAGTGATCTTCTCACCCCACCACCCCCGGCAGCCGTCCCGCATCCAGCCCCTCGATGAGCTCCAGAAGCTCTGACGCCTCCCACGTCTGATTCCGCGGGCTTGTCGTGAGCTTGTGCAGGACGCCGGCCTGCTCCAACTGCTCGAGCGCCGTGTACACCGCGGCCCGTGCGCGGCCCGTCGCGGCGATCGCGACCGGTCCCGTGATGGTCGGGTGGGCCGGCAGCACGTCGATGAGCGCCCACGCCGCAGCGCCGAGGCGCGGTCCTTCCGGGTGTTCGGCCAGCCGACGGCGCCATCGTTCGGTGAGCTCGCGCACGGCCGTCACATAGGCCTGCGCCAACTGTGCGGCCGACGTGCAGGCCTCCGCGAACTGGCGGATCCACCGTGCGGTGTCGTTGCCGCGGAAGTCCGTCAGTCCTCGGATGTACCGGTCGCGGTGGGCCGCGAGGATCACCGAGATGGGCGGTACGTACGACGGCGTCATGCCTCGTCGACGCAGCACCACGTGGATGAGCGCTCGCCCGGTGCGCCCGTTGCCGTCGAGAAAGGGGTGGATCGTCTCGAACTGGGCGTGGATCAGCGCCGCGTGCACCACGGGCGGGAGGACCGTGTCGTTCATCGTTCGGCACAGGTCGCGGAGCAGCGCCTCGACCTGCTCCGGCGGCGGGGGGACGAAGTCGGCGCCGCAGGGGTTGTAGTTGTTCCCGCCGATCAAGTTCTGCTCGGTGCGGATGGCTCCCGCGATGTGCGGCGTCGGCGATGCCGCCATCAGGCGGGCATGCACATCGCGCATCTGTGCGAGGCCGAAGTCCCCGGCACTCGCCGCTCGATCGATGGCCAGTTCCATCGCGTTGATGTTGCCGATGATCTCGAGCGCCGTCCCGCTGATCCGGCGTCCGCCCTCTGCCCTGGCTTCGGCGCGCGCCAGCTCCTGCGCCCCGAGCTGCAGCCCCTCGACCTTCGAGGATGCGATGGATTCGGTCCGCAGCAGCAGTCGCCCGAGCGGCACCAGCGCGGGGTACGCCTGCGCGTTCAGCGCGGCGATCGCCGCCTCCGCCTCCGAGACCGCCCCGGCCGTGTCGGCGTCGAGTGAGATCGGGAGGTCCGCGAGCGCCACGGGGACGAAGGCGCGGTATCGACACGCCCGACGGTACCGCGGCGGGGCGTTGGCCGTGGGGTCGTGCCGCCAGAATGTCTCGATGTACGTGCCCGGCAAACTGAACTCCTGAGCTATACTAAGTTCAGATTAGCAAGTATTCTGAACTGACGCAAGCTTATTCGTTCATTTTAGATATTAAACTGAACTTAGCTCGTGGTCTACGTTCAGGGTGCTCGCTTGGGCTGGCTCCCGCTTCGACAGACCAGTCGCTGCCAACCCCCGCGCCAGATCCGTCCACAGGTCCTCCATCCCCTCCAGCCCCACGCTGAGCCGCAGCAGTGTC
Source organism: uncultured Gemmatimonadaceae bacterium (assembly GCA_964430045.1). GTDB lineage: Bacteria > Gemmatimonadota > Gemmatimonadetes > Gemmatimonadales > Gemmatimonadaceae > DASRAP01. The sequence goes on from CAYSFN010000045.1 coordinate 16,819, forward strand.
GGCGCGATCCCCGTCGCTGCCCGCGCATCCTCGTCCATGATCCGGTGCGTCAGCGCGGCCGGCGGCTGGATCAACGTATCCGTGGACCCCAGTGACACGGCCGGTGTGATCAGCTCCAGCGCCCCGATGAACACCTGCACCGCGCCCGGCGCGTCCGTCGCCAGCTCGAAGCTCAGCACGCTGCCCGGACCCGCCATCTGGGTGCCGACCAGACCCTGCGGGTCGGACCCGTCAAAGCCCGGGAAGTGCATGCGCCGCACGCGCGCGTCATGCGCCAGCCGCTCGACCAGCGCGACCGCCGTCGCCTGCGCACGCTCGACTCTGAGGGGCAGGGTCGGCAGCCCGCGATGCAGCAGGTAACTCGCGAACGGATGTGCCACGCCACCTGTGATTGCCCGCACGGACTTGATGTCGCGCACCAGCGCGTGCGCACCCGCGACGACCCCCGCGATCACGTCGCCGTGGCCGCCGAGGAACTTGGTCGCGCTGTGCAGCACCAGCGCGGCGCCCAGTTCCAGCGGTCGCTGCAGCACGGGTGTGGCGAAGGTCGAGTCCACGAGCACCGGCACGCTGCCCGCCTGCCGGACCACGTCGGCGATGTCCACGAGGTCCAGGGTGGGATTCGCCGGGGTCTCGATCATCACGAGCCCGGTGTCAGGCCGCAGTGCGGCGGCCACGCCACCGGGCTGCACCCAGGTCACCTCGGTGCCGAGCAGGCCGTGGCTGAGCAGATGGTCGCTGCCGCCGTAGAGCGGCCGCGTGGCCACGACGTGTGCGCCGCGGCTCTTCGCCGCCAGCAGCACGGCGGTCAGCGCCGCCATCCCCGACGCGAAGCACGCCGCATCCTCCGCGCCCTCCAGTTCGGCCAGCGCCCGCTCGAAGCGATCGGTGGTCGGATTGTGCAGCCGCGCATACACGAAGCTGCCCCGGGCGCCATCACCCGACGCGAGGGCGTCGTACGACCGCGCGGCCGCATCGAGGTCGGGCGTGGGGTAGGTGCTCGACAAGTCGATCGGCGGCGCGTGCAGACCGCGCTCGACGAAGTCGTGGCGGCCGGCGTGGACGGCGCGGGTGTGGAGGTCGCTGGGCATCGTGGGGTGTCACGTTCTGGAATCTCCCAGTAGTTTCGGATATTCACTCACCGAACTGCAATGCCACCGAAGAAAATTCTGCCACCGGCCGATCCGGGGCCGCTGGACCGAACAGACCGGGCGATCCTCGCCTGGTTGCAGCACGATGCGCGGATCACGAACAAGGCGCTGGCCGACAAGGTGAAGCTCGCGCCCTCCAGTTGCCTGTCGCGGGTGCAGCGCCTGGAGGCGCGCGGGGTCATCCAGGGCTATCACGCCGAGGTGAACCCCCGCGCCTACGGGGTGACGCTGGAGGCGCAGGTCAGCGTGCGGCTCGCCAGGCACGCGCGCGCGGCCATCGCCACCTTCGAACGGCACCTCGACACCATCCCCGAACTGCGGACGTGGTATCATCTCGCGGGCGTGAACGACTACCTCGTGCACGTGGCGGTGCGCGACGCGGAGCACCTGCGACACCTCGTGCTCACCGCATTCGCGTCGCGGCGCGAAGTGGGGCACGTGGAGACGGCCCTGGTGTTCAGTCATCGCCGCAACGTGCGCTTCGGGATCAGCGACTAGCCGTCGCCGCGGCATCCGCACGCGCCCCTGCTGGCGCGGCGCGCCAACGTGCGTTAGCGTCTGCGCATGCGCGTCCTCATTGCCGTGCTTGCCGCATTGGTGGTCCTCGCCGCACTGGCCCCCCGCGCCGCCGTGTCCCGTGTGCGCTGCTCGGTGGTCGCCTCGCCGAACGGCTTCGTGGGCGTCATCCGCGACACGACGCGTCGTCCGCTGCCCGGCGACCCGCTCCGCGCCCCCACGCTCCGCATGCTGCCGCCGGGCAGCACGGACACG
>CAYSFN010000046.1:0-18203 GCA_964430045.1 uncultured Gemmatimonadaceae bacterium
CTCCTCGAAGATCACGTCGTCCATCCGCGAGCCGGTCTCGACCAGCGCGGTCGCGATGATCGTCAGCGAGCCGCCCCCGTGCTGCGGGGCGATGTTGCGGGCGGAGCCGAAGAAGGCCTTGGGCTTCGCCATCGCCGACGAGTCGAGACCGCCGGAGAGCGTGCGGCCCGTGCCGCGTTCCGCCGTGTTGTGCGCCCGGGCCATGCGGGTGAGCGAGTCGAGAACGATCACGACGTCCTTGCCCATCTCGACGAGCCGCCGCGCGCGCTCGAAGACCATCTCGCAGACCTCGACGTGGCGCTTCGCGGTCTGGTCGAAGGAGGACGCGATGACCTCGCCGACGCCCCAGGAGATGAACTCCGAGACTTCCTCGGGCCGCTCGTCGACGAGCAGGATGAGCAGCACCGCCTCGGGGTGATTGGCGACGACCCCCTCGGTGATGGCGTGGAGCAGGGTGGTCTTGCCGGCGCGGGCCGGCGCGACGATCAGCGCACGTTGCCCGTAGCCGATGGGCGCGATCAGGTCGATCGCCCGGCGCGTGAGTTCGGGGCCGCCCTTGGCGGACTTCCCGGTCTCGAGCGTCAGACGCCGTTCGGGGTACGACGCCGTGAGCGTCTGGAAGTCGGGTCGACGGCCGATGGCCTCGACCTCGACGCCGTTGATGCTGTGGACCGACGCCAGCGAGAACCGACCGCGTGGGTCGAGCCCGCCCAGGCCATCGACCAGGTCGCCCCGGCGCAGACCGTGCTGCCGGATCAGATGGGGCGGCACCCACGGGTCGGTCGCTGCGGCGAGATAACTGTGCTCGGGCTGACGCAGCGCCCCGGCGTCCCGTTGCGGGTCGAACCACCCCGTGACCGCCTGGTCCGCCACGAGCGGGGGGAGGATGGCGGCGCTGCTGACGGGCGCCGCTGCGGTGCCCTCCCGCGGCTCGCGCCCTCGTCCGCGCCGCTGCCGCCCTCGTCCGCGCCGGCCACGAGGGCCTCGCGCGTCGTCGGACCGGTCGCCGATCGGGTCGGCGCCGTTCGCACGGACGTCGACGGTGTTCGAGCGCGGGGCGTCGCTCGGTCCGGACGGGCCACCCGGTTCGTCAGACGCGCTGACGGCGGGTGGGGGCGAGGCGGCCTCGGAGGCGGGCGCGTCATCGCGGTACGGATTGTCTTCCCCGTCAGTGGGGGGCGTGGCACGGGTACGGCCACGGCCGCGTCGGAATGGACGACGCTCGGTCATTGCATTGTGTGCGGGACATGGGTCCGTCGCTGCGGAATGGATCACGCAGGGCGGGGGACCAACTACTGAAGGCGCTGCATTCGCTGGAGCGTCCCGGTCGAGAGCGGCGGCGTCACGCCTGCCGAGGGACTGGGAGGACGGGGACAACGGACGTCCGACCGTTGCGCTTGAGTATGCAGAGGGGCGCGACTTCGCGCAAGTCAGGGGGTGTCCGTGGGTTCTGGCATGTCGCCCAACTGGCGCGCCATCTCGGCGAGACGCCGCACGATCACGAGCATGCGATCCGCCGCCTCGAGCACGGCGGGCGATGCGTCCGGCTCGAGTTGCAGGAGCTGCAATTCAGCCATCAGCGCCGTCAGCGGGTTGTTGAACGCATGCTGCAGCGTGCGCCGGGGGCGCTCGTGCGTCGGCGCGCCACGTGGAGAATCGGACATGACGGGAGAGGGGTGCTAGATTCCGTGTGTGATGATCGACCATCGACCCACGCCGAGCGCGCGCATCGCCGATGCTGTAGCGGAGTATCGCACCTCTGCCGACGTTCCGCGACTCCTCTCCCGCCTGCGGGCGGTGGCTGCGGACGCCGACCCGGAGACGCTGGCCGAGGCCGTTGCGCCGTTCCGTGACATCCCCGAGGTCGCCGGCCCGGTGTATGAGACCATCGTCGCGCGGCGCGGGGACGACGCCCAGGCCATGGTCATTCTCGCCAACGCCTACTGGCTCAGCGGGCGCGGACCCGACGTCGTGGGGGCGCTGGCCTCACGCGCGATCGCGGTCGATCCCGGCAACCGCGGCGCGTGGCACCTCTGGGCCCTGACCGCCGAGCGCCCGCGTGAGCGCATGACGCGCTGGGAGCAGGTGTCCCAGCGCTTCCCCGACGACGACCTGGCCAGGGCGGCCCTGGCGGACAACGCAGCTTCCGTCGCCGGGGCCGACGACGATCCCGTGGCACGGCAACTGGCGATCGATACGTTCGTGGACCTCGAAACCCGTGCGCAGACGCAGCAGCAGCGCATCGCCATCGGGCACGCGCTCACGGCACTGCGGGGCGAGACGTCGGCGTGACGCGCGTCGCGCGTCAGCGCGCGACCACGTCAACGCGGTGCCACGCGTTGTTGAGGTAGCCACGCTCGTTCCAGGTCTCAGACGGGTCCGCCGGCTGATGATCCCCGGCCGTGTCCGTCGCACGGCAGCAGAGGCGGTGCATGCCCGGCTCGAGGCGCGCATCCCACTGCCAGCGTGCCCAACTGTCGGCATGGGGTTCGTCGAGCAACTGCGCCCGGGTCCACGTGGCGCCGTCGTCCGGTGAACACTCGACCGACACGATGCGAGCCCCCGCGCGCGGCGTCGCCCACCCGCGCACCGCCACGGTTCCGGCCGCGACCACGCTCCCGGCACTCGGCGTCATGATGGCGCTGTTCAGGGGGAGGTGGTTGAGCATCTCCCCCGGCTCGGCGCGCGTGCCGAGCCGGTAGGCGCCCTGCTGGAAGTAATTGTCGCTGGGATGGTCGCTCAGGATGATGTCGGTGACCCATTTGACCGAGCGCGCCGCGATGACGCCGGGCACGACCACGCGCACGGGCGCCCCGTGCTCCTGGCTCAGGGGTTCTCCGTTCATGGTCAGCGCGAGCAGTCCGCGCCGTGCATCGGCGATAGGGACGGAGCCTCCGAACGGTTGTCCAGCGGCAGAACCAGATGTCACCATGTCGGCACCAACGAACCAGACATGCGCCACAGAAGGGAGTGGCTGCGACTGGTCGATGATCCGTGAGAGCGGTACTCCTCCCCACTCGGCCTGGCCCACCGCCTCGCTGGTCCACGGCAACTCGCCCGGAGTCGGGCGCAGCGCGCTGACCTGATCGCGCCGGTTGCCCGCGCATTGCAGGGCGGCCTTGAGCGACGTCATGTCGCTGGCTGCCAGGAGCGTCGCGACGCTGACGGAGCAGGGGGCGTCGCACGCGCCGTGGATGCGGATCGTGTGCTCGGTGCCGTGGGAGGGAGGGATGGCCCCGTGGTTCCGCACGAAGAAGTCGCTGACCCGCGTCACGCCCGCGTCGACGAGGCGCTCCGGAGTCGGAGCCCCGTTCAGCGGCTGCTCGGTGACGCGGCGGAAGGTCCCGTGCTTCATGGTGCGCGAAAGATACACCACGCCCTCGCGCACGGCGCGTGAACGGGTGTGCGCCGTCGAGGATATATTGCGGGCAGGCTCTGTGTGCTCACGACAACGACCTGTCCTTCCGTACGCCTCCTGGTATGATCGACCTCACTGTCCCTCCGCTCGGCGAGTCCATCGTCGAGGCGACCATCTCCCGCTGGACCAAGGCCGAGGGCGAGTCCGTCGCTCAGGGCGAGACGCTGATCGAGCTGGAGACCGACAAGATCACGGTGGAAGTGCCGGCCCCGAAGTCGGGTGTCCTGACGCGACGGCTCAAGGCCGAGGGCGATGTCGTGACGGTCGGCGAAGCCCTGGGGCAGATCGATCCTGCGGCGACCGCGTCGGCTGCGGTGGCGGCGACGACCCCGGCGGCGGCGCCTGCGGCGGCCGCTGCACCCGCACCGACACCCGCGCCCACGGAGCAGCGTCTTGCCCCGAGCGCACAGCGTCTTGCGACCGAGGCGGGGGTCAGCACGGCGTCCATCGCCGGCACCGGGCGCGGGGGTGTGGTGAGCAAGCCCGACGTCGTGGCGGCGATGCGGTCAGCGCCTGCCGCGCCGTCCCCGGCGGTGCCGGCCGCCCCGGCGGTGGCCGCGGTTGGCCGCGAGACGCGCGAGAAGATGACCACGCGCCGCAAGCGGATCGCCGAGAACCTGCTGCTCTCGCATCACTCGACGGCCCATCTCACGACGTTCAACGAGATCGACATGAGCGCGGTGATCGCGCTCCGCGAGCGGCTCAAGGAGCGCACGGAGAAGGAGCACGGCGTCAAGCTGAGCTTCATGCCCTTCTTCGCCAAGGCGGCGGTGATGGCGCTGCAGTCGTACCCGGTGGTGAACGCGCAGATCGACGGCGAGCAGATCGTCTACAAGCACTACGTGAACCTCGGGATCGCCGTGGCGAGCGAGCAGGGGCTGGTGGTGCCCAACGTCAAGGACGCCCACGCCAAGGGGATCCTCGACATCGGGCGGGACATCGCCGGCCTCGCCAAGCGTGCCCGGGACAACAAGCTGACGATGGACGACCTCACCGGCGGCTCGTTCACCGTCACCAACGGCGGCGTGTTCGGCTCGCTGATCTCGACCCCGATCATCAACTTCCCGCAGGTGGCGATCCTCGGACTGCACAAGACGCAGGACCGGGCCGTGGTCGTGGATGGCGCGGTCGTCGTGCGTCCGATGATGTACGTCGCGCTGAGCTATGACCACCGCATCATCGACGGGCAGCAGGCCGTGCTCTTCCTCGTACGCTTCAAGGAGTACATGGAAGATCCTGCGTCGATGCTGGTCGGGTGAGGTAGTCGGGACGGGATGGCAGTGCTCCGCGACACTCCAGCGGACGAGGCCGGATGCGTTCCTCGCTGGTCGGTGATCGCACCGGTACGGGACGTCGCCGGGCATCTGCCGGCGTTCCTCGCCGGCGTCCGGGCGCTCCAGCCGCCCAGTGGCGGTGTCGAGGTGCTCGTCGTGGACAACGGCTCCGGGGACGCGTCGGCGTCGATCGTCGCGGCCGACCCCCGGGTCACGCTGGTGCGGGAGCCGACCGTCGGGGCCTACGTTGCGCGGAACACCGGACTGCGCCTGGCCCGCGGGGAGTTCGTCGCCTTCACCGACCCCGACTGCGTGGTCGCGCCCGACTGGCTCACGCAGTACGAGCGCACGTTCCGTGACCCGAAGGTCCTGCTGGCCTGCGGGCGTCGGCATCCCGCGCGCGTCACGCGCGCGACACGGGTGCTGGCGGCCTACGAGGCGACGAAGGACGCCACGGTCCTCGGCGGCGATGATCCGTCCCCGTACTACGGGTTCACCAGCAATCTCGCCGTGCGCCGCACCGTGTTCGACCGTGTCGGACTGTTCGATCACATTCCCCGCGGCGCGGATTCCGCACTGGTGCGGCGGGTCGTCGACCGGTTCGGCACCGCCGCCGTCGTCTTCGCGGCGGGGGCGTCGGTGACGCATCTCGAGTTCACCGGCGCTGCGGCGTACCTGCGGAAGCTCGTGCTCTACGCGCAGGCACGCCAGGTGAACGCCGCCACGCTCGCGTCGGCCCGTACGCGGACGCTCACGCTCGGAGAGCGCTACCGGATCCTGCGCCGCTGCATCCGCGACGAGCGGCTCGGCCCGGTGGACAGCGCGCTGCTCGCGGCCCTGCTGCTCGCGGGACTCGCCATGTGGGAGATCGGCGCACTCGGCGGCCGATGGACCGCCGCACAGGGCGCGCGCCGATGACGGGCCAGATGCCGGGCTTCAGCATCGTGATCGAGACGGACAATGTCGCGTTCGTGTCGCTCGACGAGCTCTTCGCGTGCCTCGACAGCCTTGCGGGCCAGGGGCCGTTGCTGCGCGAGGCGGACGGCGTGTACCTGGCCGATGCAGGGGTGGTGCCACCGGCCGTGCTCGACGCCATCACGCAGCGGTACCCGTTCATCTCGCTGCTGCCATCGGTGGCAGGGACGGGGTACATTGCGCTCAAGCAGCAGGGGGCGGCGGCGGTCGGTTCCGACGTCGTCGTCTTCTGTGACGGCGACGTCGTCTACGAGCCCGGGTGGCTGGAGTCCCTGCTGCGCACGCTCGCGGAACACCCTGGGGCGGACGTGGTCGCGGGTGAAACGACGACACCCATCACCGGCCCCTTCAGCCTGGCAGTCGCCCTGACGTTCAATTTTCCGCGCTATTCCCGGGACGACGACCCGTCCGCGACGACGGCCTACTGGGCCAACAACGTCGCGATGCGCCGCCGCACGCTGGAGCGCTTCCCGATCCCCGACCCGGCGACCGTCTTCCGCGGTCAGTGCCGGCTGCATGCCCGCGACATCGTCCACGGCGGCGGCACGATCCTGCGCCAGCCGCGCGCCCGCGGCCTGCACGCCGTGATTCCACCCGCGGAGATTCTCGAGCGCTACCGGCGACTCGGCAGCGATGCCGCGGCGATCCGCCGACTCGGTCGCGTCGGTCAGGGCGACCCGTACCTGCCCGTGATGTGGCCTGATCGGGAGGGCGCCGGCCCCGGCGCGAAGCTGCTCGGTCGTGTGCGGCAGGTCGCGCGCACCCGGGCGGCCGATCTGCTGTGGCTCCCGCTCGCGGTGCCGATCGTCGCGCTGCTCGGCGGCGCGTATCTCATTGGCCGGGCGACGGCGACGCGCGGTGTGCCGTCGTGAATGATCCCGTGGCGTCGGCGACCGACACGCCGGCGCAGCGCGAGTCCGGGGTGACCGACCGCCTTCGGCCGGGCGAGCACACCGTCGTCATCGGTGCCGGGCCAGCGGGCCTGACCGCGGCCCTGCAACTGGCGCGCGCGGGCCACCGCGTCACCGTGGTGGAGGCGGACGCGGTGGTCGGCGGCATCTCGCGCACGGCGCAGCACGAGGGCTACCGCTTCGACATCGGCGGGCATCGCTTCTACACCAAGATCCCGATCGTGCAGGCCCTCTGGGACGAGCTGCTCGCCGACGAGCTGCTCACGGTGCCCCGCCTGTCCCGCATTCACTACGGCGGCCGGTTCTTCGACTATCCGCTGAAGCCGTGGAATGCGCTGCGGGGCCTTGGACTGGTGAACGCCGTCCGCATCCTCGGCAGCTATGCGTGGGCGCGGATCCACCCGCATCGCACGGAGGAGAACTTCGAGCAGTGGGTGTCGAACCGCTTCGGCCGGCGCCTCTACGAGATCTTCTTCAAGACCTACACCGAGAAGGTCTGGGGCCTTCCGTGCACCGAGATCCGCGCGGAGTGGGCGATGCAGCGCATCCAGGGCCTCTCGCTCTGGCAGGCCCTGCTGCAGTCGGTGGCCCTGCACCGGCGCTCGGAGTCCATCAAGTCGCTGATCCACGAGTTCCGCTACCCACGGCTCGGACCTGGTCAGATGTGGGACGCCTGCGCCGAGCGGGTGCGCGCGTCGGGGAACACGGTGCTGTTGTCGCACCGCGCCACGTCGCTGGAACGTGACGGGGACCGGGTCGTGGCCGTGCACGTCACCGGCCCGGAGGGTGCGCGCCGGCTCGCGGCCGATCACGTGATCTCGTCCATCCCCCTGCCGCACCTGGTGGAGTCGTTGTCGCCTGCGGTCCCGCCTGCGGTGCGACGGGCGGCGGCGGGGCTCCGGTTCCGCGACTTCATCTGCGTCGCGCTCATCATCCGGGAGGCGGCGCTCTTCCCGGACAACTGGATCTACGTGCACACGCCCGGGGTGCGCGTTGGCCGCGTCCAGAACTTCAACAACTGGAGCGCGGCGATGGTGCCGGAACCCGGGCACAGTTGCCTTGGCTTCGAGTACTTCTGCTTCGAGGGCGACGATCTGTGGACCGCCAGTGACGCCGACCTGATCGCCCTGGCGAGCAGCGAGCTGGCCGCTCTGCGGCTCGCGCCGTCATCCCTCGTGCGCGATGGCGTCGTGATCCGGCAGCCCAAGGCCTACCCGATCTACGATCGGACGTACCGCGAGCATCTCACGGTCATCCAGGCGCAGTTGGGGACGGTCCGGAACCTGCAGACCATCGGCCGCAACGGACTGCACAAGTACAACAACCAGGACCATTCGATGCTGACCGGGATCCTCGCCGTGCAGAACCTCGAGGGTGCTGACCACGACCTGTGGGCCGTGCATTCCGACAGCGAGTACCTCGAGGAGCAGACGCTGGCGGCCGAGCCGGTCTGAGGGGCATCGCCGTGCACTCCGCGTCGGTCGTGCGCCTGTCGGTGGTGGTCCCCGCCCACCGCGCGCCGGAGCGCCTGCGTCAGGTGCTCGCGGCACTGCGGGCCAGCGTGGCGTGCCCGGTGCCCTTCGAACTGATCTGCGTCGATGACGGCAGCGCGGATGACGACGCGACGGCCGCCGTGGCCGGCGCATTCGCCGATCAGTGCGTCCAGCTCGCCCCGCCGGCCCGGGGGCCTGCGGCCGCGCGGAACGCCGGCGCCGAGCAGGCCGCGGGTGACTGGCTGCTGTTCGTCGATGCGGACGTGCTGGTCCACCCCGACACGCTCGCGCGCTTCTGGGCCAGCGTCGAGCGTCACGCCGATGCGGCCGCGATCTTCGGTGCCTACGATGACCGCGTGCAGTCGCAGCCGCTCGTCTCGCAGTATCGCAACCTCATGCACCGGTACGTGCATCTCCGGGGAGCCGGCGCGTCCGAGACCTTCTGGGCCGGCATCGGCGGCGTGCGGCGTGACCGGTTCCGGGCGGTCGGTGGCTTCGACGCACGGCGCTACCCGCGCCCGTCGGTCGAGGACATCGCGCTGGGGTATCGGCTGCGGGACGCGGGCGCCCTGATCGTCCTCGATCCCGGCATCCAGGGCACGCACCTCAAGGTGTGGTCCCTGGCGTCGATGCTGCGGACGGACTTCGCCGACCGCGCGCTGCCGTGGATGCACCTGCTCCTCGCGCGCGGGGGTCGGCAGCGCGCGTCACTGAACGTGCGCGCGGCCGAGCGCTGGCGCGTCGCACTGGCGGGCATGGCGGGCCTCGGGGCCGCCGCCGCGCTCGGGCTCGGGCGACCGGGGGCGGCGCTCGTGCTGGCGCTGGTGCTCGGCGGCGTCGGCGCGAGCCACGGCGGGCTGCTCGCCTACCTGCGCCGCTGCGGCGGCGTCCGGCTGCTGCTGGCCGCGATCCCCTTGCAGGTGCTGTACTACACGATGAACGCCGCCGCGGCCGGGCTCGCCGTGCTCCGGCATCTCACGCGGCGACGGCGTGCTCAGACCGCGAGCACGATCTTCCCGAACTGATCACCGGACGCGAGCCGCTCGAGCGCGCGGCGCCCGTCGTGCAGCGGGAACACGCTGTCGATGACGGCGGTGAGGCGCCCCGCGATGAGCTCCTGCGTGACGGTACTGAACTCCGCGTTGGAGCCCATCGTCGAGCCCATCAGGGTCCATTGATTCCAGTAGAGCTTGCGCACGTCCGTCTCGACCATGGGCCCGCTGGTGCCTCCGCAGGTGACCAGGCGCCCGCCGCGTCCCAGGGCCGCGAGGGACTGCGCCCAGGTGGCCGTGCCGACGGAGTCGATGACCACGGTCACGCCCCGCTTTGCGGTGCGCGCACGGATCATGGCCCCCACCTCGCCCGTGCTGTGATCGATCACGTCGTCGGCTCCGAGCGTGCGGGCACGCTCGAGCTTTTCCGGGCGCGACGAGGTCACGCGCACGTACGCGCCCCGCGCCTTGCAGATCTGCAGGGCCGCGAGCGCGACGCCGCCACCGATGCCCCAGATGAGCACGTCGTCGTCGGGACCGACCTGCGCACGGGTCACGCACATCCGCCACGCGGTGAGGGTGGCGAGCGTGTAGGCCGCCGCGATCTCGCCGGGGATCGCCGCCGGGATCACCCGGACGTTGCGCGCGGGTACACAGACGAACTCCGCGAAGGTGCCCGCGAGATGCTCGCCGATCACCCGGAAGCCCGGTGACAGCGGTTCCTCGCCGCGCGCGGTGTACTCGTCGTGGCGCGTCGTGATCCCGCCGTTGATGACGACGCGGTCGCCCACGGTGACCGCATGGCCGTCCTCCAGCGGCGCATGGATCGCGTCGATGGTCCCCGTCGCGTCCGACCCGATCACCCAGCCCGGGGTCACCGAGACACCCGGGAGCCCGTTGATCGCGAAGAGGTCGAGGCGGTTCAGGGCGGCGTGCGACACCCGCACGCGGACCCACCCGGGCGGCGGCTCGGGGCGCGGGAGGTCGGTCCGGTAGCGGAGCAGGTCGAGCGAGCCCGCCGCATCGAGGGCGAGTCCACGCATGGTGCCGCTCACGTGCGCGTTCCCCGCTGCGCGTCGAAGAGCACCGAGCGCCGGCACTGCGGGCACATCAGCCACTCACGACGACGATGATAGCCCAGCCCGAACGAGCCGCCCGTGATCGGGCGCTCGCGCATGGCGGCATCACAGCGCGGACACATGGCTCGGCCTGAGCCGATCCACGTGTCGCGGATCGAACGCTCCTCGTCCGACGTGAAGCGGGCAGACTCGCGGTCCATGCGGAGAATCTACGGTGCTGCCCGTGTCCCGTCCGCCGCGTCAGCCGATGAAGGTCCCTTCGAGGGCCAGCAGCCGCCGCACGCGCTCCTCGGTCGAGGGGTGCGTCGAGAACATCGCGGACAGGCCACGCCCCTTGAGGGCGGAGAGCGGATTGACGATCGCGAGCGGCGCCGCTGCGGGAGCGACGTCCATGGGGATGCGCTGCGCTCCCGCCTCCAGCCGTCGGAGGGCGGACGCGAGTCCGCGCGGGTGCCCGGCGATCTGCGCCCCGACGGCGTCGGCCTTGTACTCGCGCTGGCGCGAGATCGCCATCTGGATCAGACCGGCGGCCAGTGACCCGACCATCGCCACGATCAGGCCCGCGAACGGGTTGCCACGCCCCTCGCTGTCGCGTCCCCCGCCGAAGATCGCGGCGAACTGCGCCATCTGGGCGAGCATCCCGATGGCACCTGCCATGGTCGCCGTCACGGTCTGCAGCAGCATGTCGCGGTTCTTGATGTGCGCCAGCTCGTGCGCGGCGACGCCCTCGAGCTCCTCGCGGGTCATCATCTTGATGAGCCCGGTGGTGAAGCACACCACGGCGTGCTCGGGGTTGCGGCCGGTGGCGAAGGCGTTGGGCTGGTCGTGGGGCGCGATCGCGACCACGGGCATCGGCAGGCCGGCACGCTGCCGGAGGCGGTCCACCATCGCGTACAGCTCGGGGGCCTCCTTCTCCGTGACCACCTGCGCCTTGTACATGCGCAGGACCATGGACGCCGACGACCAATAGGCGAAGACATTCATGCCAGCCGCGAGGACCAGCGCGATGATCAAGCCCTGTTGACCGCCGACCGCGCCGCCGACCGCGCCGAGCAGCGCGGTCATCACGGCCATCATGACGAAGACTTTGAGGTTGCTCATGGTGGGCTCTCGGGCTGGGAAACCGTGCAGGTGAAAATGCCGATGAGAACAAGGCTATATTCGTAATTTACGAATTGTCGTCGCTCTCCACAAGCGCTTGGACCGTGGGTCCCGTCTTCCGGAGCCACGTCGACTTTGGACCCGCCGAGTTCCGCTCCTACTACCCCCGCCTCCCTTCCGAGGTGCGGCGGGGGTAGCTTCCCGCGGTGATCAGTCTTCCGACCCCTCGCGCGGTGGCCATGGGGGCCATCAAGCGGCTTCTCGCGCCACCGGCGGGTGCCTCGCCACCGTCCGACGCATCGACCACCGCGTCAACCACCGACCCGCACCGCGCCGCGCCGGCGTCCCCTTCAGCGTCTCAATCCATGCCCCGACCCCGTGACCGCGTCCTCGCCAATCTCGACGACATGTACCGTGAGGCGTTCGAGTCCGCCAAGGCGACGGGCGACGACCAGCAGATGCGCACGTTGGACTTTGCGTATCGCCGCGAACAGTTGTACTTCGAGATCCTGCTGGACATTCGCGATGCGATGACGCGGCGCGGGTAGGCGCCGGGCCGGTCCGCATCCGGTCATTCGTGCCGGATCGCGTCGATGGGGCTGAGCCGGGCCGCACGGACGGCCGGGACCATGCCGAACACGATGCCGATCACGATGGCCACGATCGCGGCCGTGATCAGGGTCGACGGGGTCACGGCCGCGTACACCACGGCCTGCGTGCGCACCCGCATCACCCAGGTCACGAGACTCGCCCCGGCGACCCCCAGCACGAGTCCCAGCGCGCTGCCGACGCTCGTGATGGCCACGGATTCCGCGAGGAACTGGTAGAGGATGTCGCGCTGGCGTGCGCCGGCGGCCTTGCGGATCCCGCTCTCGCGCGTGCGCTCGGCGACGGCCGCGAGCAGCACGTTCATGATGCCGATCCCGCCCACGAGGAGGGAGATGCCGGCGAAGGAGCCCATGGCCAGCTTGAACACGAGCAGGCCCTGCGAGACTTGTTCGAGCCGGTCCGGGCCGGTGGCGGCGACCGTCACACGCCCGGCCCAGTCGGCGTGTGCCGCGACATGGCGCTCGAGGGCCGCTGCGGTGGAGTCGACCTCCGCGGCCTCGGCGACGACGACATTGAGCCGGGGCGCCATGGTCGGTCCGTCGCTGGTCACGGTGCGGAGCACGGAGAGCGGGACCGTGGCCACCAGGAAACGCAGCGGCAGCGGTGACTTGGTCTGTACGCCGACGACCTGGAGCGTGTGGTCGCGCAGCGTGAACGTGCGACCCAGCGCCGCCGCGACAGTGGTGTCGCCGGTGATGATCCGCGCGAGCGTGTCGTTGACCACCGCGACCAGGGCACCTTCCCGCAGCTCGGTGGGTGTCGGGTATCGCCCAGCGCCCAGCGTGGCTTCGAGCGTCGCCGGGAGCCGGGTCGCCGACAGCCCGGTGAGCATCACCCCGCGCCGTTCTCCCTCTGGCGTGAGCGGGGTCAGCAGCGTGGTCGACGCGGTGAGCGAGAGGTCGGCTGTCGCGGGGACGACGGGTCGCAGTTGCTCGAGCGCGTCATCGCCGAACGCCACCTGGTCGCCGAAGGCCGCGAAGACGCCGTCGATGCGCTCGCCTCGCCGCGGTTCCAGGGTGATGGTCGTGAAGCCGGAACGCTCGATCATCTGCCGCGCGTAGCCCTCGACGCCGTCGCCGACGGAGAGGACGGCGACCAGCGCGGCGGCGCCGATCACGACCCCCGTGGTCGAGAGGACGGTGCGCAACGGGTTGGCGCGCAGGGCGTCGAGCGCCGAGCCGAGGGCGGGGGTCAGGGGCATGGAGAAGGGTACGGCGCGCCGGGGTCCCGGGTTTCTGCGGCTCTGGCCCCGGCGTGCCGTGTGACTCAGCGCCGCCGCGCGACTTCCGC
Organism: uncultured Gemmatimonadaceae bacterium; assembly: GCA_964430045.1. Lineage (GTDB taxonomy): Bacteria > Gemmatimonadota > Gemmatimonadetes > Gemmatimonadales > Gemmatimonadaceae > DASRAP01. The sequence goes on from CAYSFN010000046.1 coordinate 13,143, forward strand.
GTCGGCGGCAATGTACCCGAAGGCGGCGCGACTGCCCGCACCGTTCACGATGCGCTGGAACGGTGCGGGCGTGGTGTCGGTGCCCTCGACGAGATCGAAGACCGCGAGCCCGTAGGCGAGGGTGGCGTCGCCGACGGCATCGCCGGCGTCCGGCACGACCGTGCGTCGTTCCTCGAGCCCCGCGAAGAACCGCAGCAGTTGCTGGTAGGCCGTGTTCTCGATGATCTCGGCGTCGGGCGGGACGGCGAGGAGGATCCGGCGCGCGCGGTCCGCGTCGCCGGCGCGCCGTGCGGTCAGGTACATCCAGTAACTCGTCGCAACGAACGCGTCGGGGTTCTTCGACACGTTGAGGCAGCGTTCGTAGGCGTACAGCGCCTCGTTCCACTCGCCGCGCAGATGGTGCGCGAGCCCGAGGTGGTACCAGATGTTGAACTGCAGCGTGCTGGTCGGGATGCCGCGGGCGTTGGGCTGGCCGTCGGGCTCGACGACGTCGTCCTGGCCGGCGACGAGCCTGGCGGCCTCGGTGAAGTCGGCGATGGCGCGGTCGTACTGACGGGTGGTGATGTAGCGGTGGCCGCGATGGCGCCGGAACCGGGCATCCGCCGGAAAGCGGGTGATGCCCTCCGAGAACGTGGCGATGGCCGCGCGAAACTCGCCCAGGTATGCCTGGCGTCGTCCGACCCAGATGAGGGCATCGGGATCGTCGGGCGCGGCTGCCAGCGCCGCCTGCGCGTCGGCGAGCTGCTGTTCGAGGACGGCCCGGCGTGCGTCGGGGATGGGTGCCGCGAGCAGCGAATCGACGGCCGCCGCAGGGGGCGGCGTCGGCGCGTCGACGGGGATGCGCCCGGGCGGTGCGGTGTCGGCACCGCAGGCACCGAGCCACAGCAGGAGGCCGGCGAGGGGAAGGTGCGGTCGTCTCATTGCGGGATCCATCGTTTGACGGTGGCGACCAGGGTCTCGATCGGGATGGGTTTGGTGACGTAGTCGTTCATCCCGGATTCGAGACAGAGGGCCTGGTCGTCGGGCATGGCCGCGGCGGTGACCGCGACGATCGGGACGTAGTGGGGTGCGTCCTTGAACCGCTCACGGATGAGGCGCGTCGCCTCGCGTCCGTCGAGCTCTGGCATCTGCACGTCCATCAGGATCAGGTGGTACGCGCCGTGCATGCGCTCCATGGCCTGCACGGCCTCGACGCCGTTCGCCGCCACGTCCACGTTGATGCCCATGGGCTCGAGCATTGCGCGGAGCACGAGGGTGTTCACCGGGTTGTCGTCCACGACGAGGACGCGCACGTCCGCGAACTGGGGCAGCACGCTGATGCCTTCGGGCGCGAAGGGTTTTCCGACCGTGCCGAGCACGGTGTGGATCGCCCGCCAGAGCGGGCGGTGCCGCACCGGCTTGGCCAGCGCGTAGTCGAACCCGGCCGCAGTCGCCCCGGATTCGTCGCGTCCGCGGCTGAACGACGACAACTGGATCAGTTTCATGCCACGCAGCACCGGGTCCACGCGGATGGCCGCCGCGAGTTCATGGCCATCGGCGTCGGGCATCTGCCAGTCGATGATGGCGAGGGGGATCAGGTCGCGGTCGGCGGCGTGCTGGCCCAGGACGATGCGCGCGCGCTCCGCGGAGTCGGCCTCGACGGGGATCATCCGCCACGTGTGCAGGAGCGAGGTGAGCACGAGGCGATTGGCCGCGATGTCGTCGACCACGAGCACCTTCATGCCGGCGACCAGCGTGGTGTCGAGCGGTTCCACGACCGCACTGCCGAGGGGCGCACGGACCGGAATCTCGAACCAGAACACGCTGCCGCTGCCGAGGGTGCTGCGGACGCCGATGGTGCCGTGCATCAACTCGATCAGGCGCCGGGCGACCGAGAGGCCGAGGCCGGTGCCGCCATACCGGCGCGTGGTCGACGAATCCGCCTGGTGGAAGGGCTGGAAGAGTCGCGCTTGCGCTGCCTCCGAGATGCCGATGCCCGTGTCCTCGACCTCGCAGCGGATCATGGGGGCGTCCGCGTCGGGAACGACCGTGACGCGGACCATCACGGAGCCGCTGTCGGTGAACTTGAGGGCGTTGCTGAGGAGATTGAGGAGCACCTGCCCCAGGCGGCCGGCGTCGCCGCGGATCACGTCGGGGGTCTCGGGGGCGACGACGATGCCGAGGTCGACGCCCTTCGCCTCCGCGCGCAGTGCGAGGGACTCCACGGCGCTCTCGATGACGTCGCGCAGCTCGACGTCCATCTCCTCGAGTTCGAGCTTGCCGGCGTCCATCTTGGACAGGTCGAGCAGGTCGTTGATGAGCTGCAGCAGTCCCTCGCCCGACGTGTTGATCGTGTCCACGAACTGCCGCTGCTTCGTGTCGAGCGCGGTGGTCTTGAGCAGCCCGCTGAGCCCGATCACGGCGTTGAGCGGGGTGCGCAGCTCGTGCGAGGTCATGGCGAGGAAGTCGTCCTTCATCGTCGCCAGCGAGTGCGCCTGCTGCAGCGCCGCGTCGAGCGCGGCGTTCTTGTCCTCGAGTTCCGTGGCGGTCGATTCGATCGCGCGGACCGCGGGGCGGAGGACGAAGGCGGCGAGCGCGACGATGGTCAGGAGGACCAGCAGCACGCGGAGCCGGTCCGCGGTGATGAGGGCGCGGTGCTGTCGCTGGAAGAGCTCCACGAGCGCGAACGTGATCGCGTCCATCTCCTGCAGATAGGCGGCCTCGTCGTGCAGGTACGCGGCGACGTCCCGCGCCTCGGCGGCGTGCTGGAGGCGTTCGACGAGCGGGCCGAGCGCCTCCAGCCGTGCGCGGAGCGCGGGGTCGTGGATGGCGTGGATGTTCCGGGCCGGGTCACCCTCGAGCAGGCTGCGCCGCCCGTTCCGCCACGCATCGAGTGCGTGCCGGAGGTCCGCGTCGGCCGCGTCCGGGGTGGTGGCGTCCGCCGCCGCCGCGGTGCGGAGCATCTCCTTCGCGATGCGCTGGCTCAGCATCCGCTGCCGCCCGGCCACGTTGATGATGCGCGTGTTGTCCCGCTGCTCGGCGAGGACGAGCTCGCGCACGACCAGCCCGCCCACGGTCAGCAGGGCCAGGATGACGAGCGCGAGGACGTAGCGGGAGGTGAGCGACGCCGCGCGCACGCGTGTCGTGCTGGGCGGCGTCGCTCCGTCCGTCATTCAGAAGGCGGCCAGCGCCTCGTAGGCCTTCACGAAGTCGGCGGTCTGGGGCAGGATGGCGTCCTCCAGCTGCGGGGCGTACCCGACGAAGGTGTCGGTGCTGGCGATGCGCTTGACGGGCGCGTCCAGCCACGGGAAGCATTCGTCGGCGATCGCGGCGGCGATCTCCGCGCCGTAGCCCCAGCTCAGCGAGTCCTCGTAGGCCACGATCACGCGGTTGGTCCGCTTGACGCTGGCGAACACGGTCTCGCGGTCCCAGGGCGACAGCGAGCGCAGGTCGATGACCTCGACGCTGATGCCGCGTTCGGCCACGTCGTTGGCGGCGACCAGGGCGCGGTTGAGCGTGGCGCCGTAGGTCACCAGCGTGATGTCGGTCCCTGCGCGCACCGTGCGGGCCTTGCCGAAGGGGATCATGAAGTTCGCGCCGGGGTGCGCACCCTTGTTGTAGGTCTGCCGGTAGAGGTGCTTGTGCTCGAGGAACAGCACCGGGTCGTCGCCGCGGATCGCCGTGCGCAGCAGGCCGTTGGCGTCGAGCGCGTTGCTGGGGCAGACCACCCGCAGGCCCGGCGTGTGCGTGAACAGCGAGGCACCGGTCTGCGAGTGGTACACGCCACCGCGGATGTAGCCGCCATAGGTGGTCCGCACCACGACCGGGGCCTTGAACATGTTGTTGGAGCGCCAGCGCATCGTGGCCAGCTCGTCGCGGAGCTGCATGTAGGCGGGCCAGATGTAGTCGAAGAACTGGATCTCGACCACGGGCTTGAACCCGCGCAACGCGAGCCCGATCGCGCGTCCGACGATGTTGGCCTCGGCCAGCGGCGAGTTGTAGACGCGTGTGGAGCCGAACTCCGTCTGCAGGCCGTGCGTGGCCTTGAACACCCCGCCCTTGCCCTTGACGCGGCCCAGGTACTCCTCGCGCGACACGTCGGCCACGTCCTCGCCGAACACCACGATGCGCTCATCGCGCCGCATCTCGTCCTTGAGGCAGGCGTTGATCAGGTCGATCATGGTGGTGGGATCGCCGCTGAACTGCGGGTCGTCCTCGGTGTCGAAGTGCTCGCCCGTGGTGTCGACGTCGGGCGAGTAGACGCCGAAGTGGACCGTGCTGGCGTCGGGCTGCGGCTGGACGACCGCGTCGTCGGTCGCCGCCAGGACCTCGGCGTCGACGGATTCGGCGATGGCGGCGAGGTCGGCTTCGGTGGCGTGGCCCTCACGGATCAGCCACGCGGGGAAGGTCGTCAGCGGATCGCGGGCGGCGTCGGCCTCGCGCTCTTCGGGTGGCCGGTACAGCACCTCGTCGTCCGACAGCGAGTGCGAGTACGGGCGGATGACGTGGGCGTGCACCAGGGCCGGTCCCTTCCGCGCGCGCGCGTAGGCCACGGCCTTCCGCATCACCTCGAGGGACGCGAGGAAGTCGCACCCATCGACCTCCTGCACGTAGAGGCCGGGGAACGACTGCACGATCCTGGAGATGGAGCCGCCCGCGGTGTTGACCTCGACCGGGACGGAGATCGCATAGCCGTTGTCCTCGACGATGTACACGACGGGGGCCTTGAGGTTGGCCGCGGAGTTGAGCGACTCCCAGAACTCCCCTTCGCTGGTGGTGCCGTCGCCGGTGGTGACGAGGGTGACCTCGTCGCCGCCGAAGCCCTCCATGCCGAGCGCCGCGCCACGGAGCGACGCCTCCGCCGAGCCGACCGCCTGGAGGAACTGCGTGCCGGTGGGCGAGGAGGTGGAGACGATGTTGAGCTTGTCGTGGCCCCAGTGCGAGGGCATCTGGCGCCCGCCGGAGTTGGGATCGGCGGCGGCACCGACGGCCGAGTACAGCATTTCGGCCGGCGTGAGGCCCAGGTGGAGACAGAGGGCGCGGTCGCGGTAGTAGAGGTAGAACCAGTCGTGGCCGGCTCGG
>CAYSFN010000047.1:0-1859 GCA_964430045.1 uncultured Gemmatimonadaceae bacterium
CGCCCTCCAGGCCGTGCTGCCGCCGTTCGAGGAGTTCCCGTACACCATCCGCATCGTCTCGGACGTGCTGGAGTCCAACGGCTCGTCGTCCATGGCCTCGGTCTGCGGCGGTTCGCTCTCCTGCTTTGACGCGGGCATCCCGCTCAAGGGTGCCGTGGCCGGTGTGGCCATGGGGCTCATCAAGGAAGGCGACGACTACGCCATCCTCACCGACATCCTGGGCACCGAGGACCACCTCGGCGACATGGACTTCAAGGTGGCCGGCACGGAGCAGGGGATCACGTCCATCCAGATGGACATCAAGGTCCAGGGCCTGTCGCTCGACATCATGAAGGAAGCGCTGGCGCAGGCCCACGAGGGCCGCCAGCACATCCTGGGCGAGATGAAGAAGGCGCTGGCCACCCCGCGCGAAGACCTCTCGCCGTGGGCGCCGCGCATCATCACGGTCAAGATCAACCCCGAGAAGATCGGCGATCTGATCGGCCCCAAGGGCAAGACCATCCGCGGCATCCAGGATGAGTCGGGCGCCTCGCTCTCGGTCGAGGACGACGGCACCGTCACCATTGCCGCCGTCGGTGCGGAGGCGATGGAGCGCGCCCGGCAGATGGTCACGGCCATCACCGCCGAGCCCGTGGTGGGCGAGGTGTACGAGGGCATCGTCAAGAGCATCACGGCCTTCGGCGCGTTCATCGAGATCATGCCGGGGACCGAAGCCCTCCTCCACGTCTCCGAGATCGCGCACACGCGCGTCGAGAAGACCGAGGACCACATGTCCAAGGGCGACAAGGTCACGGTCAAGCTGGTGGACCGCGACGAGCGTGGCCGTCTGCGCCTGTCGATGAAGGCGCTCACGCCGCGGCCCGAAGGGCTCCCGCCCGAGGAGCCGCGGGCGCCGCGCCCGCCCCGTGAAGAAGGGGATGGGGACCGCGGCCGCCGTGGCGGCGGAGGACGCGGCGGCCGTCGGTGATCCTGTCGGCCGCTGATGCCAGCGCGCGCGTGGAACGCACGCGCTGGCCCAACGGGCTCGTCATCTGCACCCAACACGTCCCGGGCGTGCGATCCGTCGCGCTCGGGGCGTGGGTGCGTGCAGCCTCGTTGCACGAGACACCCGAGGTCATGGGCGTATCGCACATGCTCGAACACCTGGTGTTCAAGGGCACCACGCGCCGGTCCGCGAAGGCCCTGGCCCTGGCGCTGGAGTCCTTGGGCGGCTCGCTGGACGCCTACACCACGCGGGAGCACACCGCGTACCAGGCGCGCGTCCTGGACCGTGACCTGGGCGTGGCCGCCGACGTCCTCCACGACCTGATCTTCGCGCCGCTGCTGCGGGACGAGGACCTGACGCTGGAGCGCGGCGTCATCCTCGAAGAGATCGCGATGGTGGAGGACACGCCCGACGACCTGGTCTTCGAGCTGCACGACCGGTTGCTGTGGGGTCCGCACCCCTATGGCTACCCTATTCTGGGGACCAGGCAGACCGTGGCCGGGATCCCCGGCGACGTGCTGCGGGCCCGCCATGCGGCGCTGTACCACCCGGGCAACATCGTGGTGGCGGCGGCCGGCAACGTGACGCACGAGGGCGTGCTGGAGGCCCTGGAGGCCGCTGGCTGGCACACCGTGCCCGGGGGCACCCAGACACCTGCCGGGCCGCCTGTGGCCGTCCCGGCGCCTCCTGCGGCGAAGAAGGTGACCCGCAAGATGGCCCAGTCGCACGTCGTGATGGGCTCGACGACCATTCCGCTGAGCTCGCCCGACCGGCCGGCGTACTCGATCGTGAACGCGCTGCTGGGCGGTGGGATGAGCTCCCGGCTGTTCCAGCGCGTCCGCGAGGACCTGGGCCTGGCCTATGCCGTGTACAG
>CAYSFN010000047.1:1869-18035 GCA_964430045.1 uncultured Gemmatimonadaceae bacterium
CGCCCACGTCCGGGTGCAGCGACTGGTAGCTGTACACGGACGTGGGCGTGCACGGGGTGTACGTGGGCACCGCGCCGTCCACGGCGGCCAGGGCCACCCAGGCCATCCGCGACGAGCTGGACCGGCTGGTCAGCGAGGGTATTCCCGAGGACGAACTGGCGCTGGGGCGCCAGCAGTTCGCGGGGCAGTATCTTTTGTCGTTGGAGAGTGTGAGTGCCCGCATGTACCGGGCGGCCTCGCTCGAGCTGTACGGCGAGCCGGATCGCACGGTGGACGAAGTGATCGCCCGCATCGACGCGGTCACGCCCGCCGACGCCCTGCGCGTGGCGCAGGCGTGGTTCGCCCCGGACCGACAGACGACGTTGACGCTCGGTCCCCGTTCCTGACATTCAGCCGAGACGGCTATGAAGATCGGAGTCCCCAAGGAGATCAAGACCAACGAGAACCGCATTGCGCTCGTCCCGGCCGGGGCGGAGGCGCTGGTGTCGGCGGGACACTCGGTGGTCATCGAGCAGGGTGCAGGTGAGGGCAGCGGGTTCGTCGACGCCGACTTCGTGGCCGCCGGCGCCACGATCGCGCCCGACGCGGCCAGCACGTGGGGCCAGGCCGAGATGGTCATCAAGGTCAAGGAACCGATCGAGCGCGAGTGGGAGCACCTGCGCCCCGACCTCACGGTGTTCACGTACTTCCACTTCGCGGCGGACGAGCGGCTCACCCGGGCGCACCTCGCCAGCGGCGCGACCTGCATCGCCTACGAGACCGTCGAACTGCCGTCGCGGGAGCTCCCGCTGCTGACGCCGATGTCCGAGGTGGCGGGGCGGATGGCGATCCAGCAGGGGGCCAAGTACCTCGAGAAGCTCTATGGCGGTCGTGGGGTCCTGCTGGGCGGCGTGCCGGGGGTTCCGCCGGCCAAGGTCGTCATCCTGGGTGGTGGCATCGTCGGCATCAATGCGGCGAAGATGGCCGCCGGGCTCGGGGCCAAGGTGCTGCTGCTCGACGTCTCGCTGGAGCGGCTGCGCTACCTGTCCGACGTGATGCCGGCGAACGTGCAGCTCATCTTCTCGAACCGGCACAACATCCTCGAGGCGATCCGCACGGCGGACATGGTGGTCGGCGGGGTGCTGATCCCCGGCGCCAAGGCGCCCAAGCTGATCCGCCGGGAGGACCTCGCCACCATGCAGCCCGGGTCGGTGATCGTCGACGTGGCCATCGATCAGGGCGGGTGCGTGGAGACCATGACGCCGACGACGCACGAGAATCCGACCTACGTCGTGGACGGCGTCATCCACTACGCCGTGGCCAACATGCCCGGCGGCGTGCCGCGGACCTCGACCCTGGCGCTGACCAACGCGACGCTCCCCTATGTGCTGCGCCTGGCCAACCAGGGGTGGAAACGGGCGCTGCGGGACAACAACGCGCTGCTGCGCGGGCTCAATGTGTCCGGGGGCCAGTGCACCTATCGCGCCGTCGCGGAGTCCTTCGACCTGCCCTTCGTCGAACCGGCGTCGCTCCTGGGTTGAGCCCGGGGCCGGGCGCCGCAGGGCGCCCGGCCTTGTCGCTCGTCCGGTCCCGCGGGTAGTTTGCGGGGTCGCCCGTCCTTCCCCCTCGTACGTTCGCGTGCACGGTCCGCCCCCGTCACGCTGCCGCTGACATAATGCGCTGGCCGTTCTTCTCCCGCGGGGCTCTGTTCCCCGCGAATGCGATCGCCGTCGATCTCGGCACCGCCAACACCCTCGTTTACGTCAAGGGCGAAGGGATCGTGCTGAACGAGCCGTCCGTCGTCGCGCTCGACCGTGAGACCAAGCGCATCAAGGGGGTCGGGCTCGAGGCGAAGCGCATGCTCGGGCGCACGCCCGACGGCGTGATCGCGGTGCGCCCCATGAAGGACGGCGTCATCGCGGACTTCGACGTCACCGAGAAGATGCTCCGCTACTTCCTCACGCTGATCATCGAGAAGCACGTCTTCAAGGTCAAGCCGCGTGTGATCGTGGCCGTGCCGTCGGGGATCACCGAGGTGGAGAAGCGCGCGGTGCGCGATTCCGCGCTGGGCGCCGGGGCGAAGGAGGTCTTCATGGTCGCCGAGCCCATGGCCGCGGCCATCGGCGTCGGCCTGCCGGTCGAGACGCCCACGGGCAACATGGTGATCGCCGTCATCGCGCTGAGCGGCATCGTGAGCGACACCTCCATCCGCACCGGCGGGGACGAGCTGGACACCGCGATCGTCCAGTTCATGCGCAAGACGTACAACCTGCTCATCGGCGAGCCCACGGCGGAGCTCATCAAGATCCAGGTGGGATCCGCCGCGCAGGTCGGCGACGAGCGCGAGATGGAGGTCAAGGGCCGCGACCTCGTGTCCGGCATCCCGAAGACGGTGAAGGTGCATTCCTCGGAGATCCGCGAGGCGATCCAGGAGCCGATCCAGCAGATCATCGACGCGGTGCGCCGCGCCCTCGAGATCACGCCACCGGAGCTGGCCTCGGACATCGTGGATCGCGGCATCGTGATGACGGGGGGCGGGGCATTGATCCGCGGTCTCGACGTGCTGCTCTCCCAGGAGACCGGCCTGCCGATCCACGTCGACGAGGACCCGCTCACCTGTGTGGTGCGCGGGACGGGGCGCATCCTCGACGACGAGGAGAAGTACTGGTCGGTGCTGGCGACCTGACATGGCCCGGCGTTCTGCGCGCGGCGACCTGCGGGTGGACGGCGCGATGGTCGCCGTGGCTCTGCTCGCCGCCCTGATCGCGCTGGCTCTGCCCGATGCACGCGCCGAGGCGACGGCGGGCGTGCTCCGGAACGCGATCCGCCCGCTCGTCAGCATCCAGGCGCGCGCCGAGTTGATCCGCCACGCGCTGGCCACCCACGACAGCAGCACGCGGCTCGCGGACTCCGTGGCACTGCGGGCGTTGCAGGCCGCCGCGCTCGAGGTGGAGAACACGCGGCTGCGTGCCATGCTCTCGCTGGGCGGGCGCGTGCACTGGGGGTTCATTCCGGCCGAACTCGTGCATCCCGAGACGCGCGGAGACGCGCACACCCTGCTCCTGAGCCGCGGGGCACGCGACGGCGTCACGGCGTTCAGCGGTGTGATCGCGCCGGACGGCATCGTGGGGCTGGTCCACGCGGTCGATGCCGCGTCGAGCGTCGTCCTCACCTGGCCGCACCCGGACCTCCGCGTGAGCGCGATGACCAGCGACGGCGACGCCGCGGGCATCGTCGGCGCGCACCTCGGGGTCGAAGGGGACCGCTTCCTGCTCGAGTTTCGCGGCGTCCCGTTCCGCTCGGTGCTCGACTCCGGGGCGGTGATCGTGAGTTCCGGCGCGGGTGGGGTGTTCCCACGGGGGGTGCCCGTCGGTGTCGTGTTGCGCGAGATCGAGACCTCCGAGGGCTGGGCGCGCACGTATCTCCTGCGGCCGGCCGTCCATCCGGCCGACGTCGGCGTCGCGATGGTGCTGGTGCCTGAACGCTCCGCCGTCGGCGTCGAGGAGGCCTTTGCGCCGCGCCCGCCGTCGGCGCTGGTGCCAGCGCTCACGCCAGCGCTCACGCCAGCGCTCACGCCAGCGCTCACGCCGTCGCCGCGCCCGCTCCGCGAGCCGCCCCGCGACTCCATGGACGGCGCGTGATGCGCCGTCGTCGCGGTGTCACGCTCACCCTGATCTTCCTCGCGCTGCTGCTCGCGCATTTCTCCCTGCGCCCGGTCCTCGGGTGGCGGGCGGAGATCGACTTTCTCGTGATCGGCATGCTGCTGGTGGCCGTGCGCGTGCGTCCCGGCAGTGCCGCGCTGCTCGGCTGTGCCAGCGGCCTCGTGATCGATGCGCTCTCGCCGCTCGGTTTCGGGGCCGGGGCGCTCGCGGGGACCGTCGTCGGGTTCGCCGCGTCGTGGTCCAAGTCGGTCTTCTTCGCTGATCAGATGGTCCTGCACGCGCTCTTCTTCTTTGCCGGGAAGGTCGCGATGGACCTGGCCTACCTCACGCTGGAGGGGCGCCTTGCGGGGTCGGCGCTGCTCATGCACCTGGTGACCTGGACGCCGCTCTCGGCGCTCGTGACGGCGACGGCTGGCGTGGTGCTGCTCGTGCTCGTGCGTCCGGTGCTCGAGTCCTCGGAGCCGCGCTGGTGAGTTTCCACCCCAACGACGTCGCCCGGCGCGGTCGCGTCGCCACGCTGGCGCTCCTCATGGGGTTCGGGCTGTTGCTGGGCCGCTTCTTCGTGGTGCAGGTCATCCAGTTCTCGGAGTTCTCACGCCGCTCGGAGCGCAACCGGCTCAGCGAGGTGCCGCTCCCCGCGCCGCGCGGCATCGTCTACGACCGGCACGGACGGATCATCGCCGAGAACGTGCCCGGCTACTCCGTCTCGATGCTCGTGCCCTCCGAGGATTCGTTGCGCGCGACGCTGCGCCGGTTGTCCGAAACCGTGCCGCTCACGCGGCAGGACGAGGAGCGCGCCATCCGGCGCTACCGGGCCGCGCGCGGACGCCCGGCGGTGATCTTCTCCGATGCCTCGTTCGAGCTGGTGTCCACGCTCGAGGAACACCGCGCGCAGTTTCCGGGCGTCATGGTCCAGGCGTCGCCCAAGCGCTGGTATCCGGACAGCACCGCCATCTCGGCCTTCATCGGCTACACGGGCGAGATCGGCGAAGCGCAGTTGGAGTCGCCGCGCTACGAGGGGTACCGGCCCGGCGACGTCATCGGACGCGCGGGGCTGGAGGCCCAGTACGAGGCCGGGTTGCGTGGTCGCGAGGGTTCCCGCTTCGTCGAAGTCGATGCGCTGGGGCGCGTCGTGCGTGACGCGGGCGTCCGGGCCGAACTCGCGCCGGTCGCGGGGCCGCCCCTGCACACGAACATCGACATGGAACTGCAGCGCTTCATCGCCGACGCGTTCGGCGACTCGCTGCTGGGCGCCGCCGTGGTGATGGATCCGCGGACGGGTGCCGTGCTGGCGCTGCACAGTGCGCCCGGGTACGACCCGAACCGGTTCACCGGTGGCATCCCACCCAGCTATTACGACGCGCTCAACACCGACCCGCGCCGCCCCCTGTACAACAAGGCCATCCAGGGGGCCTACGACCCCGGCTCGACGTGGAAACTCGCCACCGCGATCGTCGCGCTCGAGAGCGAGATGGTGCGTCCCGAGGAACGGATGCCCGTCTCGTGCAACGGGGGGTACACCTTCGGGACGCGGCGCTGGCGGTGCTGGAAGAAGGATGGCCACGGATCGGTCAACCTGCGCGAAGCGATCGCCGGTTCCTGCGACACCTACTTTTATCAGCTGGGCCTGCGCGTCGGCCTCTCCCGGCTCGTCGCAGGTGGTCGCCGCATGCTCTTCGCCGAGCGCACGGGCATCGATCTGCCGTACGAGCAGGCGTCGAGCTTCCCCTCGGTCCCGGTCGAGGAGTACTACAACCGCCGCTTCGGACCGCGCGGGTGGACCAACGCGGTGACGCTCAATCTCTCGATCGGGCAGGGCGAGAACGCGCAGACGGTGATCAACATGGCGCGGTTCTACACGGCCCTCGCCAATGACGGGCTCGCCGTGCGCCCGTCGATCGTCGATCGTCCGGCCGACACGACGCGCCTCTTCTCGCTCAAGCCGGCGGACATGCAACTGCTCATCGATGCGATGGCCGACGTGGTCTCGACCCGCGGCACGGCCGGCAGCGCCGCGATCCGGGACGCGACCTTCGCCGGCAAGACCGGCACCGCCCAGAACGCACAGGACGCGAACCGCGATCACGCGTGGTTCGTGGGCTTCGTGCCCGCGGACGAACCACGCATCGTGGTGTCCGTGATGATCGAGTTCGGGCTGAGTGGCGGGAACGCCGCACGGCTCGCGTCGAAGATCGCCGCCGCCTATCTCAAGCTGCCCGTCACCGCCGTCGCCGTCGCCGCCGGAGGCGACTAGCATGGCGAACCGCCCGACGGTCAGTGACTGGCCGCTGGTCCTCCTGGCGGTCTTGCTCTCGGGCATCGGCGTGGCGGTCGTGTACTCGGCGGGGATCACCGACGTCCCGACCGCTGCGACCGGGCTCTGGCGCCAGCAGGTCGCGTGGCTGATCATCGGCGTGTGCGGCGCCTACATCGTGTCGCGCGGCTCCTCGCGCATTCTCGACATCCTCACGGTGCCGGCCTACGTGCTGTCGCTCCTGCTGCTCGCCTCGCTCTTCGTCATCGGATCAGGGGCGGGGACGGCTGAAAGCACCAGCAGTTGGCTGACCATCGGCGGACGGCGGATCGGGCAGCCGTCGGAACTGGCCAAGATCGCAGTGGTCCTCATGCTGGCCAAGGTGCTGACGTCCAGCCGTGTCGCCCCGCGCACCGTGTTCGAGCTGTGGCGACCGGTCCTGGTCGTGCTGGTGCCGTGGGGGATGATCATGGTGCAGCCGGACCTCGGGACCGGGATGGTCCTGATCGGCGTCTTCTTCGCAATGCTGTTCTGGTCGGGCGCCTCGTGGTACCTCCTGCTCTTCGCCGCCAGTCCCGCGGTGAGCTTGATCCTCGCCTTCAGCACCGGCGTGTGGGGGGCGTGGTTCCTCGGGATCCTCGTCGTGCTGTACATCGTGCGCCCGCGCCCGCTCGAGGCCGTGACCGTCGCCCTGGCCAACGTGGTCATGGGCGTCGTCGCGCCGTTGCTGTGGGACCAGCTCAAGCCGTATCAGCAGCAACGGCTGCTCGTGTTCCTGGACCCCTCTTCCGACCCCAAGGCGAGCGGGTATCACGTGATCCAGTCGCAGGTCGCGGTGGGCTCCGGGGGGTGGTTCGGCAAGGGATTCACGGAGGGGACGCAGAAGCGGCTCGCGTTCCTCCCTGCGCAGCACACGGATTTCATCTTTCCCGTGCTCGCGGAGGAGGTGGGCTTCTTCGGCGTGATGCTCGCGCTGGCCACCTTCTGCACGCTGCTCATGCGGGTGGTCCGCGTTTCGACGCGGGCGGTCACCCCGTTTTCGGCGATGGTGGCCTTCGGGATCGCGGCCGGCTGGTTCGTGCACATCATCGTGAACATCGGCATGACCGTGGGACTCATGCCGATCACCGGGATCCCGCTGCCGTTCTTTTCGTACGGTGGGTCCTTCATGTTGTCGTGCTGGATCGGGATCGGCATGATCGTGCGCATCTCCGCCGACGGGCGCGGCCGGGCGGACGCCTTGCTCTAGGGGGGCTCGGCGACCCCCCACTACCCTCCGAGGGCGTTTCCGCTTTCCTTTCTCATCATGGCATGGTTCAGGAAGGAGAAAAAACCCCGGCAGCCCGTGCGCGAGCGCCTCGAGATCCCAGCGGACATCTGGGAGAAGTGCGAGGCCTGTGACCACACGGACATCCGGGAGCAGTTCCAGCGCAACCTCAACGTGTGCCCCGCCTGCGATTATCATCGGCGGCTGCGTGCGGTCGAGTACGTCAACGCCCTCCTGGACGAGGGGACGGCGGGCGAACTGGAAGATTCGCTGCGCTCGATCGACCCGCTGGGCTTCCCCGACTATCCCGCGCGCCTCAAGCGGGCCATCAAGAACGCCGGCGACCAGGACGCCATCCTGACGGTCACGGGGCTGCTCGGCGGGCTGCCGGTCAATCTCGGCGTGATGGATTTCTCGTTCATGGGCGGCTCCATGGGCTCGGTGGTCGGCGAGAAGATCGCGCGGCTCGGCCTGCGGTCGCTGGAGCGCAAGTATCCGCTGATTCTCATCTCGGCGTCCGGCGGGGCGCGGATGCAGGAAGGGGTGCTGTCGCTGATGCAGATGGCCAAGACCTCGGCGGTGCTGTCGCAGTTGCACGAGCGTCGGATCCCCTACGTTTCCATCCTCACCAACCCGACCACCGGCGGCGTCAGCGCCAGCTATGCCATGCTCGGCGATGCGATCATCGCGGAGCCCGGTGCCGTCATCGGCTTCGCGGGGCCGCGTGTGATCAAGCAGACGCTCGGCCAGGACCTGCCGGAAGGGTTCCAGACCGCGGAGTTCCTGCTCGAACACGGGATGGTCGACATGGTCACGCACCGCAAGGAACTCAAGACGACACTCGGTCGGCTGTTGCGCCACATGAGCGGCAAGCCGGCGGCGCAGGGGTGGGCGACGGCCTGACCGCGGCGCAGGCGGCCCTCGCGTCGCTGTACGCCCGCACGACGGGTGCGTGGCGACTCGGTCTGGACCGCACGCTGGCGCTGCTGCACGCGATGGACGACCCGCACACGCGGCTGCGGGTCATCCACGTGGGCGGCACGAACGGCAAGGGCTCGGTCTGCGCCACGCTCGACGCGGTCCTGCGCGCCGAGGGGTGGCGCGTTGGTCGCTACACGTCGCCGCACCTGGTGGACTTCGGCGAGCGCATCGCCATCGATGGTTGCCCGGTCGCCGATCACGTCATACACGAGTTCCTCGCACGCTGGACGCCGACGATCGAGGCCGTCGGCGCGACGTTCTTCGAGGCGACCACGGCGATGGCGTTCCGCCTCTTCGCCGACGCAGCGGTCGACCTTGCCGTCGTGGAAGTCGGATTGGGCGGACGGCTCGACGCGACGAACGTGGTGGACCCGCTGCTCTCCGTCGTGACCTCCGTGGATCTCGATCACACCGAGTATCTCGGCTCCACGCTGGCGGAAATCGCCGCGGAGAAGGCGGGCATCTTCAAGGCCGGCCGGCCAGCCATCGTCGGCGCGCGCGCTCCTGCAATGGACGCCCTGCTGCGGCAGCACGCGGAGCGGGTCGGGGCGCTGCCCGTGGGCTCGGCGAACGCGTGGGCGGTCCTCGGCGCAATCCACGTCAGCGCTGACGGCACCGCGTTCACGCTGGACGGTGCGCCCTTCCGGACGGGCCTCGTGGGGGCCTGCCAGGCCGAGAACGCCGCCCTGGCGTTGCAGGTGCTCGAGACGCTGCCCGCCCCCTGGCGCGTCGCCCGTGAGCGCGCGCGGCCCGTGCTCACGAGGGTGCGGCTCCCGGGGCGATTGCAGCGCGTTGGGCGCTACGTCTTCGACGTGGCCCACAATCCCGCCGGTGCCGCCGTGCTGGCGGCGGCGCTCACCACGTTGCAGCCCGCGCGCCCCCTGACGGCCGTGGTCGCGGTCCTGTCCGACAAGGACTGGCGGGGCATGCTCGCCGTGCTGGCCCCGCTCGTGGACCACCTGGTGCTCACGGTTGCACCGACCGCACCTGCGAATCGTCGCTGGGAGCTGGGCGAGGTGCTGGATGCCGCGCGAACACTGGGGGCCAGGGTGCGCGCCGAGGAGGATTTCGCGGCTGCGGTGCACCTGGCCGATGGCGACAAGGGGACGACGCTGGTCACCGGGTCGTTCCATACCGTGGGGGACGCAATGCGCGCCTTGAACATAAGTCCGTACGCTGAATAGATTTACAGGATGTCCTCAGGCGGCCCGCTTCCCGGATTTCGAGATTTCTACCCAGGGGAGTGCGCCGAGCGGGCGCATCTCTTCCGCGCGTGGCGTGCGGTGGCGGCGCGGTACGCGTTCGTCGAGTACGACGGTCCGCCCCTGGAGCCGCTCGATCTCTACACGCGCAAGAGTGGCGACGAGATCGTCGGACAGCTCTACGCCTTCGACGACAAGGGCGGACGCGCCGTGGCGCTGCGCCCCGAGATGACGCCGACGTTCGCCCGCATGGTCGCGAGCCGGGCCAATGCGCTGCGGAAGCCGCTCCGCTGGTTTTCCGTGCCGCAACTGTTCCGCTACGAGCGCGCGCAGAAGGGTCGCTTGCGCGAGCATTTCCAGCTCAACGTTGACATCGTGGGCGAGACCGGCGAGGTCGCCGACGCCGAACTGCTCGCCGTGGCCATCGACATTCTTGCCGAGCTCGGGCTCAGCGCGCAGGACGTCCGGGCGCGCGTGAGTGATCGCCGCCTCATGTCCGCGGCGCTCGAGGCCTGCGGCCTGTCCGCGGAGCAGCAGGCGGTGGCGTACGCGGTGATCGACAAGTTCGAGCGCCAGCCGCGCGAGGTCAGCGCGGAGAAGCTGCGCGACGCCGGGCTCGCGCCGCCGACCATCGAGCGGCTTTTCGCGTTGATCGAGACCACGGACCTCGAAGCCTTCGTGGCGGCCAGCGGCAGCGCCGCCGCGGTCGATGCGGCCGCGGTCCCGCTGCGGCGGCTGTGGTCGCATCTCGACGCCCTGGGCGTCGGGGACTGGATCGATTTCGATCCGCGCATCGTGCGGGGGCTGGCGTACTACACCGGCATCGTGTTCGAACTCTTCGACACGCGCGGCGAGTTCCGCGCGATCTGCGGCGGCGGACGCTACGACACGCTCCTGATGGCGCTGGGTGGCGTCGACCTCCCGGCACTGGGCTTCGGGATGGGCGACGTCGTCCTGGGCGAGCTGCTCCGCGCGCGCGGGCTCATGCCTGCGGCGGACGCGTCGCGGCGCACGGCGTTCCTCGTGGGTGGCCCCGGGGCGGCGGACCGCCCGTACGGGGATGCCCTGCGGCTGGCGCGTGCCCTGCGCGCGCAGGGCGTGGCGGTCGATCACGCGCTCAGTGACGAGAAGTATTCCACGCAGGCAGTGCGCAACCAGATGGACGCCGCGAAAAAGGCAGGTGCGGCGGCGGTGCTCTATTTCGATGCGGACGACGCGGTGACGGCGATCGCCCTGTCGGGACGGATGGCCGACGCGCCGCGGTGGACCGGTCCAGCCGCAGCAATCCTCGCGGGGGACCCCCCGCTGCACGACCTGTGTCGGTGGCTTGCCGCCCCGGCACCGACTCTCTGAACCGATGGCTGACGACAAGAAGCTGACCCCGCGCGCCGAGGATTTCAGCGCGTGGTACAACGAACTCGTGATCCGCGCGGAACTGGCCGACTACGCCCCCGTGCGGGGGTGCATGATCATCCGTCCGAACGGCTACGGCATCTGGGAACGGATGCAGCGTGCCCTGGACGCGCGGTTCAAGGACACCGGTCACCAGAACGCCTACTTCCCGCTGTTCATTCCGCAGAGCTACCTCCAGAAGGAGGCGCAGCACGTCGAGGGCTTCGCGCCCGAGACGGCGGTCGTGACGCACGGGGGCGGAAAGCTGCTGGAGGAACCGCTGGTGGTGCGTCCGACGTCGGAGACCATCATCTACGCGTCGTTCGCCAAGTGGACGCAGAGCTACCGTGACCTGCCGATCAAGATCAATCAGTGGGCCAATGTCGTGCGGTGGGAGATGCGGACGCGGCTGTTCCTGCGCACGCTCGAGTTCCTCTGGCAGGAAGGCCACACCGCCCACGCGACGCACGACGAGGCCGAGGCCGAGACGCGGATGATCCTCGAGCTGTACCGGGAGTTCATGGAACAGCACATGGCGATGCCCGTCGTCACCGGGCTCAAGACCGAGGCGGAGAAGTTCGCGGGTGCCCTGCGCACCTACTCCACCGAGGCGATGATGCAGGACAACAAGGCCTTGCAGGCCGGTACGTCGCACAACCTCGGCCAGAACTTCGCCAAGGCCTTCGACCTCAGCTTCCAGTCGGAGGCCGGGACCGTCGAGCACGCGTGGAACACGAGCTGGGGGGTTTCGACGCGCCTGGTCGGCGGCCTGATCATGACGCATGGCGACGACAACGGACTGCGCATTCCGCCCAAGCTGGCGCCGATCGAAGTGGTGATCGTCCCCATCTGGAAGACGGACGAGGACCTGGCGCGGCTGCGGGAGGTCGCACAGCGGCTCATGGTCGAGCTGCGCGCCTGGCAGGGGCGCGGCGACGACCGGCTGCGGGTGCACCTCGATGACCGCGAGGGCATTCGTCCCGGCGAGAAGTACTATCACTGGGAGTTGCGCGGCGTGCCGCTGCGCCTCGAGATCGGTCCGCGCGACCTGGCGAACCAGCAGTGCATGGTGGCCCGTCGCGACACGCGCGAGAAGACGCCGTTGTCCCTCGACGGGTTGCCCGCCGCGCTCGCCGAGCAGCTTGCCGCGATCCAGCGCGACATGCTGGCGGCCGCGACGGCACGGCGCGAGGCCAACTCCGTGCGTGAGGACATCACGTACGATCGCTTCCGCGAACTGATGGAGGGGGACGGGGCGTTCGTGTACGCGGGGTGGAATGGCGACCCCGCCGTGGAGGCACGCATCAAGGAGGAGACCAAGGCGACGATCCGCTGCATCCCGGACGCGGAGTTCCGGTCGCCGACGGCGCCGTCGCGGTGCCTGCTCACGGGTGAACCGGCCACGGTCGAGGCGTTGTGGGCCAAGGCGTACTGACCCCGGAGGCGTTCCCGCTGCTGGCGGGAGAGCTGCACTGCGAGGAGGTCCCGCTCGCGGAGATCGCGCATGCCGTGGGCACGCCGACCTACGTGTATTCGGCGGCGTACATTCGCGGGCGGATCGCCGCGCTGCACGCCGCACTGCACGGCGTGCCGTCGCGCATCCACTACTCGCTGAAGGCGAACGCCTGCCGGGCGGTGGTCGAGACCATCCATCGCGCCGGCTGTGGCGTGGACGTGGTCAGCGGCGGCGAGCTGTACCGGGCACTGGCCGCGGGCGTACCTGCCGACGACGTCGTGTTCGGCGGTGTCGGCAAGACCCATGGCGAACTGGTCGAGGCGGTCCGCGCGGGCGTCAACCTCCTCAACGTCGAGTCGCGGGCGGAGATCGCGCTGGTGGCGTCGATCGCGGCGGCCGAAGGCCGCGTCGTCGACGTCGGACTGCGCGTGAACCCCGCGGTCGACGTGTCGGCGGCGCACGCGTACATCGAAACGGGGGAGGAAGGCCACAAGTTCGGCATCCCGACGCCCGAGATCCCGGGTGCGATCAGCGACGTGCTGGCGTCCCCATCCCTGCGTCTGCGCGCGTTGGCGATGCACGTGGGGTCGCAGATGTCCACGCTGAGCGCGGTGCGCGCCGGGGCCGCGCGTCTGGTGGCGCTCACCAGGGAGGCGCGGGCGGCGGGTGCCTCGGAGCTCAGCGTGCTCGACGTCGGCGGTGGGTTGGCGGTGCGGTACGACGGCGAGGACGAAGCCGACCTGGCGATGCTCGGCGTGATCGCGCGCGAGACGCATGTCGCGACGGGGTGCACCATCGTCCTCGAACCCGGGCGCTACCTCGTGGCCAATGCGGGCGTGCTCGTGTCGCGCGTCCTCTACCGCAAGACCAGCGGCGACACGCAGTTCATGATCATCGATGCCGGCATGACGGAGCTGATCCGTCCGCCGCTGTACGACGCGTTCCATGCCGTCGACGCCGTGTCGGCGACGGACCGGCGGGTCACGGCGGATGTCGTTGGCCCGGTCTGCGAAACCGGTGACTTTCTCGCGGTCGGTCGCTCGGTGCCCGATCTCGCGCCGGGGCAGCTGCTCGCGTTGCGTTCGGTCGGCGCCTACGGCTCCGCCATGGCGTCCAACTACAATGCGCGCCCGCGTGCGGCCGAGGTCATCGTGGACGGTGCACGATGGGCCGTCGCCACGGCGCGGGAGTCCTACGCGGATCTCGTCCGCCGCGACCGCGCCCCCCTCGACTGGAACACGACCCCATGAAAATCGGCGTGATGTCCGACACCCACGATCGCCTGCCGGCGATCCGCGAATTCCTCCGTCGCTTCGCCGAGGAGGGCTGCCAGGTGGTCCTGCACGCCGGTGACTACTGCGCCCCCTTCGCCCTCGACCCCTTCGTCACGGCGCAGTTGCCGATGGCCGGCGTGTTCGGGCGGAACGACGGCGACATCGAGGGACTGCGTGCCGCGGCGCAGCGGGCCATGGGGATCGAGCTGTTCGAGTCCCCGCACTCGTTCAAGCTCGGGGAGCACAGCATCCTCCTGGTGCACGACATCGGTGAGGTGCATGAGCGTTCGGTGGCGCAGCACGAGGTCGTGATCCACGGGACGACGCACCAGCAGGAGATGAAATCCCGCGGCGATACGCTCATCATCAATCCGGGCGAGGCCTGCGGGTGGGTGAACGGCGCCCCGACGGCCGCGGTCGTCGACCTCGCGACGAAGCGCGTGGAGTTCATCAAGCTCGATGGACCGGACTGGAGGAACACGTGAGCGACACGCGCATCCTGATCCTCGACTTCGGGAGTCAGTTCACCCAGCTCATCGCCCGCCGCGTGCGCGAAGCGCGGGTCTTCTCCGAGATCCATCCCGCGTCGCGCTCGCTGGACTGGATCCGCGCGTGGGCGCCGACCGGGATCATCCTCAGCGGTGGGCCCAACTCCGTGTACGACGCCCAGGCGCCCCAGGTCGACCTTGCGCTCGCGGACATCGCCCCCGTCCTGGGCATCTGCTATGGCATGCAGACGATCGCGTTCCAGTCCGGTGGCTCGGTGGAGCGGACCGAACGTCGCGAGTACGGCCGCGCGGACGCCACGGTCCTGGATGCCATGGGACTGTTCCGGGGATTCGCCGTCGGCGAGTCGACGCCCGTCTGGATGAGCCACGGCGATCACGTGAATGCGGCGCCACCGGGGTTCGTCGTCACCGCGTCCAGCGAGAACACGCCGGTGGCGGCGATGCGGCACGCGACCCGGCCGATCCACTGCGTGCAGTTCCACCCCGAGGTGCACCACTCCCCGCGGGGCGGGGAAGTCATCGAGAATTTCCTCTTCGACGTGTGCCAGTGCACCCCGACGTGGACCCCCGGGCACTTCATCGAGCAGGAAGTCGCGCGCATCCGGGCGCTGGTCGGCGACCGGCGGGTCATCTGCGGACTCTCCGGCGGGGTGGACTCGTCGGTCGCGGCCGCGCTGGTGCACCGTGCGATCGGCGCGCAGTTGACGTGCATCTTCGTCGACACCGGCCTGCTGCGCCTGCACGAGCGGGAGCAGGTGGAGCGGACGATGGGGCAGCATCTCGGGATCCCGCTGATCACGGTGCGCGCCGAATCGCGATTCCTGGACGCGCTCGCCGGCGTCGCCGAGCCCGAGCGGAAGCGCGTGATCATCGGGCACACGTTCATCGACGTCTTCGAGGAGGCGGCCGTGCGCGTCGGGGTAGAGCGTGCCCTGCACCAGGAAGGCCACGTCGTCCCCGACGCGATCGAGTCCGTGTCGGCGACGGGCGGTCCGTCCGCGACCATCAAGACGCACCACAACGTGGGTGGGCTCAAGCCGGACATGAAGTTTGCGCTGATCGAGCCCTTGCGCGAGCTGTTCAAGGACGAGGTGCGCAACGTGGGCCGCGAACTGGGGCTGCCCGAGGAGATGGTCGGTCGGCACCCGTTCCCCGGACCGGGCCTGGCCATCCGCTGCCTGGGCGCGGTCGACCCCGCGCACGTCGAGACGCTGCGCCGCGCCGACGCGATCTACCTGGAGGAAATCCGCGCGGCCGGGCTCTACGACGACATCTGGCAGGCGTTCGCGGTCTTCCTGCCGGTGCGGTCCGTGGGCGTGATGGGGGATGGGCGGACCTACGAGCACGTCATCGCGCTCCGCGCCGTGACGTCGCGCGACGGGATGACGGCGGACTGGTTCGCGTTCCCGCACGAGGTGCTCGGACGGATCTCGAACCGGATCATCAACGAGGTTCCGGGCGTGAACCGCGTCGTCTACGACGTCAGTTCCAAGCCCCCGGCAACCATCGAGTGGGAGTGACGTGACCGTGCGGGCGCAGCTTCTCCCGACGGCGGGCGAGCTGCGCGAGATGGTGCGCATCGCCGGGCCGATCGTCATCGTCAACCTGGGACTGATGTTCCAGGGTACGATCGATGCGCTGATGCTCGGCCGTGTCTCGGCCGACGCACTCGCTGCCGCGGCCGTCGGCAACCTGTACTTCTTCAATGTGATCGTCTTCGGGATGGGGCTCCTCATGAGTCTCGATCCCGTGATCGCGCAGGCGATCGGTGCGCACGATCACGAAGGCGTGGCGCGCGGGGTGCAGCGCGGCGTGGTGCTCGCCGTCCTCACCGCGGTCGTCGCCGCCCTGATGATGCTGCCCGTCGAGACGGTGCTGCGATTCGCACGGCAGCCCGCCGAGGTCATCCCGGATGCCGCGGCCTACGTGCGCTGGAGCATCCTCGGCATCCTGCCCTTCCAGCTCTTCAATGCGCTCCGGCAGTCGCTCCAGGCCATGCATCGCGTGCGCGCGATGGCAATGGCCGTGCTGATCGCCAACGCCGCGAACGTGTTCCTCAACTGGATCCTGATCTTCGGCAAGCTCGGAGCACCCGCGCTGGGCGTCGTGGGGGCTGCGCACGCAACGTGGATCACGCGTTGGCTGATGGTCGGCCTCATCCTGTGGTTCGCGTGGCGGGACCTCGGACCG
>CAYSFN010000048.1:0-17976 GCA_964430045.1 uncultured Gemmatimonadaceae bacterium
TCGACGTGCAGGCGATGCAGCCCGAGGTGCAGGCCAAGGTCTCCCGCATTCGCAGTACGCTGCCGCGGGACATCAACGACCCGGTCATCCTGCGCTTCGACCCCAACGAGCGTGCGATCATCACCATCGGCGTGCGGTCCGACGAGCGCCCCATTCGCGAGCTGACCGACCTGGCGCGTGAGATCATCGCGACGCGGATCGAGTCGGTGTCCGGCGTGGGCGGGGTGAACGTCGTCGGCGGGGCGCAGCGGCAGATCCGGGTCGAACTGGACCCGGACGCCCTGCGCAGTTACGCCATCGCCCCGCAGGAGGTCGTGCGCGCGCTCGCCCAGGAGAACCAGGAGGTGCCGGCGGGCCGCATCCAGCGGGGGGACACCGAGCGGCTGGTCCGCATCACCGGACGCGTCGCGGAGCCCCGTGACTTCGCGGAACTGACCGTCGCCGTGCGCGACGGGCGGGCGGTGGCCGTGCGCGACATCGGCCGGGTGATCGACGGGATCGCCGATCGCCGGAGCGCGTCGTTCCTCGACGACGGCCCGGCGGTGTCGCTCGAGGTGCTGAAGATCTCGGGCACCAACACGGTGGACGTCGCCGACGCCGTGCGCGTGGTGGTCGAGGAGATCAGCGCCCAGCTGCCCTCGGACATCCGGTTGACGGTGATCCGGGATGACTCGACGCGGATCCGCGAAGCGCTCTGGGACGTGCAGCTGACCCTGGTGCTCGGGGCGATCCTCACGATCGCGATCATCTACCTGTTCCTGAACTCGTGGCGCTCGACGGTCATCACCGGGCTGACGCTCCCCGTCTCGATCATCTCGGCGTTCTTCGCGATGTGGGCGCTCGACTTCACGATCAACACGATGACGCTGCTCGCGCTGTCGCTGGCGATCGGCCTGCTGATCGACGACGCGATCGTGGTGCGCGAGAACATCGTGCGGCACATCGAGATGGGGAAGGACCATTATCGCGCCTCGCGCGAGGGGACCAGCGAGATCGGGCTCGCGGTCTTCGCGACGACACTGGCGGTCATCGCCGTCTTCATCCCCGTGGCGTTCATGGGCGGCCAGATCGGGAAGATCTTCTTCCAGTTCGGCGTGGTCGTGGCGTTCGCGGTGTCCGTCTCCCTGTTCGTGTCGTTCACGCTGGACCCGATGCTGTCGAGCATCTGGCACGACCCGGAAGCGGAGCACGCCCGGGACCCCGAGGCACGGGCACGGAACCGGAACCCGATCCGCGCGGTGGCCTTCGCGTTCGACGCGTGGTTCGAGCGACAGGCCGACGCCTACCCCCGCCTGCTCGCCTGGTGCCTGCGGCGGCGGTTCTTGGTGCTGGCGGGGGCCGGCGGGACCGTGGTCGTGGCCCTGGCACTCCTGTCGCGGCTCGGCTTCACGTGGATGCCGGACTTCGATGGCGGTGAGTTCAACATCAACTTCCGGACGTCGCCCGGGTCGCGGATCGAGTTCGCCGAAGCCCGCGGGCTGGAGCTGGCGTCACAGGTCCGTGAGCTGCCGGAGGTGGAGTTCACCTTTGTCGCGATCGGCGGCGGCGCGCGGGGTGGGCCGAGCAGCGGGCAGGTGTACGTCAAACTCCGGCCGCGGCACGACCGCAGCCGTTCGCAGGCGGCGGTCCAGAGCGACGTGCGGCGGATCATCCCGGGCATCCCCGGGATCACGGGGAACGTCACCGGCACGCCGACCATCTTCGGCGGATTCCGGCAGCCCGTCATCGTGAATGTGCAGGGCAGCGACCCGGACCGGCTGAAGCTCGTCGCCGGTCAGGTCCTCGAGGTCCTGCGCTCGGT
This sequence comes from uncultured Gemmatimonadaceae bacterium, assembly GCA_964430045.1. Lineage (GTDB taxonomy): Bacteria > Gemmatimonadota > Gemmatimonadetes > Gemmatimonadales > Gemmatimonadaceae > DASRAP01. The sequence continues at coordinate 1,802 of CAYSFN010000048.1, forward strand.
GCCCGGGCTGGCGGAGCCCACCTCGAGCGATGAGGGCGAGATCCCGCAGTTGGACGTCCGGGTCGACCGCCAGCAGGCCTGGGCCGCCGGGGTTGGCCTCGACGCGATCGCCGGCACGCTCGCGCCCCTGTTCGCCGGACAGCGTGCCACGGTCTGGCAGGACGCGCAGGGCTACTCGCACGACGTCGTCGTGGTGTACCCCGACGCGATGCGCACCTCGCCCGAGGACGTGCGCGCGATCGCGGTGATGGGGGCGGGTCGCGACGCGCGCAGCGGGCTTGCCAGCGTCGTGCCGCTGGCCCAGGTCGCCGACGTGGTGTCGGGGATCGGGCCGCAGCAGATCGACCGACGGGCCCTGGAGCGCCAGGTCCAGATCTCGGCCGGGGTGATGCCGGGCTACGCGATGGGTACCGTGGCGACGGCGGCGCAGGCGGCCCTGTCCCGCGCCGGACTGCCGCCCGGGTTTCGCGCGGTCTTCGCCGGTGACGTGCAGAACCTGACGGAAACCAAGAGCTACGTCCTCGAAGCCCTGGTGCTGGCCGTCGTCTTCATCTACCTCATCCTGGCGTCGCTCTTCGGCTCCTTCGTCCAGCCGCTCTCGATCATGCTCTCGCTGCCCCTGTCGTTGCTGGGGGTCGGCATCGCGCTGCACCTCACGCGCGGGACGCTGAACGTGATGTCGATGATCGGGGTGATCATGCTGATGGGGCTGGTGACCAAGAACGGGATCCTGCTGATCGACTTCGTGAACCAGTCGCGGGCCGCCGGGACCGACCGGACGGACGCCATCCTCGCCGCCGGCCGCATCCGGTTGCGGCCGATCATCATGACCACCGCCGCGATGGTGTTCGGGATGATCCCGCTGGCGCTGGCGCTTGGGGAAGGCGCGGAGCAGCGAGCCCCCATGGCCCGCGCGGTCATCGGCGGACTCATCACGTCGACCCTCCTGACCCTGTTCGTGGTGCCCGTCGTCTACACCCTGCTGGACGACCTCGTCCACTGGCTGCGCGGGCGTCGGGGTGCCTCGTTGGACGCGCCGGAACCGCATCCCGCCACAGGAGATTGAGCGGGGCCCCATTGACGCAGGGCGCGCGACTGCTTATTCGTCGCGTCAAGCAGGTCACTCACCACACACTGAACCCTTCTGGAGGCCTCGCATGCCGCGTGGCGACGAGTTGGAGCAGGAATACCGGTTGTCGGACCGGGACGACGAGGACGACCTCGGCTACGGCGGCGGGACAGGCTACGACGATGACGACGACGAGGACGGCGGCTGGTCGCTGAACAAGGACGACAGCGACTCGCTCTGGGACAGCGCCGAGGACCTCGACGACGACGAGGGCGAGGAGGAGAGCGCCCTCCCCGAGGCCGCGGAGGAGGAGGACGAGGACGCGGACGTGTTCGGCAGCGCCACGGTCAGCGCGCCGCGCCGTGCGGCAACCCCGAAGGCCCCGGCCGCTCCACCGCCGCCTGCGCCGGCCAAGCCGGCCGCAAAGGCCAGCCCGGCCCCGAAGGCCAGTGCCAGCCCTGCGGCGAAGGCTCCCGCCAGCAAGCCAGCAGCGCCGGCCAAGGCCAGCCCGGCCAAGGCCGCTGCGAAGCCGGCGGCGAAGACGGGTGCAGCCAAAAAGGCCGCGCCGGCGAAAGCAGCCAAGAAGGCCGCGCCGGCGAAAGCGACCAGGAAGGCCGCCCCGAAGAAGGCGGGCAAGAAGGCCGCCGCGAAGCCTGCGCCCAAGAAGGCGTCGAAGCCTGCCGCGAAGAAGGTCGTGAAAAAGAGCGCGAAGAAGGCGGTGAAGAAGGCCGCCAGGAAAGTCGCGAAGACGCCCGTGAAGAAGGCGGCGAAGAAGCCTGCGAAGACCGTCACGCGGAAGAGCGCGGCCAAGAAGAGCGCACCCCGGAAGGCCGCGAAGAAGCTCGCGAAGAAGGCCGTCCGGCGCAGCGCCCCGAAGAAAAGCGTCAAGAAGGCCGTGAAGAAGCCTGCGAAGAAGCGCGCTGCGAAGCGGGGACGGTAGTCCGCTCCGGCGGGCGCACTGCGGCGGCGGCCGGTCCTTTCCTGGGCCGGTCGCCGTTTCGCTTCATTCGCCGCTCAGGTAGGTTCCCCGGCATGCGCTCTGAGGACCGTCGCTCACGGGACGCCCTGGTCGAGATCGGCCTCGCGCTCGCGCGGACCATCGACCTGGACCGTGTCCTGCACGAGGTGGCGACCCTCGTCGACCGTGCACTCCCCGGGGACGGGGTCGTGATCGCCCTCGCCGATGACGAGACCGCCGCGCTGCGTGCCCGGCACGGCGTCAGCACCGAGCGCGCGTTGCCGGAGCTCGAATCGCAGCTCACACCACTCTGGCTGGAGGCGCTGGCCAACGGACGGGCCGTGGTCCAGCGCGTGGGGGACAGTGCCGCGATCACCGCGCCGATGGTCTCGACCGAAGGGGTCACCGGGGCGATCACCGTCCTCGGGGTCCGACCCCAGCCGGACGGGGCGTTCACCGAGGCCCTCCAACTGCTCACGACCGTTGCGGCGCAGACGGAGGCCGCGATCGAACGCGCCGCGCTCGTTCGGCGGGTCGAGCACACGCGTCGCCTCGAGGCGATCGGCGAGGTCGCGGCGGGGGTCGCCCACGAGCTGCGCAATCCGCTGTTCGGCATCTCGTCGGCCGCGCAGTTGCTGCGCTTCCATGCCAACGCGGACCCGATCGTCGAAAAGAACGTCGGACGCATCCTGCGCGAGGTCGAGCGGCTGAACCGCATGGTGGCCGCCCTGCTCGAGTACGGGCGGCCGCACGCGCTGCGTCCCGTCAGTGGCGACCCCGAGGCCGTGTGGGACGACGTGCTCGACACCCAGCGCGGACGCTTCGAGTCGGGCGGTGTCACGATGCAGCGCAGCCGGGCGACACCCGCCGCCCGCATCCCCATCGACCCGGAGCAGCTCGGCCAGGTGTTCCTCAACGTCCTGGGGAACGCCTTGGACGCCGCGCCCGCGGGCTCGCGCATCACGCTGTCGGGCTCGACGCTGCCGTCGGGGGCGTGGCGCTGTCGCCTGCACAATGCCGGCCCGCCGATCCCGCCCGAGACCCTGCCCCGCGTGTTCGAGATCTTCTTCTCCACGAAGACGGGCGGCACCGGCATCGGCCTCGCGCTGTGTCAGCGCATCGTGGAGGAGCACCGCGGGACCATCGCGATCGAGAGCCGTACAGAGACCGGCACGGCGGTGACCATCACCCTGCCGCCCAGCGCGTGAGCCGATCGCTGCTGGTCGCCGAGGCTCCCGCCCCGACGACCCTCGCAGCTCACAAACTCGCGCCCGGGCATGCTGTCGCGTTACTGTTGTAACATGGCTGAGAGTCCTGTTGCTCTGTTGCGTGCGCATTCCCGGCACGCACCGTGGAATGCGCGTGGTCTCGCCGCGCATACCACGGCCCTGGCCGATGCGGCCGGGATGCGGCCAACGAACGCGTCGGCGCGGGCCGCCTTGTCGGCGCGAGGCGTCCGGTACTACGTCGCGAACGGTCTGCTGGACCGACCGGACGGCAAGGGCACGGCGGCCACGTACGGATACCGGCACCTCCTCCAGTTGCTGGCGATCAAGATCCGGCAGCGCGAAGGGCAGACGCTCGACGTCATCAAGCGCGAGATGGCCGAGATCGCCGGTGATGCGCTCGAACGCCGAGTCGCCGCCGCGCTCGCCCCGGCCCTGGGCTCGCAACCGCCGGTGACCACCGACCCGGACGCCCCCCCGCTCGCGTGGCGCCGTGTCACCGTGGCCGACGGTGTGGAGCTGCACGTGCGGGAAGACGTCGACGCCGCACGCGACGACGCCGTCCTTGCCATGCGCGAAGCCGTGCGCGCGGCCCTGGGACGCGAGGAGCTCCGGTGACCATCCCGCCGTGGCCGTCCCTGCTTCCCGCATGGGACGGACAGGCCGTGGTTGTGACGGGGGTGGGGCGAGCGGGACAGGCCGGTGCCGTGGTCGCCCACGCCTTCGCGGCACACGGCGCAACGGTGCATTGCCTCGATCGCGACGCGGCGGTGCAGGCGCGCGTCGCCGAACTGACCGGCAGCGGGTTCCGCGCCGTCGGCCACGTGGTGGACCTCGCGGACCCGGACGGGCTGCGCGCGGTCGCCCAGGACATCGCCGATCGTCACGACGGGCAGGTGCATGCGGTCGCGGGCGTCGCCGGGGGTTTCGGCCTTTCGGGCCCCGTGGCGGAGAGCGACCCGGCGCAGCATCACCGCCAGATGCTGATCAACGCGACCAGCGCCTGGAGCACGGCCCGGGCCTTCGCACCGGCGGTCCGCGCGGCGCGCGGCGCCTTCGTCTTCGTGAGCTCCCCCGTCGCCCAGGCGGGCGCGGCCCGTGCCGGACTGGTGAGCTATGCGATGGCCAAGGGCGCGATCCTTCCCCTGGTGCGGACGCTGGCGGTCGAAGAAGCCGCGCACGGGGTCCGCGTCAACGCGGTGGCACCCACGGCGCTGCGTACCGACGACAACGTGGCGGCGATGGGCGAGCGGCCCGCGTACGTCGAGCGCGAGGAGTTCGCCGCGGTGATCGTCGCGCTCTGCACCCCGGCGTGGCGGCGCGTGACCGGCCAGGTGATCGAACTCGCATGAGTCAAGCGGCGCAGGCCGAGCAAGGGCGCGCGGTCGCGACGACGGCGAGGCGACGGGGTGGCCGCGCGATCGCGCTCGACCGGGCCTTGGAGGGGCTGCCCCTGTTCCGGCTCTCGGACTCGGCGGACGACAGCGCCGTCGTTCTCTCGCACGACGACGGCTCGCGCTGGCGGGTGATCCCGCATCCGGGTGACCGGCTGCCAGGGACCTTCGACCAGGACGTGTACATCGAGCTCGTGCGGCGCTTCCACGACGCGGGTCGACCAGCGGACGGCGTCGTGGTCTTCACGCTGCACAACTTCCTCCGCTCGCTCGGCCGACGCGTTGACGGGCGCACCTACGAGCAGCTCCGGTCGGCCCTCACGCGCCTGCAACGCACGATGCTCGAGTCGAATGGCACGTGGTTCGATGCCACCGATCAGCGCCCGTGGACCGGGTCGTTCTCGCTGCTGTCCGCCATCAAGATCGACCGTCGCCGCGCGCTGGATGTCGACCAGTTGGGCCTCTTTCCCGCGCTCCCGGCGAACGAGCCAGGCGATGCGCGCGTGACACTTGCGGCACAGCTGCGCGCCAACATCGAGGCAGGGCACACGACCCATATTCTGCCTGCGCAGTACCTGGGCCTCTCGTCGCCGGTGGCACGCCGGCTGTACCGGCTGCTCGCCGTCGTCGTGGCCGAAGGGCGAACGCGCTGGGAGGTTCCGCTGCACACCCTCGCCGAACTCCTGCCGCTGGCGCAGCGCTACCCCTCGCACCTGCAGCGCGTCCTGCAGCCCGCGCACGAGATGCTGGTCTCCGCCGGCGTGGTGCAGCGTGCGACCCTCGACCCCGAGGGCCGCCAATGGACGGCGATCTACGAATTCGACGCGTCGACCGACTGACGATGGCGCAGGGCGGAACCCTCTTCGCCCGAGCGGTTATTGCGTTATCCTACGACGTGTCGGTCCACTTCGTCCGCCCTCCCGCTCTGTGATGCGACGCTTCTCTCCCATTCTGCTCGGTGTCGTCCTCGCGACGCTGCTCACGGGCTCGTACCTCGGCTCCCGCACGGAGCGGGACGGCGCGCGACTCTTCGACCAGGTCCTGACGCTGGTCCAGGATCGCTACGTGGACTCCGTCGAGATCAATGCGCTGTTCGAGAAGGCGGCGCGCGGTCTCGTGGCCGAGTTGAACGACCCGTACAGCGAGCTGTTGTCCCCGAAGCAGGTCACCGCGTTCAACACCACGACCGGCGGACGCTACGGGGGCGTGGGCATGCTGATCGAAGACCAGCAGGGGACGATCGTGATCTCGCGAGTGTACCCCAACACGCCGGCGGAACGGGCCGGGATCTTCCCGGGCGACCGGATCATCGAGGTCGACGGCCAGAGCACGCGGGGCTGGAAGACGGCGCAGGTTTCCGAGAAAATGCAGGGCGAGCCCGGCTCCGAGGTGAAGGCGAAGTTCGCGCGGGTGGGGATGGGCACGCCGATCGACGTCACGTTCACGCGCGCCGTCATCCGCATCCCGGCCATCCCGTACACGTTGCTCCTTGCCGGCGGCGTGGGGTACATCCCGTTCCAGACCTTCAACGAGACCTCGGCGCGCGAGCTGGCCACGCAACTGACGTCGCTGCGTGACGCCGGCGCCACGCGCTACGTCCTCGACCTCCGCGGCAACGGCGGCGGGTACCTCGACCAGTCGCTCGAGATCGCCAACCTCTTCCTGCCTCGCGGGCAGGCGATCGCCGCCGTGCGCTCGCGGGCGGAGCCGGAGTCCCGCTACCTCGCCGAGAGCGCGCCGCTGGAGCCGACCGCCCCGCTGATCGTCCTGACGGATGGGTTCTCGGCGTCCGCGTCCGAGATCGTCGCGGGCGCCCTGCAGGACCACGACCGCGCCCTGGTGCTCGGGACGACCACGTTCGGCAAGGGCCTGGTGCAGTCCGTGTACCGCCTGGACGGTGGGTGGGCGCTGAAGGTGACGACGGGCAAGTGGACGACGCCGCTGGGGCGCACGATCCAGCGTCCCACGTCCGGGGAGGACGCCGAGGTCCCCGACACGACCGGAACCGCCGACGCGATCACCGGCCGTCCGACCTACACCACGCCGGCGGGCCGCACCGTCTACGGCGGTGGCGCGATCCGTCCCGACATCGTCGTGCGCGCGGACACCATCTCGACACCGGAGCGCGTGCTGGTCGAGAAGATCGCGTCGCGTCAGGAGTTCCACATCGTGAGCGCCGACCTCGCCCTGGAGTTCAAGGACCGGGTGCGCCCCGACTTCACGGTCACGGAGGCGTGGCGCGCCGAGTTCCGTCGGCGTCTCGTGGCGCAGGGCCTCGACGTCGACGACGCGGTCTGGCGCAATGGCGTCGCGTACGTCGACCGCTTCCTTGGCAACCAGGTCGCGCGGATCGCGTTCGGCGACTCCACGGCCAAGCGTCGCCTGCTCCCGGACGACAATCAGCTCACGCGCGCGCTGGAACTGATCCGGCACGCGGACTCGCAGCAGGCCTTGTTCACCCTCGCCGCCCCGCTCGCGCGGGGTGGCGCCAACGACTAAATCGATGATCCGGGTCCGTCCCGTTCCGCTGCTCGCACTCGCGGGTGCGCTCGCCTGTGCCTCGACCGAGGCGCCGCCACCCGATGCCATCATCCTGCCGCCCCACGAGGGCGAGTCGCACCTCGCCGCGTTGCGGCAGCTCACCTTCGGCGGGGAGAACGCGGAGGCCTACTGGTCAACCGATGGGGCGCACATCACGTTCCAGTCCACGCGCGACGGCCGGAGCTGCGACCAGCAGTACGTGATGCGCGCCGACGGCAGCGACGTCCGCCGCATCTCCGCCGAGGGCAAGACGACCTGCGGCTTCTTCTACGACAACGATCGGCGTGTCTTCTTCGCCTCCACGCATCACGCGGACACGGCCTGCCCGGCCCGCCCCGATCCGTCGGCGGGCTATGTCTGGGGCCTCGATCCCTTCGACATCTACACCAGCAACCCCGACGGCTCCGACCTGCGGCGGCTCACGAACTACGGCACCTACACGGCGGAAGGCATCCTGTCGCCCGATGGCCGGTCCATCGTGGTCACCTCGCTGAAGGACGGCGACCTCGACATCTACACGATGGACGTGGACGGCTCCAACGTGAAGCAGCTCACGTTCACCGAGGGGTATGACGGGGGGCCGTGGTGGTCGCCCGACGGGACGAAGATCGTGTACCGGGCGCACCACCCGCAGGACAGCGCGGAGCTCGCGACGTATCGCGACCTGCTTGCGCGCCGGATGATCCGCCCCAGCAAGGTGGAGCTGTGGGTGATGAACGCCGACGGCAGCGAGCAGCGGCAGATCACGCAGCTCGGCGGCGCCAACTTCGGACCCTCGTGGACGCCCGACGGCCAGCGGATCATCTTCTCGAGCAACCACCAGAACCCGCGCAGCCGCAACTTCGACCTGTTCCTCATCAATCTGGACGGCACGGGCCTCGAGCAGGTGACCTTCCACCCGGAGTTCGACGGCTTCCCGATGTTCAGCCCCGATGGCACCAAGCTGCTCTGGGCGTCGAACCGGAACGCGGCGAACGAAGGCGAGACCAACGTGTTCGTGGCGGACTGGACCCGCTGAGCGAGCACCCCATGCCAGCCCTGCGCCTCGACCAGCTCGCGATCGGTGATCGCGTGCAGCACGAATTGATGGTCCGCGCGCGGGACCGGAAGACCGCCAGGAACGGCAGCCCGTTCGAGATCGTCACGCTGGGCAACAGCTCGGGCGAGATCACGACGACCGTGTGGTCCGAGGGGCTGCCGGCCTTGGAGGGCGTGCACAGCGGGCACATCGTGCAGGTCATCGGCGAGGTCAGCGAGTATCGCGGACGGCGGCAGCTCGAACTGTCCGCACCCCTCCGCGTGCTGCACGGTGCGGCGGTCGACCTCGGCGACTTCCTGCCGACGATCTCCGTCGACGTCGTCTCGCTCTGGGACAAGATCGACAAGTGGCGCGCGGCGATGCCGGTGACGTTGCGCACGGCCGTCGATCTCTTCTTCGCCGACGACGCGTTTCGGGCCGAGTTCGAGCGGACACCGGGCGCACCGCGTGGGCACCACGCGCAGTTGGGCGGGCTGATCCTCCACACCGTCGAGGTGGCGAACATCGCGCGGCACGCGGCGCAGACCATGCGGGGCAATATCGACCTCATCACGGCCGGCGCCCTCCTGCACGACATCGGCAAGGTCCGCGCCTACACCATCAGCGCGGCCGGCTTCGAGCATTCCACCGAGGGACGGCTGCTGGGGCACATCGTCCTCGGGTCGTTGATGCTGGAATCCCGGTTCGCGACGCTGCCCGCGGAGCGCCTGTCCGAGGCACAGCGCCTCGAACTGCACCATTTCATCCAGTCCCACCACGGCATCCTGGAGTATGGTGCGGCGGTCCGCCCACTGACCCTCGAGGCGGAGCTGCTGCACTACGCCGACCAATCGTCGGCCAAGGGGAACGACTTCACCGACGCCGTCGTGGACCGCGAGCTGTTCCCCACCGGCGACGAATCGTTCGCCGTGCGCAACAGTTGGAGGCTCGAGCGTCGCGTGTGGAAGCGCGACCACGCGTGGACGTGACGGGCCCGACCCGGTGATGCCGCGCGACCCCTCCCGGTACGATCGGCGCTACTTCGACCGCTGGTATCGCGACCCCGCGCACCGGGTCTTCACGGCGGCAGAGCGCGCCCGCCGCGTCGCGGCGGTCGTGGCGGCAGGCGAGTACGTCACGGGGCGGCGCCTGCGGACCGTGCTGGACGTCGGGGCGGGCGAGGGGCACTGGCGGGCACCCATCCTGCGTCTGCGCCCCAAGGCCCGCTACCTCGGCATCGACCCGTCGCCCTACGTCGTTCAGCGATTCGGCGCGCGTCGCGGGATCCAGCTCGGCGACATCGCGACCTTGGAACCGGCCTCGCTCCCGGGCCCATTCGACCTGGTGCTCGCGGTCGGGTTCCTGAACCTGCTGCCGGCTCGGGCGTTGCGTGAGGCGATACGGCGGATCACGCCGTTGATCGGCGGGGTTGCCCTCCTGGAACTGTTCACTGACGAGGATCCGGTCACCGGCGACGTTCGCGAGTACCAGCGCGCCTCTTCGCGGTCGTACCGGCGCATTCTCCGCGACTGCGGGCTGGTGGGGATCGGGATGCATCTCTATGCCAGACAAGAACTTGCGGACAATCTTGGGGTTCTGGAGCGCACGCTCTGACCCGAGCTGACGGACCGCCCGGACGCCAGGGCGACTTGTACACATCTGATATCGTTTCCGCACTTCTTTGATTATGACCCTGAACTGATTAGGTTTCGGGACAGGTGTCCGCGCGCGGCCCAGTGCCGCGCCAGTTGCTTCTCGTTGGACGGAGTCGATATGCGCAAGCCGCGGCCCAACACCTACAACCCGGCGCAGGCCCTTCACCTCATCGCGTCCGACCGGGCGGGTGAGGCGCTTTCGTGTCCCTCGTGTTCCGGCAGCATCGAGCGCGAGCCCTCGGTGGTTCCGCCACCGCCCCGCGCGCACGTCACGCTCAAGTGCGGGAGCTGTGGCCGCTTTGCGCGCTACATCGCCGGAGCCGCGTAGCACCCCCTGCGTTGGTACCGTGGCGTGACACAATAGCGGTAGCGAGTCCGTTCGGCAGATCGCATCATTGATCGGTGGGCGCGGCATGCCCCGCATACGTCGTTCACGTATGGGGGTGTTCGTCGTCCCCGTCAACTCTCCCGTCTGCCGGGGCGGGACGCTTCCTGCTGCACGACGTCCGTGGCGGCGACGGACACAGACACCACGCGCATGGCTCGCATGACGGGAACAGTCAAATGGTTCAACGACGCGAAGGGGTTCGGGTTCATCGCCCGGGAGGGCGGCCCCGACGTTTTCGTGCATTTCAGCGCAATCCAGTCCGGCGGCTTCAAGACGCTCGCTGAGGGCGACGCCGTCGAGTTCGAAATCGTACAGGGACAGAAGGGACCGCAGGCCGCCGACGTCGCGAAGCGCGGCTGAACGACCGCCGCAGCAGCGAAACGGCCTCGGAGCGCGTGTGCTCCGAGGCCGTTCGTGGTCCAGCGGTCGCCGACGGCGACCCGGGCGGCGTCACTCCAGCGGAAAATCAAAGCGGATCGCGCGCGCACTGCCCCGCCGTCCGCGCGGCCGCGGCGCCAGCGTGAAGAGCTGCGCGGGACGTCCGCGACCCTCGGAGCGCCACTCCTCGATCGGCGCGACCAGCGCAGCCCCCGCGAGCGCGCGGCGGAACGAGGCCTTGTGCACCGAGCGGCCGAGCAGCGCCTCGTACACGTCCTGGAGCGACGACAGCGTGAAATGCGTCGGCAGGAAGGCGAAGGCCACGGGCGTGTGGTCGAGCCGATGTTGCAGGTGGACCCGCGCCCGCGCAATGAGCGTGTGGTGCCGTGGCGGCAGCGCCGCAGGGAGCGCGGCGACGGGAAACCACGCGGCTTCACCCGCGGTGGGTGTGCCCCGGGGCGCGACCGTCACCCACCCAACGCTCAGCGCGGCGTTGAGCGGGTGGCCCGGGTCGCTGGCGGCGCCGATCTGCTCGAGCCACGTCGGCATCGTTCCGACCACGAAGCTCGCGAACCGCGAACCCGCCGCAACGAGGTCCTCACTGGCCGCCCACGCCGCCGTGGGAAGCTGCCACGGTCCGCGCGCCGCAGCCGGGGACACGAGGAGCACCTCGAGTCCCTGTTCGCCAACGGTGAACGCCACCAGATCGATGGCGCAGGATGGGACAGCGATTGCGGCGACGTGCGCACGGGAACGACCGGCCATGCTCCTAATTTAGTATCAATGTGACACTTATTTCAAGGGTCACGGGTCGTACGCACGATGCCGTCCCCGCGCGTCGCCAGCGGGGGGATGGTGATGGGAAGCCGCCCGCTGACGGCGGCACGCCCCGCGAGTGCCCGCGCCGCCGCACGCTGCGTCGCCGCCGTCCCACTCCACCCCACGAGGTAGGTGGAGGCCGTCGGGACCTGCTGCAGGAGGTACGGGTTGCCGAACGCGACCAGGATCGCGCCGGTCCGTGACGCGGCCACGGCGGTCGTGAACGCGACGAAGTCGCGTGACTGCTGGATGGTCGTCGCGTCCCAGCGCTGTGCCACATAGGACCCCACGATCACCGCATCGACCGAGTCGGCCGCGGCGCGCGCGGCGGCGAAGGTCGACGCCGACGGCGCGTCGGCGTCGACGAACACGGATCGCACGCGGAACCCCTCGGCGCGCAGCACCGCATCGAAGGTCTGCCCGGCGAGCAGATCGCTGCGCCGCGCGACCGTCACACTGAGCACCCGTGCGGCGGGGCGCAGCGGGACGCGGTCGCGGTCCCGCACCAGCGTGAGGCCGCGCGCCGCGAGCGTGTCGGCGAATGCGAGATGCTCCGGCGCACCGACCACGGCGCGCAGGGCCTGCACGTCGACGCGTGGCGCCGTGGTCAGCCCGACGGACGCCTTGGCGCGGAGCACGCGGCGCGCCGCATCGCGCACGCGGGACGCGGGAATCCGGCCACTGGCCACCCCGTCCACGATCGCGTCGATCGTCACCGTGACGTCCTCCGGCTGGATCAGCACGTCGGCGCCGGCGAGGACGGCGCGGACCGCGGCCTCGCGGCCGCCGAACCGGTCGATGACACCGCGCATGTCCATGGCGTCGGTGATCGCGAGTCCATCGAACCCGAGTGCGTCGCGCAGCAGCCGGCCGATGACCAGCGGCGACAACGTCGCCGGCACACCACTGGGGTCGAGCGCGGGCAGGTCGCCATGGAAGGTCATCATCGCGCCGACCCTGCTCGCAATGGCGGCGCGGAAGGGCACGAGCTCGACGCTGTCCAGGCGGGCCCGCGTCACCCGCACGCTCGGCAGCGCCCGGTGGGAGTTCACGTCGGTGTCGCCGTGCCCGGGGAAATGCTTCCCGGTGGCGATCATCCCGTGCTCCTGCACCCCGCGAATGAACGCCGCGCCGAGCCGGGCGACCTGCGCGGGGTCCTCCCCGAAGGACCGGACGTTGATGACGGGATTCGCCGCGTTGTTGTTGACGTCGAGCACCGGGCCGTAGACGATGTGCGTGCCGAGCGCCCGGCCCTCGCGCGCCGTGATGCGGCCAAGCTCGTACGCCAGGGCGGTGTCATTCGCCGCACCCAGGGCCATCGGGGGCGACGTCCACGTGGCGCCACCGAGTTCGATGCCGTTGGGCAGGAACACGCCACCGCGCGCGCGCATCCCCGCACCGGTCTCGAAGTCGGCGGCGAACAGCAACGGCACCGCGGCGACCGCTTGCAGCGCATCGACCTTGGCCGCGAAGTCCAGCGGCGACCCGACGGAGATTGTGAACCCACCGACCCGTTCGACCTGCGCCTGGTGGAGCATCCGCTGCCAGCGCTCGTCGGCGGCGTTCTGATAGTCCCCGAGGATGCTGGGCCAGACCATCTGCGCGACCTGCTCGCGCAGCGACAGCGTCGCCAGGGTCTGCTCCACCCACAGCGAATCGGCGGGCCCCGCGACTGGCCGTACCGCCGCAATCGCCGCCTCGTGACGCGCGCCCGCCGCGACGGCGACCGCGGCAGTGAGCGCGGCAGTGAGCGCGAGGAACGCCGCTGTCAGTGTCCGTGCCCGTGTCACCAACTGATGGTCCCCTGCTTGGTGGTGTCGACGTCTTCCGCGCCCCCCGTCTTGAACAGGAAGGCGTCCATGTTCTTGGTCAGGAACTGACGCGCTTGCGGATCCATCACGTTGAGCCCGTAGTGGTTGATCAGCATCGTCTGCTGCTTCAGCCAGTCACCCCAGCACGACTGACAGGTGCCCTCGAGGACACGGGCGCCGATGGCACCGGGAAAGGGGGGTTTGTCGAATCCGGCGCGGGTCTGGCCACAGCGCTGGCACGTGACGTCTGGCATGGCTCCTCGGGAGTGTGGATCAGGTTGTCGGGAAATCTAGACAACTGGTCGAGTCGGCGTCGTCGTTGCGCGGCGCGCCCCGCGCCAGGACCAGACCGGCGAGCTCCAACCGCCTGCTGCGCCCTTCTACACCGCCACGCAGCGATGCGCGCGCACTACACGCGGCGCGCGAGCCACTCTCCCACCACGCCGAACAGCTCCTCCCGACCGGCATCGGCAGCCACCACATGCCCGACACCTTCGCGCCACACCAAGGTCTTGTCCAGGGAGCCGAGCCGGGCGAAGCTGCGGCGAGCCAACGACCCCGACACCCGGTAGTCGTTGCGTCCCTGCACCATCAGCACCGGGCTTCGCAGCGACGGTGCGGCGGCACGGGCACGCTCCACCACGCGCCGGAGTTCATGCACGGACCGCGGCGTGAACGCACCGCCCCCCAGCGCCTGCGCACGCGCGTCCGGGTCCAGGATCCCGCGCTCGGGGTCGCCGCGCAGCGTCGGCACGACCACCTGCGCCAGCGGCCAGAGCGTTGACAGCGCCCGCGCCCGGACGCCCAGCGCCAAATAGGGCGCGAACAGCACCATCGCTGCCGGAGGGGACTCGGCCGCCAGCGTGACGGCCAGCGCACCGCCCATGGACTGCCCCATGAGCACCGGCTTCGCGTAGCGCGCACACACCGCCCGCCACGCGGCGCGCGCCGCCGCCCACCACGCCTCGGCGCGCCCCTCCGCCGCAAACGCGGCCGGCCCCCGGCCATGCCCCGGCAGCAACGGGGCCTGCACCCCCCACCCTGCATCGCGCAGCCAGCACGACAGCGCGCGCACCGACTGCGGCGTGTCGTTGAAGCCGTGCAGCAGGAGCGCGCCGCGGGGCCCGTCACCCGCGAACGTGATCGACTCCGCCCCAACCAATACGCCATCGGGGTGACGCGGCCGCGCATCGGGCATCGCTCAATACCGCGGGATCGAGGGGTCCACCTCGACGCTCCACGCGTCGATGCCGCCAGCAAGGTTGAACACCCGCGTGACACCGGACGCGTGCAGCCACTGCGCCGCCTGCTGACTGCGCCCGCCGTGATGGCAGAGCACCACGATGTCACGGTCGCGCGCCAGCGGTGGCACCTGGTGCAGCAGCTCGCCCAGCGGCACCAGGGTCGCCCCTTCCACCCGCGCGGTGTCGTACTCCCAGGGCTCACGCACATCCAGCAGCACGGGCGCGTCCCCCGCCGCGATCCGCTGCGCCAGCGCCCGCGGCGTCAACTGGGGAATCGCGCCCGCCCGCGCGGGCTCGGGGCGCAGCCCGCAGAACGCCTCGTAGTCGATCAGCGTCGTCTGCTCGCGCGTCCCGCACAGCGGGCACGCGGGGTCGGGCCGCAGCTCGATGGTCCGGAACTGCATCCGCGCCGCATCCACCAGCAACAGCCGACCGACCAGGGTGTCGCCGAGCCCGGTCAGGTACTTGATGGTCTCCGTGGCCTGGATCATGCCCACCAGGCCGGGCAGCACCCCGAACACGCCGGCCTCGGCGCAGGTCGGGACCAGCCCCGGGGGCGGCGGTTCGCGGAACAGGCAGCGGTAGCACGCCGACCCGGGGACCCCGAAGATCGACGCCTGCCCCTCGAAGCGCTCCACGCTGCCGTACACCACGGGGACACCCGCCAGCACGCCGGCATCGTTCACCAGGTACCGCGTCGCGAAGTTGTCCGAGGCATCGACGATCACGTCGAAGCGGCGCACCAGCTCCAGCGCGTTCGCCGACGTCAGCGCCTCCCCGATGATCTCGACGGTCACGTGCGGGTTGATGTCCGCCAACCGATCGCGCGCGGACTCGACCTTCGGGCGCCCGATGTCCCCGGTGCCGTGCACGAGCTGCCGATGCAGGTTCGACGCGTCCACCACGTCGAAGTCCACCAGCCCCACGGTCCCCACGCCAGCTGCCGCGAGATACATTGCCACCGGCGATCCCAGTCCACCGGCGCCGATGATCACCACGCGCGCATCGCGCAGGCGCGCCTGTCCCGCCACCCCGATGCCCGGCAGGCGGATCTGACGCGCGTACCGCTGCAGCTCTCCCGAAGACAGCATATGCCGCAATATACTCTGCTCCTGTTCGCCCTCGGTCTCGCGGCCACGCCCGCGCTGTCGCAGGTGCGCGCCCGCGAGCTCGGCCTGCGTCCCGGCGTGTTCGCGACCGGACCACGCAACGCGATCACCGACGTCGCCGGCGTCGCGGTCGGACACACGACCATCGTCGAGGGGGACTCCGTGCGCACGGGGATCACCGCGATCCTCCCGCACGGCGGCGACCCGTATGCGTCGCGCGTGCCGGCCGCCATCCACGTGGGCAACGGCTTCGGCAAACTGCTCGGGTCCACGCAGGTGAACGAGCTCGGCGAACTGGAGACGCCGATCCTGCTGACCTGCACGCTCTGCGTGTGGCGCGCGGCCGACGCAATGGTCGCGTGGATGCTCGAGCGGCCGGGCATGGAACGCGTGCGGTCGCTGAACCCCGTCGTCGCCGAAACGAATGACGGGCGCTTGAACCCCGCGATCCGCGCGCGCCCGATCACCCCGGCGCAGGTCCGCGCGGCACTCACGTCGGCGTCGACGGGTGCGGTGGCCGAAGGCAGCGTCGGGGCCGGGACCGGGACCAGCGCCTTCGGCTGGA
>CAYSFN010000049.1:0-17562 GCA_964430045.1 uncultured Gemmatimonadaceae bacterium
AGCGAGGACCCGTCGAGCGGGACGAGGATGCGGAAGGACATGGCGGCTCCTGCAAGCGAGAGCGACGCGACGCGCGAGGACGGCTTCCTCCGTCGGCACGGACCGGTCTGGAAGCAGTATCGGATGTCCGGTCGGATTTCTGCACTCCCGCGCCCCGCGGCGCTTACGCCGACGCCGGTCCCTCCGGCGGCGCCGTCGGGGTGAGCCGACCGAGCCCGCTCTGGCGGGCGACGCGACGGGCCAGCCGCTGCAACCCGTCGTAGGCCGCGTACTTGTAGGCCTCGGCCAGCGTGGGGTACGCGTAGACCCCCTGGATGAACGTGTCGAGCGTGCCGTCGAAGGACATCGCGGTGGTGGCGACGTGGATCAGTTCGCAGGCGCCTTCGCCGACCAGCGACGCGCCGAGCAGTCGCTGCGATTGCGGATCGAAGATCAGCTTCACGAAGCCGTCGTCGCCGAGGATCTGCCCACGCGCGTTGCGGCTGAAGTACGCCTTGCCGGTCTCGTACACGCGCCCGCGGCTGCGCAGGGTCTCCTCGGTCTCTCCGACCATCGCGACCTCGGGGATGGTCCACAGCACCGAGGGCAGCGCGGAGGCGAGCCGTTGCTTGTACCCGAGCTGGAACGCGTGGCACATCGCCAGTCGCCCCTGTTCCATCGCCGTCGCGGCCGCCGCAGGGTGCCCGGTGACATCACCGGCGGCGTATACGCCTGCGGCGGCGGTCCGGAAATGCTCGTCCACGGCAAGGAATCCGTGTGCGTCGGCGCTCATGCCGATGGCGTCGAGCTGCAGCGCGTCGGTGTTCCCGCGGCGTCGCCCGCACCAGAGGACGCAGTCGCCGTGGACGACACTGCCGTCGGCGAGCTGCACGTGCGCCGTCTCCGCTGTGCGGGTGACACCGACCACCTCGACCCCGAGCAGCGTGCCGACCCCCAGCCGCCGCGTCAGCTCCGCGCGCAGCACCTCGCTGACCTCGGCGTCCAGCGCCGGGACAAGGCGCGCGTCGCGCGACACGATGGTCACGTTCGAGCCGAGCGCGGCGAAGATGGCGGCCAGCTCGATGCCCGTGGGGTCCCCGGCGACGACGACCAGTCGCGGCGGAATGCGGGACAGCTGCAGGATGGTGTCCACGTCGACGATGACCTCGTCGTCGAAGGGGATCTGCGCCGGTCGATGCGGCCGGGACCCGGTCGCGATGAGCACCGTCTGCGCGTGGATGCGCCGCGGCGCCTCGCCGTAGCGCCGGACCTCGACGAGCCCGGGGGCCACGAAGCGGGCGGTCCCCTGGAGCCCGACGATGCCGTGCTTGTCGAGGTTCTCCGCGATCTGCACCCACTGGGCCTCGACGACCATGCGCTCCCGGAACATGAACTCCGGCAGCGTGATGTCGGCCTTGACGTGATAGTCCACGCCGTAGAAGCCGCGCTGCTTGAGGCCCGAGAAGTACAGCGCGGTCTCGCGGAGCGCCTTGCTCGGGATGGTGCCCGAGTTGACGGCCGCGCCGCCCGGCTTGGGCGACCGTTCGACCAGCGCCACGCGCTTGCCCGCATAGGCGGCCTGTGCGGCGCCCTTCTCCCCACCCGGTCCCGCGCCGATGACCAGCAGGTCGACCTCGAGGGGCTGGGACGCCTCGGCAGGGGAAGGGTGCGAGGTGGTCACCGCCCAACGATGCGTGCGGAGCCGCGCGGGCGCAATGGCGGCTCGGGCCGCGCCACGGTTTCCACGCCGCGTCGGGGGGCCGCCATGGTTACTTTTCAGGGATGACCCCCGAGACGACGTACTTCCGCAAAGGCTTCGGTCTCAAGGCCGACGTCGAGCAGGAACTGGCGGCGGACTACACCGGGCAGTTGGTGGATCACTTGCGGGCCAACGACTCCACCCTGGTGGTGGACGACGTGACGATCCGCCTGGCCAGGGAGTTCGGGTTCTGCTACGGGGTGGAGCGTGCGGTCGAGTACGCGTATCAGACGCGGCGCAAGTTCCCGGACCGGCGCATCTTCCTGGCGGGCGAGATCATCCACAATCCCCACGTGAACGCGAAGCTGCGCGAGATGGGGATCGTCTTCCTGGACGCGGGCACCGGCGGGTTCGACTTCTCGGGCGTGCAACCGGCCGACGTCGTGATCCTCCCCGCGTTCGGGGTCACGATCGGCGACTTCGAACGGCTCCGGCAACTGGGCTGCGTGATGGTCGACACCACCTGCGGGTCGGTGCTGAACGTGTGGAAGCGCGTCGAGAGCTACGCGCGCGACGGGTTCACGGCCCTGATCCACGGCAAGTACTACCACGAGGAGACGCGGGCGACGGCGTCGCAGGTGCTCAAGTACCCCGGTGGCCGCTACCTGGTGGTGCGGGACATGGCCGAGGCGCAGCAGGTGTGCGACTACATCGAGGGGCGCGGCGACCGGGACCGCTTTCTCGCCAAGTTCGCGCAGCAGTCGAACCCGGGCTTCGATCCCGACGCCGATCTCGCCCGGATCGGCGTGGCGAACCAGACGACGATGCTCGCGCGCGAGTCGTTGGCGATCGGTGAACTGGTGGGGGAGGCGATGGCGCGCCACTTCGGCGCCGCGCACCGCGCGACGCACTTCCGCACCTTCGACACCATCTGCAGTGCGACGCAGGACCGGCAGGACGCCGTGCTCGCGCTGCTCGAGGAATCGCTGGACGTGATGCTCGTGATCGGGGGCTACAACTCGAGCAACACCATCTCGCTGGCGGCGATCTGTGCGGAGCGCGTGCCGACGTTCCACATCGAGGACGCGGCCTGCATCGATCCGGCGACGGGGGCGATCCGTCATCAGCCGATCGGGTCGAAGCACGAGGAGCTGCTGGCGTCCTGGTTGCCCGGGCAGGGCGCGCTGCGCGTCGGGTTGACGGCCGGCGCGAGCACCCCGAACAACAAGATCGGCGAAGCCGTCGCGCTGGTGCTGGCGACGCGCGGCCTCGATCCCCAGCGCGTCGGGTGACCGGGACCGCGGCGACCGGTGCGGTGGCGACGCCGCACGCAGACGGCGCGGCGGAACTGCGCCGCGCCGGGACGGCGGTGCGGACGACCCTGGCCCCCGGTGGCGCGTTGACGTCCGTGCGCATCGACGAGCAGGAATGGTGCGCCGCCGCCGGGTGGACCGATCACGTGCCGACCATCGGCGCCTGCACCCTGCCGACCTTCGTGGCGGGCGTGGCGGGACACGTCCTGCCCGCAGGCGGTGTGTTGACCGCGGCGCTGCCCCGCGTGCAGGTGCGCGCCGACGGGACACGGGAGGCGATCATCTCCGAGTGGGAGGCGGAGCTCTACCCGCTCGCCTTCGAGCGGACCGTCACGCTGGAAGGCGACGGGACGGTCCACCTGGCGTACCGTGCGACGAACCCGCGGACGGCTCCCGTACCGTTCATCTGGGGGATGTCGATCCCCTGTGCGTGGGACCCGAACCTGCGCATCGAGCTGCCGCCCGGGGTCCGTGCGCGCGTGGCCGCGTCGTGGGGGGCGGGCTTCCCGGCCGCGGGGAGCGAGTTCACCTGGCCACACCTGCGCAACGGTGGCGAGCTGGTCGACCTCGCACGCCCCGCGCAGTTGGCGAAGGGCTTCGGGGTCATCTGCTTCATCGAGCTTCCTGCCGCGGGCGTCACGCTCCGCACCGCGCGGGGCGCGATCACCGTGCGCGGGACGCGGGGCGTGGTCTCGCATCTGCGCGTGCTGGTGGATCACGACGCCCCGGTTCCCGGCCGCGCCCCGTCGCGCTGGTGGCGGCGCAGTTCGGTGCATCGCGTGCTCAGCGTGGCGCCGATGGTCGGTGCGCCGGACACCCTGCTCGACGCGGTCGGCGCGTGGAAGGCCGCGCGCTGGGTCGAGCCCGGCGCGACGATGCAGTGGGACGTCCAGTTCGCGCGCGCCATTGACCCGGACGAGGACGGGTGAGCGTCGCGCGCTCGGCTCGGACGGCGCTGCGCGGGCTCATCGATTACGCCGGGCTCTTTCCGCCCGCGCAGGAGTCGATGGACGTCGCGGTCCGGCAGTACGCGGCGTACCGGCAGGGCGATCACCGGTGGATGCTCGGACGCTTCGTGCTGCCGAGCGCCCGGCTCGACGAGTTCGCCGCGTGCGTCGCGCCGTATCTGCCCGACGCGACCGGGGCGTGGCGGCTCAGCGTGCTCGTGGGGCCGCAGGTGGAGCAGGACCTCGCGCGGATCGCCGCACTGAATGCTGCGCACCACGGGGTGGTCTGCGACGCCGTGGAGGCGCGCGCGGCGTCGGTCAGCGACATCGTCGCCCTGGGACGACACCTGCGCGCCCAGGGCCTCCCCGGCTACGTCGAGATCCCCGTGGCCGATGACCCCGGCCCGCTCATCGCCGCGCTGCGCGTCGAGGGGTTGCGGGCCAAGATCCGCACCGGCGGCGTGACCCCTGCGGCGTTTCCCTCGGTGGCGGAGATCGCCCGCTGCCTCGGGCACTGTGTGCGCGCGGCGGTCCCGTTCAAGGCGACGGCGGGGCTGCATCATCCGCTCTGCGGCGAGTATCGGCTCACGTACGAGGCGGGGAGCGCGCACGGCGCGATGTTCGGCTTCCTGAACGTGGTGCTCGCCGCCGCGTGGTTGCGCGACGGCGCGACGGACGCCCAGGCCGTGGACCTGCTGCTCGAGCGCGACCCCGCGTCGCTCACGTTCACCGACACCGGGGTGCGATGGCGCGACGTCACGCTGCTGACGCCGCGGCTCGAACAGTTGCGGCACGCGTGGTGCATCGCCATCGGCTCGTGCTCGTTCCGCGAGCCGGTCGCCGAGCTGGCCTTTGTGGACGGATGGGAGCACGCATGGGAGTGATGGGCACGGACGACACGCACCGCGCGACCCTCCGCAGCTGGGTGGAGTCGGCCAACACGCCGGATCACGATTTTCCGGTGCAGAACCTTCCTTTGGGCGTGTGTCGGCCCACGGCGGACGCATCGCCGCGCCTCGGCGTGGCGATCGGGGACCGCGTCCTCGACCTTCCGGCCTGCATGCACGCCGGGTCGCTGGATGCCGTGCCGGAGTCCGTGCGTGATGCGCTGCACGCCACCACGCTCAATCCGGTGTTCGCACTGGGGCGCGCGCCGCTGCGTGGACTGCGGCAGGTGCTGAGCCGACTGCTGCGCGACGACACCGTCGAGGGGGCTGCCGCGCGCGCGCGTGCAGGGTCGCTGCTCCATCAGCGGTCCGACGTGACGATGTGTCTGCCCGCGACGATCGGGGACTACACGGACTTCTATGCGTCGGTGCACCACGCGACCAACGTCGGCGCGTTGTTCCGGCCCGACCAGCCCCTGCTGCCGAACTACAAGTGGGTCCCCATCGGCTATCACGGGCGCGCGAGCTCCATCGTCGTCAGTGGCACGCCGGTGTCGCGTCCGGTGGGGCAGCTCCGGCCCGACCCTGCGCGTCCACCGGAGGTCGCCCCCTCACGCGCCCTCGACTACGAGCTCGAGGTCGGCGCGTTCATCGGTGGGGCGCAGCGCCTGGGCACGCCGGTGCCCTTGGCGGCCGCCGAGGAGCGCGTGATGGGGCTCTGTCTCGTGAACGACTGGTCGGCGCGCGACGTGCAGAGCTGGGAGTATCAACCGCTGGGACCGTTCCTCGCCAAGAACTTCGCGACGAGCATCTCGCCCTGGGTGGTGACGCTGGACGCCCTGGCGCCGTTCCGCGACGCGCTGGTGCCGCGGGCGGACGGGGACCCTGCGCCGCTGTCCTATCTCGACGACGCGACGGATCGCGCGCAGGGCGCGGTGCGGCTCACGCTCGAAGTCTCGATCCGCACGGTGCGAATGCGCCACGAGAGCTCGGAGGCGGTCGTCATCGGCCACGGCGACCTCCGGCAGTTGTACTGGACCTTCGGGCAGATGGTCGCGCATCACACCATGAACGGCTGCGATCTGCGTCCGGGCGACCTGATCGCGAGCGGGACGGTGAGCGGGCCGGGGCCGCGTGAGCGCGGCTGTCTGCTGGAGCTCACGCGCCGCGGCGCCGAGCCGGTGACGCTGCCGAATGGGGAGGTGCGGCGCTTCCTGGAGGACGGCGACGAGATCACGCTGCGGGGGTGGTGCGAGCGTGCCGGGTTCCGCCGGATCGGGTTCGGCGCCTGTGTGGGCGAGGTCGTCGCCCGGAGCCCCACCGGGGCGGATGGCTTGTAGAACCGGGGACCCCCCAGTCATCTTGCAGGGGAACCCGTTCAGACCCCGAGATGCCGAAAACCGCAGTCACCGAAGACGCGACCGCTGCACCGGTCGAGCACGCCCTGCAGTGTGCCGATGCCCTCCTGCGGGCCACCGCCGAGGCGGCGCGGCAGCACGAGCAGTTGGGGCGCTGTCTCGAACGGGGGTGCTCCGACGCGGAGTCGAAGCATCGCATCGCGGTGACCGCGCTCTGTGATGCCCACCTGGATGCGATGACGACGGCGTACGAGACGTCGGCGAACGGTGCGGCGGAAGCGAAGGATCTGCCGTGGTGGCACGCGGCCAACGCGCTGTGGCACGCGAGTCGCGAATACACGCGGCGTCACACGGGGTCGAGCCGGGTCTCGCGTCTGCTTGGCAAGCACTCCAAGGAGAAGCTGGCCGAGCTGGCGATGGAGTACGAGCTCGAGCGGTCGGCACTGATCGCACTGAAGCAGGCGACGGCGGCGTACCGCGCGCTGCGTCCGGACGTCGAGTAGGACGCCGGTGCGCCGCAGGGACCCTGGCGCGCGACGATTCACACGGAGTGAGAACGATGCAACGAGCGATGGTGAGGGCGGCGTGCGCCCTGCTGGTGGTGCTGAGCGTGCGCGCGGAGGCGCAGGGGCCGGGCACGGTGATCCTGGTGCGGCACGCGGAGAAGGCGGCCGCGCCGGCCGCTGACCCGATGCTCAGCGAGGCGGGACTGGCGCGCGCGGCGGCACTGCGCGACGCCCTGGCCGACGCCGGGGTGGGGGCGATCATTGCGACGCCGACGGCCCGGACCCGCGTCACGGCGTTCCCGCTCGCCACGGCGCGCGGCCTGACGGTGGACACGACGCCGCTCCCGCGGAACATTGCGGCGCACGCGACCGAGGTGGCGGCGGCCGTGCGGGCGCGCACGGAGCCGGTGGTGCTGGTGGTCGGGCACAGCAACACCATTCCGGCCATCCTGGCGGCGCTCGGTGGGCCGCGTCTGCCCGACCTCTGCGAGGGCGAGTACGATCAGTTGTTCATCGTCCGGTTCAGGGACGGTGCGGCACCGGAGGTGATCCGTGCGCGCTACGGTGCGCCGACCACCGACGCCGGGTGCGCGCCGATGCGGTCCGGAGCGGGGATGTCGCCGCGGTAGTCGCGGCGCGCGCCGCTACAGTCGGAACAACCCGAGTGATGCGCCGAGCTGGATCCACTGGAAGCGCCCCATGAACTTGATCTGCGCGGAGACGTCGACCGAGCCGGCGCGGTACCCCAGCGTCGGGAGCAGGCCGATCTCGGTCTCCTCGCGCCGCCAGCGGCCGGCCGTGTCCTGCGCGAGGATGCGATACCACCCGAAGTCGGTGACGAGGTAGGGCCCGCGCGGCTTCTCGGTCGCGCTGCTGAGGAACGTGCGGGCCCCGAGGGTGATCCCCGTGACGTCGAGGTCGCGCCGCTGATCCCCCGCCGCAGGCGTGCGCCCCATGTAGCGGGCGAGCGAGAGGCCGGTGAGCACGGACCAGCGCTGGTCGAGCGCGTACTCGACGTGCATCACGCCGCCGAAGCCCGTGCCGGCGCGATCCGCGAGCTCACCCGCAGGCGCATTCACGGTCGCGCCCAGCCCGACGGTCATCAGTTGCGCCGGCAGCGGCAGCGCCGAGGCGCCGACGACGAGGAGTCCTGCGACGATGTGACGCATCACCACGCAATCCCGTAGTCTTCGCCGTGGTTCGAGACGGCACCCCACATGGTGCCGTGCTTGCGGTCGAACCAGATGGCGGTGATGGGGCCGGAGGTCCGCTCCCCGAATTGCAGAGTGTACCCCATCTTCACCAATTCGCTCCGCACCCACGGGGGCGTGAGGTCCTGCACCAGCATCCGCCCCGGCTGGGAGCTGTGATCCGCAAAGGAATTGCGCATCTGGAACGAGTTCATGTTCGGGGCTTCGGAGGCCTGCTGGGGCGTCATCCCGAACTCCACGACGTTCAGGAAGAACTGCAGCAGGTTCTGATCCTGCGAGTCGCCGCCCTGCACGGAGAAGGCCATCCACGGGAGCCCGTCCTTGAGCGCGAGCGTGGGGGTCAGCGTCACGCGCGGCCGCTTCCCGGGCGCGAGGACATTGAACGGATTCTCGCGCGGGTCGAGCACGAAGGACTGCATCCGCTGGCTGAGGCCGACGCCGGTGCGTCCCGCGATCACGGCGGGCACCCAGCCGCCACTGGGCGTGACCGACACGACCCAGCCCGCGGCATCCGCCGCCTGGATGGACGTCGTGCCCGCGAAGAACGCCTCCTGCCACGAGGTCGCGTCGTCGTCGCCCGCGCTCCGGCGCGCGGTGTCGGCCTGCGGTGGCCACTGCTGCAGATACTCGAGGAAGGGGTTGCGCTCGCCCTGGAAGGGGTAGGGGTCGCCCGGCGCGATGGCCGTGTCGTTCCTGTCGTGGATCATCGCGGCGGCGCGGACCTTGGCGTACTCCTTGCTCAACAGGCCCTTGATGGGGGGCGCTGGCGGGAACGCGGGGTCGCCGTAGTAGAAATCGCGATCCGCGAAGGCCATCGCGATCGCCTGGTAGAGCGTGTGGAGATACCGGGCGCTGTTGAACCCCATCCCCTTGAGGTCGAAGGTCTCGAGGATGTTGAGCGACTGCAGCATGGCCGGCCCCTGCTGCCACTCCTGGAGCTTGTACACGCTGATGCCCTTGTAGTCGACCGACAGGGGCGTCTCGATCTTCACGCGCCAGCCGGCGAGGTCCTCGCGGGTGAAGAGGCCGCCGTCCTCCTGCACGCCGCGCACGATTTCGGCGGCGATGTCGCCGGTGTAGAAGCGATCGTACGCCGCGCGGATCGCGGTGGCACGATCCGCACCCGCGCGGAGCGCCTGCGCTTCGGCGTCCACGAGCTTGCGGAGCGTCGCGGCGAGATCGGGCTGCCGGAAGATCTCGCCAGCCGCGGGGGCCTCGCGCGGAGCACCCGCGTGCGGGAGGAAGACCGCCGGCGAGTACTTCCACTCCTTGATGCGCCGCTTGTTGGACTCGATCGCGTTGGCCGTCTGGGCCTCGATGGGATACCCATCGGCGAGCTGGATCGCCGGCGCGAGCACCTGGGCGAGGGACATCGTGCCGAACTCGGCGAGCATCACCATCAGCCCGCCGGGCGTCCCCGGGGTCGTCGCCGCCAGCGGACCGAACTCGGGCGGATGCGACAGCCCCCTGGCGTGGAAGAACTCGGGCGTCGCGCCGGTGGGGGCGACGCCGAGGGCGTTGATGCCGACGACCTGCCTGGTCTTCGGGTTGTAGATGAGGGCCTGCGTCTCACCACCCCAGCTGAGGGCGTCGAACATCGTCGCGCCGGCCGCGAGCATCGCCGCGGCGGCATCGACCGCATTGCCGCCCTGCTGGAAGATCATCGCTCCCGCAGCCGCGCTGAGCGGCTTGCCGGTGAGGGCCACCCAGTGGCGACCGTGCAGCGGGGGGCGCTGGGTGAGCTGCGCGACTCCTGCGGTGGAGAGGCAGGCGAGCAGCAGCGCGGAGCGGAGGAGTGCGTGCATCGAGGTCACCGAACGGGTCAGAGCCACCGGGGCGTGGGGCGACAGGACGCCTCGCAGGCCGGTGTCGTGCGCATCCCATAATATGCGCCGCGTGACGCACGGGGCGCACGGGGCGCGGTTGACCCATCGCGCCCGGCGGTCAATAATGCGTCATGCGATTGCGTGCAGTACTCTCGGTGGTGTGGATGCTGGTGGCGGCGCCTGTCGGCGGACAGACGCCAGCGACGGGGTCGTCACCGGACTCCACGGCGGGTGCGACGACCCGGGTCGACCCGCATTCGCCGCGGGCAGCCGTCACCGACTTCCTCGCGCTCACGCGTCAGGGCGACTACGCCGCCGCCGCGCGGTTCTTTCCGGACACGCCCCCTGAGCGCGGGGCGGACCTCGCGCGGCGGCTGAAGGTCGTGCTCGACCGGTACCTGTGGCTCGACCTGGAGCTCCTGTCCCCGCTCGCGGTGGGCGACACGGCCGACGGCTTGCCGCAGGACCGCGAGCGCATCGGGACCGTGCGCGGACCGAAGGGCGTCCCCGAGCAGGTGCAGCTCAGCCGCAGCCGCTCGGACGAGGGCTTTGTCTGGACCTTCTCGGCGGCGACCACCGCGCGGGTCGACACGTGGTTCGATGCGATGGCCGACCATTGGCTCCGCGAGCGGATGCCGCTGGCCCTGCAGCGCCCCGGGCTGCTCGGCGTGGAGTACTGGCAGTGGGGCCTGCTCTTCGGCCTGATCCCCCTGGCGGTCCTGCTCTCGTATTTCGCCGCGAGCGTGACCGCGACGATCCTGCATCGCTTCACGAGCCGCACCCAGACCACGCTCGATGATGCGGTGATCGCCCGCACCCGCGGACCGGTGCGGGCGATCTGGACCGCGATCCTGTTCCGCATCCTGCTCGAAGTGATCGGACTCCCGCTGGGCGTCGAGCAGGCGGCGGGCCTGATCACCCGCTCGTTGAGCGTGGCCTTCGTCACGTGGCTGCTCCTGCGGGTCATCGGCGTCCTCGAGGCGGAGCTGCCGTCGTCCGGATGGGCGACGGAACGGGCGGAGATGAAGGCGATCATCCCGCTGGTGGGGCGCATCGCGCGGGTCTTCGTCTTTGCGTTCGGCGCGATCGGCGTCGTCGCGCAGTTCGGGTACTCCGTGGCGACCCTGGTCGCCGGGCTCGGGATCGGGGGGATCGCCGTCGCCCTCGCGTCGCAGAAGACCCTCGAGCATGTGTTCGGGTCGGTCGCCCTCGGGCTGGACCAGCCGATCCGCGTCGGCGACTGGATCAAGGTCAACGGCGTCGAGGGGGCGGTGGAGCAGATCGGCCTGCGCTCGACGCGGATCCGCACCGTCGAGCGCAGCCTGGTCAGCATCCCCAACGGGCAGCTCGCCGAGCAGCAGACGGAGAACATGGGCGAGCGGGAGCGGATCCTGCTGCGCACGACGATCGGTCTCACCTACGGGACCACCGTCGCGCAGTTGCGCGCGGTCCGCGACGACATCGAGGCGCTGCTGCGCGCCGAGCCGCTGGTGTGGCCCGATCGCGTGGTCGTGTACTTCGCGAATTTCGGGACGTACGCGCTGGACATCGAGCTGTTCGCGTGGTTGCAGACCACGCAGGTCGACGAGTTCCGCGCGACGCGCCAGGCGCTGTACTTCGCGATCATGGACATCGTCGCACGACACGGCTGTGCCTTCGCGCTCCCGACGCAGACGATCCACGTCGCGGCGCAGGATTCAGCCGGGCCGTAGCGCACCGGCGGCGGCGGTGGTTGCGCCGCCGCGTCGGCGATGCTCGGCCGCCCCCACCACGACGTACAGGGTCAGCGCGACGCCGAGCGAGCACAGGAACGGCGTTGCCAGCGCGGCGACCGACGAGCCGATGTACGCCACGAGTCCCCCGAGCAGCGCCGCGATGGCGGCGCGCGGTCCGCCGAAGTCCGTGAACAGCGCGAACGACACCGTCACGAGCACGCCGGCGCTCCCGAAGGCCGACGCCATCTCGACCAGGGCGAAGACCCCCTCGGCGCCGCGCGCCAGCCACCACGCCACGCAGCCACCGACGATCACGAGTCCGCGGGTCACCAGGACCCGGGTGCGCGGGGAGGGAGCGGATAGCTGCGGCAGCACGAGGTTGTGCGCGCCCAGCCCGCCGGCGACCAGCAGGGTGCTGTCCACCGTGGAGAGGATCGCCGACACCAAGCCCCCGGCGAAGACGATGTACAGCGGCCCCGGCAGCACCGTGCGCGCGAGCGTGGGGATCACCTGTTCCGCGTCGGCCAGCTCGAGCCCGAACGCGGGCCGGGCCAGCAGGGCGAGCACGATCGGGATCGAGCCGACGACCAGGTAGAGCGAGCCCGCGGCCAGGGTCGCCCCGCGCGCAACCCCGGCCGAGCGCGACGCGATGATGCGCGAGATGAGCTCCGTTGCAACGATCGAGCCGCAGATCGGGATCGCCCAGGCTTCCAGCAGCTCCCACCACGGGACCGCCACCGACGGGCGCGGCGCGCTGGCGGTGGCGGAGGTGATCAGCGCCAGCGCGCCCTCGACGCCGCCCACGTAGTGCATCACCACCGCCAGCAAGGCCAGCAGCGAGACCGTGATCACGACGGCCTGGACCAGATCCGTGATCGCGTCGGCGAGCATGCCGCCGACCACCGTGTAGGCCACGACGACCGAGGTCGCGATGAGGAGCCCGGTCTCGAACGGCAGGGACGTGCCGCTGACCGTGATCACCTGCGCAAAGGCGCGGAGCTGCGCCGCCGCCCAGAGGATCGACGGCGGGATCAGGACCAGGGCGGCGACGCGCTCGACCGCGACGCCGTAGCGCTCGCGATACAGGTCGGCGAGCGTCGTGAACCGGCGACGCCAGATCGGGATCGCGAACACGACGCCCGTGGCGAGGATGCACAGCCCGTAGCCGAACGGCTCGACGGTCGCCAGCGACAGCCCGTCGGCGTGGACCAGCGCGGCCCCGCCGACGATCGTCTCGGCGCCGAACCACGTCGCGAAGATGCTCGAGGTCGCCAGCCACGGGCCAAGACGCCGCCCGGCGACCAGGTAGTCGTCGATCGTGGCAATGCGACGCGACACGACGATCCCGATCACGAACTGCACGACCAGGAAGGCCGCGATCGCTGCGAGCATGGGCGTCACCGCGCCGGACACACGTCAGGAATCACGCACGAATGGTAATGGCGCGCGGGCGTCGGCGACTCCCCTCGCGCCCCGCGACGATCGTGGGACCGATCGCACCGTGCATGGGGTACTCCCGCAGAGCCGTGCAACCAGAGAGATTCCCCGCGTCGTGCCGATCCCGCGTTCCCACACCGCCCTTCCGCCACCCGACGTCACCGCGCTGGGTATCCAGTTCCCCGCGGGGTTCCACTTCGGCGTGGCCACCTCGGCGTACCAGATCGAGGGCGCCACGACGTCCGGCGGACGCGGGGCGTCGATCTGGGACACCTTCGCGACCGTCCCCGGCGCCATCGAGCGCGGTGAGGGCGGGGATCCCGCCTGCGACCACTACCACCGCTGGCCCGAGGACGTCGCCCTCATGCGGGCGATGGGGGTCTCGAGCTACCGCTTCTCGATCGCGTGGCCGCGCATGCAACCCACGGGGAAGGGGCGCCCGAACAAGGAGGGCCTCGGCTTCTACGACCGGCTGATCGACGCACTGCTGGCTGCGGGCATCCGTCCGTTCCCCACGCTCTACCACTGGGATCTTCCCGACGCGCTCGAACGCGCGGGCGGGTGGCCCAAACGCGCGACGGCTGATCGCTTCGCCGAGTACGCCGCGATCTGTGCCAGGGCCTTCGGCGACCGCGTGCACGAGTGGACGCTGTTCAACGAGCCGTACATCTTCGTGTCACGGGGCTACCTGACGGGCCGCTACGCGCCGGGCCGCCGCGACCCGGACGCCTTCGTGCGCGCGGTGCACACCGTGGCGCTGGCGCAGGGCGATGGGTTCCGCGCCGTGCGCGCCGAGCGGCCCACGGCGAAAGTCGGCACCGTGGTGGCGCTCTCGCCCTGCGAACCCGCGACGGACCAGGAGCCCGACCGTGTCGCGGCACGCGAAGCGGACGCGCTGTTCAACCTGCTGTTCCTGGACCCGGCCTTCCACGGCGGGTACCCCGGTCCGTTCGCGGAGAAGGTCAGCGCGCGGGCCCTTGGGTACAAGCAGGGCGACTCGGCGCGGATGCGTGCGCCGCTCGATTTCATCGGCATCAACTGCTACTACCGGCTGGTCGTCGGCGTGGCGGCGGGGACGCCCAAGCTCCCGTTCTACCTGCTGGCGGCGCAGGGCGACACGCGGACCGCCGGCGGCCACGCCGAGCCTGGCCCCCGCAAGCGCGTGCGGGTGGTCGAGAGCTCCTTCGGCCGTCGCGATGGCCCGCGCACGGAGATGGACTGGGAGGTGTGGCCGCGCGCGCTGTACGATGTCATCATGCGGATGACGCGGCGTTACGGTCCGATCCCCATCGAAGTCGCCGAGAGCGGCTGTGCCTTTGCCGACGTGGTCGGTCCCGACGGCGTGGTGCACGACGAGGCACGGCTCCAGTACCACCGCGAGCACCTGCGCCGCGTGGCGGACGCGATGCGCGACGGCGCCGACGTGCGCAGCTATCACGCCTGGAGCTTCATGGACAACTTCGAATGGGCGTCCGGCTACCGGCCGCGCTTCGGCGTCGTGCACGTGGACTATGCGACCCAGCGGCGGACGCTCAAGCGCTCGGGGGCGTGGTACGCGGACGTGTGCCGGACGCGCCGCGTGACCTAGGGGCTCACGCTGTCGCATGGCATGCCGATACTTGGGCATCCCTCTTCATCGACAGGTGACACCATGACCACAAACGTAGGCCGGATCGACAAGCTCGTGCGTGTCCTCGTCGGGCTCGGGCTCCTCTCGCTCTTCTTTGTGCTGGATGGCGTGCAGCGGTATGTTGCGGTGCTCGGCTTCGTGCCATTGTTCACCGCCGCGTCGGCGTTCTGTCCGCTCTACACCCTGTTCGGGATCAGTACTTCTGCCCGAAAGCGATGAGCCCTGCCCCCTTCACACGCACCCGTCGTCGATGCTCCCCGATGCCACCGCGTTAGGCGCGGTCCACCTGCGGGTCGCTGACCTGGCGCGTGCGCTCGACTTCTACGCCCTCGGCGTCGGGCTGGCCATCCTGGAACGCGACGCCAGCACCGCCGTCCTTGGCGTGGACGAGCGGCCGCTGGTGCGCCTGCGCGCCGATGCCGCCCTGCGGCCGGCCGATCCGACCGCCGCCGGGCTGTACCACACGGCGGTGCTCTTCCCCGGCCGTGCGGCGCTCGCGTCCGTCGTGCGGCATCTGGCCGCACGCGGGGTGCGATTCACGGGCGCGTCCGACCATCGCGTGAGCGAGGCGTTCTACCTCGATGATCCCGACGGGAACGGCGTCGAGCTGTACCGCGACCGCCCGAGCGCCGACTGGCCGCGCAGCGCGGACGGCATCGCGATGGCCACGCTCCCGCTCGACGTCGAGGCGCTGCTGGCCGAGGGCAGCGACCCATACGTCGGCGCCCCGAGTGGCACCGTGGTGGGGCACGTCCACCTGCAAGTCGGCGACCTGGCCGTGGCCGAGCGGTTCTACACCGCCGTGCTCGGCTTCGACGTGATGGCGCGCTACGGGGCCGGCGCGCTGTTCGTGGCCGGCGGCGGCTACCACCACCACCTCGGGCTCAACGTGTGGCGCTCGCGCGGGGCCGGGGTCGCCGCCACGACGCACGCCGGGCTCGACGCCGTCGAGGTCGTGCTGCCCACGGCGGGTGACGTGTCCGAGGTGATCGCCCGGGCGATGGCCGCCGGCGTGCCCGTGCAGCGCAGCGACGCCGGGGCGCACCTCCGTGATCCCTGGGGGACCACGGTCCTGCTGCGCAGCCCTTAGGCTCCGGGCTTCAGCCGCGCGGCGTACCTGGCGCGGATCTTCGCCACCTTGGGCGAGACCACGAAGGCGCAATACGGCTGCTGGGCGTTGCGCGCGAAATAATCCAGGTGCTCCCGCTCGGCGGGCCAGAACACCGCCGCCGCCTCCACGCGCGTGACGATGGGCGCGTCGTGGACCGCGTCGGCGGTGAGCTGCGCGATCACGTCGCGCGCCGTCTGCAACTGCTCCGCGTCGTGCGCGAAGATCACCGAGCGGTACTGCGGCCCCACGTCGTCGCCCTGGCGGTCCAGTTGCGTGGGGTCGTGCGAGGCGAAGAACACCTCGAGGATCTCGCGGTAGGTGATGGCGGCCGGGTCGAACCGGACCTCGACCACTTCGGCGTGGCCGGTGGTCTTCTCGCAGACCTGCTGGTACGTCGGGTGCTCGACGTGTCCACCCGCGTAGCCGGGGCGCACGTCGAGGACACCCTGGAGCATGTCATAGACGGCCTCGGTGCACCAGAAGCAGCCGCCGCCGAGCGTGGCCGTCGCCGTCGTCATCGCAGCTGCTCCAGCACTTCCGACGCAGTGGCCCACGCGGTCACCGCTTCGTCGTAGGTGCGCCGCGCGTCGTCCAGTTGCTGCGTCAGTGTCGCGGCCTTCCGCGCGCCCTCGGCGCTGCCGTCGTACAGCGACTCGTCCGCGACGGCCTCCTCCAGTCGCTTCACCGCGCCCTCGGACGCCGCGACGTCCTGCTCGGCCGCCTCCACGCGCCGCTTCGCCGCGCGCTTGTCGCCGTCGCCCGCACCACGCGCCTTCGGCTTTTCCGCCGCACGTGCGGCGGCCTTCACCTTCTCGTCGCGCCGCGCATCGCTCGCCGCGCTCGCCACCTGCTTCTCGCGCACGGCCTCGGCGGCCTCCCACTCCACGAAGGACCCGGAGAAGTCGATCAGCTTGCCGTCGCGGATCGCCCACACCCGCGTGGCCAGCTCGCGCAGGAACGCCCGGTCGTGGCTGACGATCACCGTCGTGCCTTCGTACTCCTCGATGCCGTCCTCCAACGCCTCGATGCTCTCGACGTCCAGGTGGTTCGTGGGTTCGTCGAGCACGAGCAGGTTGGCCTTGCGCAGCGTGATCATCGCCAGGGCGACACGCGCCCGTTCACCGCCCGAGAGAGAGTTGGTCGAGCGCAGCACTTCGTCGCCCGTGAAGCCGAACGCGCCCAGCAGTCCCTGGATCTGCCCGCGCGCCCAGAGCGGCCGCAGGTCCTGGATCACGTCGTAGATCGACTTGTCCAGCGGCACGCCCGCGAGGTCCTGGCGGTACCACGCCGTGGTGATCGACCCCCCGATGCGCACCTCGCCGCCCTGCGGCTCCCGTGCGCCCAGCAGGGTCGAGAGCAGCGTGGTCTTGCCCGCACCGTTCGGCGCGACCAGTGCGATCACGTCGCCGCGCATCAACGTCACGGTCGCGTGCTTCAGCAGCACGCGCTCGTTGGGTGGCGTGCCGACGGCCACGGTCAGCTTCTCGGTCTGAAACACCCGGTCGCCCCCGCGGTCGCCGATCTCCAGCACAAGGGTCATGGCCCCGGCTTCGCCCGGTGGCGGCGACAACCGCGGCAGGCGGTCCAGACGCTTGCGCCGCCCCTTGGCCTGCGCAGAGTTCTGCCCCGCGAGATGGCGGCGAATGTAGTCGGCCTCCTTGCTCACGAAGGCCTGCTGCTTCTCCACCGCCCGGCGCAGCGTCAGCTCCCGCTCGGCCTTCTGCTGCACGAACGCCGAATAGCCGCCCCTGTACGGCGTTGCCGCGCCGGCACTCACGTGCAGCACGTGATCGACGGTCTCGTCCAGGAAGGCGCGGTCGTGCGAGATCACGATCACCGTCTCACCCAGCTCGCCCAGGTAGCGCGTGAGCCAGCGCGTGGTGTCGAGGTCCAGGTGGTTGGTGGGCTCGTCGAGCAGCAGCAGGTCCGCGGGCGCCGCCAGC